>NZ_JBHYJB010000003.1:342665-351989 GCF_042740175.1 Streptomyces sp. NPDC059009 | reverse complement strand
CCCACGCGCGTGGGTGCCCTTCTTGCGTTCCGTGGGCTCAGGTCCAGAGCACCGCGATGAAGATGTTCGCCGTCGTGAACAGGCCGACCGTCCCGAACATCGCCTTGTCCACCTTCTCGTCGTCCCGCTTCACATAGACGAGCGCGAGGATCACGATCAGCAGCGCGAGCTTCACGCCGATCTTGATGTTGTTGACGGGGTTGTCGTCGGCCTGGTTCAGGCCGACCAGGACGACGCCCGTGACCAGCATGGTGAGCGCGCCGTGCAGCATGGCCGGCGTGAAGCGGGCCGTGCCCGCACCGATCTGCTTCATCTGGGTCAGGAAGCCGCCCAGGAGCGCGGCGATGCCGATGATGTGCAGGCCGACGAAGAGATGGATGAGTACGTCCATGAGGCGGAGCCTAGCCGGGGCGGTGTTCCGGGGCGTTAGCACCCCTTGGCTACGAGGTCGGCCACAAACGCCACATCGGTCATAGGTGTACGGGAGAGGGGCGCCGCCCCGCGGGCACCTCGGTCACATACGGTCACGACACAGTCCCCTTGCGTCAGTTGCGGACAATCCGTCACCAACTCGTGACGCTCAGGTTTAGCGTCCTTGCCCAGGTGACCGGCTCCCCACCGCCGCTCGGACCAGGGGCGGCCGTCGGCCACCACCGCCGAGAAGTCCGGCGGCGGCCCCGTTCCCCTGTGCGGGCCGCCGCCGGACGCGAAAGGGGCCCGACTCGTGGCAGCGCACCGCAAGCCCAAACAGCGCTCGCTCAGCGGCCATACGGCCCGTACCGCCGCCACCCTCGCACTCGCGTCGGCCGCGACGGCCACCGCGTTCGAAGGCACCGGGCACGCGGAGCCCAAGCTCAGCCCCGCCGAGGTGAAGGCCAAGGTGGACGCGCTCTACCACCAGGCGGAGGCAGCCACCGAGAAGTACAACGGCGCCAAGGAAAAGGCCGACAAGGCGGACAAGGCCCTGGACGGGCTCCGCGACGAGGCGGCCCGCAAGGAGGACCGGCTCAACTCCGCGCGCGAGGGCCTCGGTTCGTACGCCGCCGCGCAGTACCGGACCGGCGGCCTCGACCCGTCCGTCCAGCTCGCGCTCTCCTCCGACCCCGAGCAGTTCCTGGACCGCGCGACGCTCGCCGACCGCGCGGGCAGCAGGCAGGCCGCGGCCGTCACCCGCGTCCAGGAGGAGCTGCGCGGGATCGACCAGCTGCGCGGCGAGGCCGACGACCGGCTCGCCGACCTCAAGTCCCGCCAGGCGGAGCTGAAGCGGCACAAGAAGACGGTCACCAAGAAGCTGAGCGAGGCGCGGCGGCTGCTGTCCGAACTCACCGGGGACCAGCGCGCGGACGTCACCGACGAGCTCGCGGGCGGCGGCTCCGCCCGGGACAGCAGCGGCGCCTCCCGCGCCGACGCGAGGGCCACCCCTGCGGGAACGTCCAAGGCCCCCAACTCCCGCGCGTCGGCAGCCGTTTCATACGCCTACAAGGCGCTCGGCAGCCCCTATGTGTGGGGCGCCACGGGCCCGAGCGCCTTCGACTGCTCGGGCCTCACCCAGGCCGCGTACCGCTCGGCGGGGGTCGCCCTGCCCCGCACCACGTACTCCCAGATCGACGCGGGCCGCCGGGTCTCACGCTCCGAACTGCGCCCCGGCGACCTGGTGTTCTTCTACTCGGGCATCAGCCACGTCGGCCTCTATGTGGGCGGCGGGCAGATGATCCACGCCCCGAACCCGAGCGCGCCGGTGCGGCTCGCCCCCATCGACCAGATGCCGTTCGCGGGGGCTACGCGGGTGGCGTGAGCGCCGCTCACGCCGGGGTCGCAGACCCTCAGACCAACCGCCGCGCCGTCGCCCACCGCGTCAGCTCGTGTCGGTTCGACAGCTGCAACTTCCGCAGCACCGCCGAGACATGGGACTCGACCGTCTTCACGGAGATGTAGAGCTGCTTGGCGATCTCCTTGTACGCGTATCCGCGCGCGATGAGCCGGAGGACCTCGCGCTCGCGCTGGGTGAGGCGGTCCAGGTCCTCGTCGATCGGGGGCGCGTCCGTCGACGCGAAGGCGTCCAGGACGAAGCCCGCGAGGCGGGGCGAGAAGACCGCGTCGCCGTCCTGCACACGGAAGACGGAGGCCACCAGGTCCGTGCCGGTGATGGTCTTGGTGACGTAGCCGCGGGCGCCGCCGCGGATCACGCCGATGACGTCCTCCGCCGCGTCCGACACGGACAGGGCGAGGAACCGGACCGGGTTCTCCGCGTCGGCCATCAACGGGGCGCAGCGGCGCAGGACTTCGACGCCGCCGCCGCCCGGCAGGTGCACGTCCAGGAGGACGACCTCGGGCCGGGTGGCCGTGATGACCGTGACCGCCTGGTCGACATCGGCGGCCTCGCCGACGACCTCGACGCCGGTGCGCTCGGTCTGGCCGATCTCGGCCTGCACGCCCGTACGGAACATCCGGTGGTCGTCGACGAGGACGACCCGCACACGACGCTCGGGCCCGGCACCGGTCTGCTCCGCCGGCTCGGTGGGCTCGCCCGGCTCGTTCGCCTCAGTGGCGTCGCTCATGTCGCTCATGTCGACTTTTCCGCCCTCTCCATGGTCAGTTCGACCTCAGTGCCGCCGTCCGGCACCGCGCGCAGCCGCGCCGTGCCGCCGTTGCGCTCCATGCGGCCGATGATCGATTCTCTTACGCCCATGCGGTCGGCGGGGATCGAGTCCAGGTCGAAGCCGGGGCCGCGGTCCCGCACCGACACGAAGACGGTGTCGCCCTCGACTTCGGCGTAGACCTGCACCGCGCCGCCCTCGCCACCGTACTTGGCGGCGTTCACCATTGCTTCCCGCGCGGCCTGCATCTGTGCGGAGAGCCGGTCGTCGAGCGGGCAGTCACCGACGACCACGACCTCCAGGGGGACGCCGTGCTTGTCCTCGACCTCGGCGGCGCTGCGCCTGACCGCCTCGGCGAGGGTGTCGGGCTCCTCCGCCTCGTCCTTGCCGGTGCCTTCCGGCTTGTAGAGCCAGGCGCGCAGGTCGCGCTCCTGGGCGCGGGCGAGGCGGCGGACCTCGCCCGCATTCTCCGCGTTGCGCTGGATCAGCGTGAGGGTGTGCAGCACCGAGTCGTGCACATGCGCGGCGACCTCGGCGCGCTCCTGGGCCCGGATGCGCATGAGCCGCTCCTCGGAGAGGTCCTGCGTCATGCGGACGAGATAGGGGCCCGCGAGGAGCGCGATGCCGACGAGCACGGCGAGCGCGGCCTGCAGGACGGCGCCGAGGTGGGCGGCCGAGCCCTGCAGCACGAAGATGCCGGAGACTCCGGCGCCGACGAGGAGCACCCCGGCCGCGGAGCGGGCGATCGTGAGGGTGCGCCGGCGGCGGCCGACCGCCATCCAGCGGGCCCTGCGGGCGTTGTCCGCCTGCCGCCAGACCAGGGCGACGCCCGCGCCGACCAGGAGCGTCGGCACCAGATACGCCTTGGCCGAGCCGGTCAGGTCAACGCTGCTGATGAAGACCATGGCGACGGCGACCATCGCGAGGAGCGCGACGATCTGGCCCTTGTCGGGCTTGCGGGCCACGAGTCTGCGGCGGCCGTCGGGCGAGGTCTCCGCGGTCATCATCGGGTGCCGCGGCGCCTCGTCGACGCCGCCGACGCCCAGGGGCACGAAGAACCAGAACGCGGCGTACACCAGCGCTCCCAGTCCGTCCGCCATGCACAGGCCGATGAAGATGAGCCGCACCCAGACGACGGGCAGACCGAGGTGCCCGGCGAGACCGCGCGCCACCCCGCCGAGCCAGCGGCCGTCACCGCTGCGGTAGAGCTTGCGCAGCGGCCGCTCGTCTTCGATCGGGGGTGCGGCGGCTTCTGGCATGACATTGATGTTCACACGGGCGCGGGGGTACGGGCATCAGGGTCGACCCCCGAGACTCCCCTGATCTGTGCGGCTCGGGGACCGTCAGGGGCGATATCAGGGTCCGGCCAGGGTCGTCCCGGCTCCCGCGGCGGCCCCGCGCCCGTCACCATGGACGCATGACGGATCAGCAGGGCTCCGCGCCGAGGCCGACGCGGACCGAGCCGCGCGATGACATGTCCGACCGGGCCACCGAGGCCGGCCGGCCGGTCGGCGAGCGCGTCTTCCGCCGCGACCGGCGGCAGAAAATGCTGGGCGGCGTCTGCGCGGGGCTCGGCAGGCGCTGCGACATGGACCCGGTGATCTTCCGCATCGGCCTCGCGGTACTCGCGATCACCAGCGGCTTCGGCCTGATCTTCTACGGCTTCGCCTGGCTCCTGATCCCGGCCGACGACGCGGAGGAGAACGAGGCGCGCAGGCTCCTCTCCGGCCGCGTCGACGGCCAGGCGCTGACCGCCGTGCTCTTCGCCCTGGTCGGCTGCGGCGTCTTCCTCACGCTCCTGAACAACAGCAGCGCGCTGACCTTCTCGGCCACGCTCGCGCTCCTGCTCGCGGGCGCGGGGTACTGGTCGCAGCAGCGCGACACCGAGGATCCCGACCCGGTGGCGGCCCAGGCCGCGGCGGACGCCCCGCCCGAGGCGAAGGCCCCGCCGGTGGCCCCGGCCCCCTCCTGGTGGCGGGACCCGATCGTCAAGGACGGCACGCACGTGGGCCCGCCCGGCTACTTCTGGGGACCGGACAAGGTCACCGTGGACTACCGGCCGGATCCTCCGCACGACACCCCGTACTCCCAGCGCTCCCAGCACTCCCAGCGCGAGCGCGCCACCGCCGCGGCGAAGGCCACCGCGCCCGAGCCGCGCGGGCCGCGCTGGATCGGCGGCTGGTTCTTCCTGCTCGCGCTGCTCGCGGGCGGCCTCGGCACGGGCCTGACCTGGCACGAGCAGCCGCTGGGCACCAGCCTGCAGACCGGCCTGGCCTGTGCGCTCGGCGTCCTCGGCCTGGGCATCGCTATCAGCTCCTTCCTCGGGCGCACGGGAGCGGGCTCGATCGTCCTCGCCGTGCTCACGGCCGCGCTCCTCGCGGGCTCCGCGGCCCTCCCGAAGAACATCGACACGCACTGGATACGCACGGAGTGGCACCCCGCCACGGCGGCGGACGTCCGGCCGAAGTACGAGCTGGGCACGGGCGCCGGCACCCTCGACCTGACCCGCGTCGAGGTGGGCGAGGGGAAGACCGTCACGACGCGCGCCGAGCTGGGCGCGGGGCGGCTGCGGGTGATCGTGCCGAAGGACGTGACCGTGAAGGCGCGCATCGAAGTGGGCGTCGGCGACATCCAGTTGCCCGACGACACCAAGAAGGACGTGGATGTGGCACCGGGCAAGGAGAAGAGGGTGACGTTGAAACCGCCTGCGGGCAGCAAGGACGGCGGCACCGTGGAGCTGCGGCTCGAAGTCGGTCTCGGACAGGCGGAGGTCAGCCGTGCTGCGTCATGAGTTCCAGCCGGGAAGGATGATCGCCGGGCTCGCCCTGATCGCGGCGGGCCTGGTCTCCGGGGGCGACGCGGGGGGCCTGTGGGACGTTCCGTGGTTCGTGGTGATCCCCGTCGTGGCCGGGGGTCTGTGTCTCGCGGCCGCCGCGGCCGTCGTGGCCCAGTCGGTGCGCGGCCGCCGCGGGCACCGCTCACCGGCCGGGCAGGACGGCCGGACGGTTCAGGACGGCGAGAAGCCCGACATACCCGCGGTGTGACGCCGTCGCTCGGCGCGCATCGCGTCGAGGGAGAAGACGGAGGCCCCGGCGAGCACCAGCGGCAGCCACGCCATCAGATAGGCCAGGTCGTTGCCGTAGTAGTAGGGCGACTCGGCCCAGCTCATGGTCAGCCAGAGGCTGAGCGAGATCAGCGCGCCGCCCAGTGCGGCGAGCCGGGCGAAGAGGCCGATCAAGGTGCCGATGCCGACGGCGAGTTCACCGAGCGCGATGGCGTAGCCGAAGCCGACGGGGCTCTTCAGGGCGAGGTCGACGAGGGCGGGGACGGCGGAGATGTCGCGCACCCCGCGCATCGTCTCGCCGATCGAGCCGGTCCCGGTGGCCGACATGAAGGTGCCGTCGGTGAGCTTGTCCAGGCCGGCGTAGATGAAGGTGACGCCGAGGAAGACGCGCAGCGGGAGCAGGGAGTAGCGCGTGGCGGTGGCGCGCCAGTCGCCTCCCGCGGCGTAGTGGGTGTGGCTGTCCGTGCGCATGCCGTGGGCCATGACTCTGCCGCCTCTCCCGTAGGGCCGTCTTCTGACCATACGTACGAGGCGGGGCCACCGCTCAGCAGCGTGCGGCGGTTTTCTCGAGGTGCGCGAGCGAAGGGGAGGGGGGAGGAAGGTGCGGAGTGCTCGGTCCATGACGTGGCTGACGTGGGCGGCGTGGCTGACGTGGAGGGCGTGGATGACGTGGACGGCTCAGTCGGCGACGTCGATCACACAGCGGTTGGTCTCCACGCCCGCCGCGGTGACCACTTGGATCACGACGCTGCCCGGCTCGACATCGGCCGGGACGGGGACGGTCAGCGTCTCGTCGGCGGGATTGGTGAAGCCTCCGGTCACGGGCACGAGCGGGACGTGCACGTACACGGCGCCGATGCGGACCACCATCCGGGCCAGCCGGTCGGCACCCCCGGCGCCGGGCGGCACGAATCCGGCGCCGCGGATCTCGATGTCGTCGCCGACGCGGATCGGGGCGTCCAGATCGCCCGCCTCCCGCGCCCGCACCACGGAGAGGATCACCGGCCGCCCGCCCTCGGCGTACTTCCCGGCGAGATACGTCGCCGCCGACACCAGGACCAACAGGGCGAGCCCCCAAGGGAGTTCGGGCAGCTCCTCCGGGTGCCGGGCCAGGCGCACGGCGGCGAAGACCACGGCGGCGGCCGACACGAGGACGTACTGGACGTCCGTGAAGGAGCCGCGCCCCTCGTCGTCCGTGACCGGGTCGGTGGCCCGCGGACGGTCGGCGGGCACCTTCTGCAGCCGCTGCCCGAGCACCCGCAGGCTCACCACCCGGCGCACCAGGACGGCGACCCCGCACACCACCGCGAGGACGGTCACCAGGGCGGCCGCACGCCCCGGCCCGAGCCCGTCGAGCAGCTCCTCGCGCCGCCCGGGCCGCCCCGCCCCCGCCAGCTCACCGGCGAGGACGAGCACGGAGAAGACGACGAGGAGCACCCAACTCGCCGCCACCACACGGGAGGTGGAGAGCCGGTTGTCCTCGCCGATGACGGGCGCGAGGACCCCGCCGCGCGCCCGGTGCGCGTATCCGGCCCCGGTGAGGAGCCCGGCCGCGACGAGCGCCGCGAGCAGCCCCGCCGTGCGCGCGGGCGTCCACCCGGCACCGATCGCGGTGAGCGCCTGGACGAGGAGCAGCGCCCCCACCCCGGCCCAGACGACGAGGACGGTGCGGCGCCACAGCCGCGCGAGCCACGCCTCGCCCTCGGCCCGGCCCCGCTCCGCGACGGCCCGCGCGGACTGGGTCAGCTCGTCCGACACCCACTGCCGGGACGCCCCGGCCGAGTGCGCCACCGCCGCCGGCAGCCCCTGCCCGGCCGCCAGCTCGTCGCGCCGGGCGAGGAACGCGGCGACGGCCTGCCGATGTCCCTCGCGCGCGCCATGCGGACAGTCACCGCACGTACAGCCGCCCCCGTGCACGCCCTGCCTCGCCTCCTGCACCGCCACCACCGCGTACGCCGCCTTCCCCACCCGCCAACTTCCCTGCAACGAAAGGGAATTGTCCCGCACGGAAGGGCATGCTCGGGCCATGGTTCGAGTCAGAGGGGGTGAATGGCCGACCCTCGGGTTGACCGGCGAGCCGGCCGACGCACCGGTCGCCGAGCCGGACGACGAGCCGGTCGGCGGCTCAGGCCAGCAGGTCCGGCTCGCTGCGGCTGATGTCCTGCCACAGGGACTGGTAGTTGATCCAGGCCACCAGATCGCTGCCGAGCTGTTCGCGCGTCGCCACCGCCTGCTTGTGGCCGATCATGACGGGGCGGCCCGCGGCCCGCGCGCTGAGCTGCACCTGGCAGGAGCGCTCCAGGGAGATGAACCACCAGGCGGCCGCGTCCACGGAGTCGCCGACCGTGAGGAGCCCGTGGTTGCGCAGGATGACCGCCTTGTGGTCCCCGAGCGCGGACGCGATCCGGCGCCCCTCCTCCTCGTCCACGATGACGCCCGTGTAGCCGTCGTACAGGGCGTGGCTCTCGTAGAAGGCGCAGGACTCCTGGGTGATCGGGTCGAGGAGCTCGCCCAGCGTGGACAGGGCGCGCCCGTACAGCGAGTGGCAGTGGGCGACGGCCACGACATCGGGCCGCGCCTTGTGCGCCTGCGCGTGCACGGTGAACGCGGCCTGGTTCACGTGATAGCGCCCCTCGACCACCTGCCCCTCCTCGTTGGCGAGGACGAGATCCCCGACGGTGACGTGGCGGAAGGGCATCCCGAAGGGGTTCACCCAGAAGCAGTCGGTGTACTCGGGGTCCCGGACGGTGATGTGCCCGGACACCCCGTCCTCGTAGCCGAGCCGCCCGAAGATCCGCAGCGCACCCGCGAGCCGCTCCTTGCGGTGGCGCCGTTCGTCGTCCGGCGTCTCGTGCACGGGCGGCAGCGCGAACTGCAACCGCTCTGCGGGTATCGGTGTGGGCGCCTGCATGTCGTGTCCTCCATCCCTGGCTGTACGGAGCGGAAGTTACCGGCGGTCAGCACAGGAAGACAGGGGTGCTCTGTGAAGAGAGTCTGGAGTCGGGGCATCGACCGGGCGTCGGACACGCACCGGAATCCCGACAGGAGGTGTCGGGTATGGGCGCGAGACTCTCCGTATGTCGTTCAACTGGGAAGCCTTCGCCGCAGCCGAGCCGGCCTTCGCGCAGACCGTCGAGGACCGGTTCACGAAGTACACACACCACGTTCTCGCGACGCTCCGCAAGGACGGTTCGCCGCGCACCACCGGTCTCGAAGTCCGTTTCCTGAACGGGGAGTTGTGGCTCGGGATGATGCCGCGCTCCGTCAAGGCGCTGGACCTGCTGCGCGATCCGCGCTTCGCGCTGCAGGCCAACCCGGGCGCGGGCGCGGAGATGACCGACGGGGACGCGCGGATCACCGGTCGCGCGATCGAGGTGCGCGACCCACAGGAGCGCGCCAAGTACGTGGGAGAGGTGCAGCCGCCGAGCCCGGACTCCTTCCACCTGTTCCGCACGGAGCTCACGGAGGTGGTGCGCACGTCGCTCAAGGACAACGCGTATCTGCTGCTGGAGACCTGGAAGCCGGGCGAGCCCCTGCGCAGGACGAAGCGCGCCTGACGCACATGCACGTGGGGCGCCGTCCACAGCTGTGGTGGGCGCCCCCCCCGTAGGCGACGGGGGGGGGACCACCCCTACAAAGTACCCCCCGGGGTGGGGGGGTAGA
>NZ_JBHYJB010000003.1:18225-342655 GCF_042740175.1 Streptomyces sp. NPDC059009 | reverse complement strand
GTCCACAGCTGTGGACGGCGCCCCACGGTTCGGCTACGGGGAGGTCACTCCCACTCGATCGTCCCCGGCGGCTTGCTCGTGACGTCGAGGACGACGCGGTTGACGTCCGCGACCTCGTTCGTGATGCGCGTCGAGATCTTCGCGAGGACGTCGTACGGCATGCGCGTCCAGTCGGCCGTCATGGCGTCCTCGGAGGAGACCGGGCGCAGCACGATCGGGTGGCCGTACGTGCGGCCGTCGCCCTGGACGCCGACGCTGCGGACGTCCGCGAGCAGCACGACCGGGCACTGCCAGATGTCGCGGTCCAGGCCCGCCGCCGTCAGCTCCTCGCGGGCGATGGCGTCGGCCTCGCGCAGCAGGTCGAGGCGGTCCTTGGTCACCTCGCCGACGATGCGGATGCCGAGGCCGGGGCCGGGGAACGGCTGGCGCTGGACGATCTCGTCCGGCAGGCCGAGCTCCTGGCCGACCATGCG
Organism: Streptomyces sp. NPDC059009; assembly: GCF_042740175.1. Lineage (NCBI taxonomy): Bacteria > Bacillati > Actinomycetota > Actinomycetes > Kitasatosporales > Streptomycetaceae > Streptomyces > Streptomyces sp. NPDC059009. The sequence continues at coordinate 342,182 of NZ_JBHYJB010000003.1, read as the reverse complement.
CACCTCGTCCTTGAAGAGCTTGCGCAGCGGCTCGATGAGCTCGAACTCGATGTCGTCGGGCAGACCGCCCACGTTGTGGTGGGACTTGATGTTGGCGGTGCCGGTGCCGCCGCCGGACTCGACGACGTCCGGGTAGAGCGTGCCCTGCACGAGGAAGGCGACCTCGGGGCCGTCCTCCTGGAGGATCTCCAGCTGCGCCTGCTCGAAGACCCGGATGAACTCCCGCCCGATGATCTTCCGCTTCTCCTCGGGGTCGGAGACCCCGGCCAGCGCGTTCAGGAACCGCTCGCTGGCGTCGACGACCTTCAGGTTCGCGCCGGTCGCGGCGACGAAGTCCTTCTCGACCTGCTCGGTCTCGCCCTTGCGCATCAGGCCGTGGTCCACGTACACGCAGGTCAGCTGGGAGCCGATGGCCTTCTGCACGAGGGCCGCGGCGACCGCGGAGTCCACGCCGCCGGAGAGCCCGCAGATCGCGCGCTTGGCGCCGACCTGCTCGCGGATGGCGGCGACCTGCTCGTCGATGACGTTGCCGGTCGTCCAGTTCGGCTTGAGGCCCGCGCCGCGGTAGAGGAAGTGCTCCAGGACCTGCTGGCCGTGCGTGGAGTGCATGACCTCGGGGTGGTACTGCACGCCGTACAGCTTCTTCTCGTCGTCCTCGAAGGCGGCGACCGGCACGACGTCCGTGGAGGCCGTCACCGAGAAGCCCGCGGGGGCCGCGCTGCACGCGTCGCCGTGCGACATCCACACGGACTGCTCGGCCGGGGTGCCCTCGAAGAGCGTCGAGCCGGGCTTGGAGACGGACAGCGGGGTGCGGCCGTACTCGCGCGCGCCGTTGTCGTCGACCGTGCCGCCGAGGGCCGTGGCCATCAGCTGGAAGCCGTAGCACATGCCGAAGACGGGAACGCCCGCCTCGAACAGGGCACGGTCCACGGTCGGCGCGTTCTCCGCGTACACCGACGAGGGGCCGCCGGAGAGGATGATCGCCGCCGGGTTCTTGGCGAGCATCTCGGCGACCGGCATGGTGCTCGGGACGATCTCGCTGTAGACCCGGGCCTCACGGACGCGGCGGGCGATGAGCTGGGCGTACTGCGCTCCGAAGTCGACGACCAGGACGGTGTCCGGGCTGTCGGGAGCGGCGGCAGCGGGGGTCGCTGAGGACACGGCGGCGGCCTTCCGGCGTTGAGCGTGAGCCGAGCTCGGCGCGGAGTGCGGTGAGCGGGGGCTCAGGGCGTGAGCAGGGGGTCTGTATTTGTCGATTCTAACGGTCCGGCGAGAACCGCCTTCGTCGCATCAGACGGGCGGGGTCCGGCGAGGACCGCCTTCGTCGCATCCGACAGGCGCCCCGTCTCACCATCCGAGCCGCCCGGCGGACCCGATTGACCCGGCGCGCGCCCGCAGGTGCATACTGAGCCCGTGACCAAGCACCTCAGCTTCCTCTTTACCTATGGCAACCGGCCCGCCGGCTGCCATGGTCGAGCTGCTTGATCCACTGACAAGCGACTTCCCAGGCGCCCCGGGCCGACAAGGCCCGGGGCGCTCTGTGGTTTCCGGGCCTTGCCGCTCCGGGGCACCCCTTCCCACCAGGAGCCCCACATGACCGCCACCGCCACTGCCGCTGCCACCGAGAAGACCGGCGCCCACACCCCCGAGGCCGCCGACGTGATCACCGGCGCCCGTGACCGCATCGACGCGCTCGACGACCGCATCATCGGGCTCATCCAGGAACGCATGGCCGTCTCGGCCGTCATCCAGGAGGCCCGCATCGCCTCGGGCGGCCGCCGCGTGAACCTCTCCCGCGAGATGGAGGTCCTCGGCCACTACAGGGACGCGCTCGGCAAGCCCGGCACGACGGTCGCGATGACGCTCCTGGAGCTGTGCCGGGGCCGCGTCTGAGGCGGGCGTCCGCCCGGGGCGCACCGGAGCACCGGAACACCGGGGCACCGGGGCACACCCCGGGCGGACCTGAGTTCGGATGCGTTCTCACCCGTACGGCGCGTGACCGGGCTCGGGCGGGCTTCGTTGGTCCCGATGTCCGTGCCAGCCAGGGGCGGGCCCGAAAGAACCACGCGTGGCTCCGCTGGAGCGATGAGGCGTACGGATCCGTCGGATCCGCTCACGCCGTGGGACCTCGCTCCAGAGATGTGACCGGACGGCAGGGGACAGCAGCCCGGTCACCCAAGAGAACGGTCGGCTCCGGGGACGCCCGGGGCCGGCCGGCCTCCCCTCTCCCCCCTCTCACCCGTCTTCCCCCCGCGGGTCTCCCCCTGGACCCCTCTCCCGTCTCCGTCCCCGTCCCGTGTCCCGATCCCGTCCAGATGTGGTCGAAGCGGTTGCGCCGACAACTGCCCATCCACCACGATGCGTAAGACGGGGCTTCAAGTCCCGTACCCCAGAACTCCATTGCCATTGGTCGATACCAGTCGGGCGCCCCCTGTGCGCCGGGTCGGCCACCGGTAGCCATGGTCAGCGGCGCACTCCCCCCGGCGCCGCCCTGTGGCACCGACGCTGCCCTGACGTCGGTGCTGACAGCCGAGGGCCCCGCGGATCCGTCCCGCGGGGCCCTTCGCTCTGCTCTCAACTCCCCGACCCCGTGGGCTACTTCGCCACCTTGGCGAGCTGCGCGTCGACGACCGCCGCGGGCAGCTTGGGCTCGGCCCTGGTCGCCTCGTCGGCGACCCCGTCCTCCCCGGCGACCTCCGGCTCGTGGAAGTTCTCCGCCGTGAAGGCCACGAGGGTCGCGCCGCTGCGGACGACCGTGACGTTCTTGCGGACGAGGAACGTGCCCTTGCGGCTGGCCAGTTTGTACGAGACGGTCTCGTCGCCCTTGTCGGGCGCGGCTTGGCTGCGCAGGCCGAAGGAGCGCTCGCCGCCGTCCCAGAAGGTCACGCACTTCTTGGACTTCAGCGCCGTCCGCAGGTCGGCCATCGCCTTCTTCGCGCCCGTGCCCTCGTACGAGGAGAGCCGCACCCTCGTCGACGTGGCGTCCTCGAGGTCGGCGCCCGTCACCACACGGTCCACATGCGCCCCGGCGCCGGACGGCGGCGCGGACGCGAACGCCCCGGCCAGCGGGCGGCAGACGTCCGGCCGCACGGCCCCGCCCCTGGCGCCCCGCGCGTCCCGGCCCGTGCCCTCGTCGACCTTGTAGCCCGGCACGTCCTTCTTGGTCAGCGCCGCCCGCTCCAACACCGTCTGCGCCGAGGGCTGTCCGCCGCCCTGCGCGGCCGCCGACTTCGACGGCTTCGTGCCGCCCTCGTCGTCACCGCCCCCGTCGCTGCTGCACGCCGCCGCCAGCCCCAGCACCGCCACCACCGAAGCGGCCCGCACCGCACGCCTCACCGTCGACCTCATGCCCTGTTCCCCACCTTCGTCTTGCAGTCCCCCAGTACGACTCAAGATCACCGCATTCGGTTCCGTCACCGCACGTCGGGCGGGAGCCGCGGCGCAGACCCGCCATCAGGGCCAGAGCCGACCCGCCACCAGGCCCAGGGCCGAACCCGTCTACCAGGCCCAGAACCGATAAGGGCTCAACAGCACGATCAGCAGGGCCATCCCGCCGATCACGATCACCACGCTCAGCACCCGGCGGCGCCGCTCGCCCCGGGGGTCGGCGCGCGGGCCGTCCGGGGCGGCGCGCCAGCCGTCCGGGCGCCAGGGCTCGGCGGGGCCACCGTGCCGGTCCGGGTCCTTGCGCTCGCGGCGGCGCCTGCGGCGGCTCAGCCCCTCGGTGCGCTGCCGCTCGGCCTCCTCGTCGAGGCGGCGCAGCCGTTCGGCCACCATGCGGGCGCGCGCGGACGGCTCCTTCGGGGCCTCGGACCGCCGGATGTCCCGCTCGCTGTCCTCCTCGAACTTCCGCCACACCTCGTCGGGTATGACGGGGTCCTCCTCCGGTCCACCCGGACCGCCGGATGACTGCACGGCCACGCCGCTCCCCCATTTCGTCGTCGTCTCGTTCGCCATCTCGTCGTCAAACGCGGGCAGTTGTACGACACCTGAGGGCAACGGCACAAGGCGAGGCCGGAATCGTGCGCCAGGGACGTGACGCACGCCACATAAGAATTCTGTGAAATCGAGGACAACCATTCACAGGGAACACGGGTCATGCATGCGTAACAACGGCCACACCCGCGCCCCACCGCGGAGGGCTCCCACCTCCGCACTGCGAAACCGACGCAGTGCGCCGGACTTCGCTGAGGTCTTCATGAAGCTTCGCCGTGCCATGGCGGCCGCAGCCGCCACGGCTGCCATAGCCCCGCTCGCGCTCCTGTCGGCTCCGGCCGCGTTCGCGACCGACGACACCACCCCGACGCCGACCGCATCGGTCTCCGAGACGGCTCCCCCGACCGACACGGCCAAGCCGACGGACACGGCCGGGCCGACCGAGACGGCGAAGCCGACGGACACGGCCAAGCCCACCGAGACCGCCAAGCCGACGGACACGGCCAAGCCCACCGACACGGCCAAGCCGACCGACACGGCCAAGCCCACCGAGACCGCCAAGCCGACCGAGACCGCCGAGCCCACGGACGAGCCGTCCGAGTGCCCGGTCGACGAGGACGGCAACGACGCCGACTCCGCGCTCGAACTCGCGGTCACCGGCCTGCCCGGCAAGATCGTCGCGGGCAGCGGCTGGCACCAGTTCAACCTGACGGCGTCCAACCACAGCGACCAGGCGCTCGGCGAGGTCCAGTGGCTGGCGGCCGTGGACAGCTTCTCGGAGAGCGACGACGAGCGCGACTGGCTCTCCACCTACGCGCAGATCCAGTACTTCAACCCCGAGACCAAGACCTGGGAGTCCATCGCGGACGAGGTCGAGGGCGGCCTCTTCTTCGGCTCGACCGAGCTGGGCGCCAAGCAGAAGGTCGACATCAAGCTGCGCCTCAACATCAGCGCCAAGGCCCCGGCGGGCGCGGGCTACGCGCTCGGCCTCGGCGGCTACCTGGACTCCGAGAAGAACTGCGTGCACAACACGTTCGGGTTCTACGAGTTCACGGTCCTGAAGCCCGGCAGCCACAACGAGGACCCGGGCACCGCCACACCGGACGACGGCGGCCACAAGCCGCAGGGGGGCAAGAAGCCGCAGGGCGGCGCGCAGGAGATCCCGACCACCGGCAGCCTCGCCGAGACCGGCTCCAGCTCCATGCTGCCGACCCTCGGCCTCGTCGGCGGCGTCGCCGTCGTCGCCGGTGCGGGCGCGGTCTTCGTCGTCCGCCGCAAGAAGGGCGCCGACGCCGCCGCGTAAGGCCGCCTGAAGCCGCGTGAAGCGGCCACTGAGCCGCGAAGGACCTGCACTCGGAGGGGGGTGCAGGTCCTTTCGCGTACGCAAGTGGCGCGCAGCGGACGCTAGTCGGCCTTCGGTGGCACCGTCGGCATCCCCAGGAACGGCAGCCGCAGCGCGCCGAACGCGTCCGCGGGCACCGCAGGGGCCTTCGGCTCGACCGGAGCGAGCCGCCGGTACGCGGTGCCGGGCGCCGGACGCGGGTCCTGTGCGCCCTTGTTGGGCCAGAACGACATCGCGCGCTCGGCCTGTGCGGTGATCGTCAGGGACGGGTTCACACCGAGGTTCGCGGAGACCGCGGCGCCGTCCACGACGGAGATGCCGGGGTGGCCGTAGAGCCGGTGATAGGGGTCGATGACGCCGCTCTCCGGGGAGTCGCCGATCGGGCAGCCGCCGAGGAAGTGCGCGGTCAGCGGGGTGCCCATGAGCTCGCCGACGTTCGAGCCCGCGAAGCCGTTGATCTCCTCGGCGAGCAGCGTCGCCGCCTGCGTGGCCTCGGGGATCTGGTTGGGGTTCGGCGCGCCATGGCCCTGCCTGGCCGTCAGCAGCCCCTTCCCGATGCCCTTCTCCTTGCGGTACGTGGTCAGGGAGTTGTCGAGGGTCTGCATCACCAGGCCGATGATGGTCCGCTCCGACCAGCGCCGGTTGGAGAGCGAACGGACCATCAGCCAGGGGTGCCTGGCCCCGTTCAGGAGCCAGCCGGCGACCCGCGCCTTGCCGCCGCCCTTCGCGCTGTAGGGCACCTGGAGCAGCGTCATGCCGCCCATCGCGTTGGACTTCTTGCCGTAGCGGACCGGCTCGATGTGGGTGGTGTCATTGGGGTGGATCGAGGACGTGATGGCGACGCCCTTGGTGAAGTCGACCCGGTCCGCGCCGTGTTGGCGGCGGTAGCGGCGGTCGTCGGTCTGCGCGCCCACGAGGGCCTCGGAGTTGGTGCGGGTGAGCGCGCCGAGGCGAGCCGAGATGCCGGGCAGCAGACCGGCGTCCTTCATGCGGTGCAGCAGGGTCTGGGTGCCGTACGTCCCGGCAGCGACCACGACCCGCCGCGCCCGGAACACACGGCCCTTGCCCTTCTTCTTCTGGTCGGTCGGCAGCGTGGAGACCGCGTAGCCGCCGCGCGAGTCCTCGGTGAGGGCGACGACGGAGGTCATCGGGTGGACGACGGCTCCGGCCTTCTCGGCGAGGTACAGGTAGTTCTCGTTGAGGGTGTTCTTCGCGCCGTGGCGGCAGCCGGTCATGCACTCGCCGCACTCGGTGCACGCCGTGCGCGAGGGGCCCGCGCCCCCGAAGTAGGGGTCGGGAACTTCCGCGCCCGGCTTGGCGGTCGAGGTCCCGTCCGCGTCGTCCTTGTCGCCGAAGAAGACCCCGACGGGCGCCATGTGGAAGCTGTCGCCGACGCCCATCGCCTGCGCGGCCGCCTTCAGATGGACGTCGGAGGGCGTCATCGTCGGGTTGAGGCGCACCCCGAGCATGCGCTTGGCCTGCTCGTAGTACGGCGACAGCTCGCCCTGCCAGTCCGTGATGTCCTTCCACTGCGGGTCGTTGAAGAACGCCGCGGGCGGTACGTACAGGGTGTTGGCGTAGTTGAGGGAGCCGCCGCCGACCCCGGCGCCCGCGAGCACCATGACGTTGCCGAGCAGATGGATGCGCTGGATGCCGTAGAGGCCGAGGGCGGGCGCCCACAGGTAGTTCTTCAGGTCCCAGGAGTTCTTGGGCAGCGTCTCGCGTGTGAAGCGGCGCCCGGCCTCCAGGACGCCGACGCGGTAGCCCTTCTCGGTGAGGCGGAGGGCCGAGACGGAACCGCCGAAGCCGGAGCCCACGACGATGACGTCGTAGTCGTACTCCTCACCGGCGCCCTCGTTTTGGGCAGAGCTCTCCTGTGACATTGACTCTCCTCGTTGAAAACTCTGCGGGCCGGGGCTGCTCAGGGCGGGCTAGCGCAGCCGGAACGCCTTCATCACCTTGAGGCTGGCGCTCATGAACGCCGCGTACTTCTCGTCGTCCATCCCGAACGACGGCGCCAGCGGGATGAGCCGCTGGTGCGCGACGGTCTGCGCCTCCGTGTACTTGAGGATGCCCTCGGAGCCGTGCCGGCGGCCGAGCCCCGAGTCCTTCATGCCGCCCATCGGCGACTGCACGCTGCCGTAGGCGGGCGCGAAGCCCTCGTTCACGTTGACCGTTCCGGTACGGAGGCGGGCGGCGACCTTGCGGCCGCGGCTGCCGTCCTTCGTCCAGACCGAGGAATTCAGGCCGTACGAGGTGGCGTTGGCGAGCTCCACCGCCTCGTTCTCGTCGGTGAAGCGGTAGATGGAGACGACCGGGCCGAAGGTCTCCTCGGCGCAGACCGACATCGGGGACTCGACGCCGTCCAGGATCGTCGGCTCGTAGAAGTACGGGCCGATGTCGGGCCGGGCGACGCCGCCCGCGACGAGCGTGGCGCCCTTCGCGACCGCCTCGTCCACATGCCGCTTGGTGGTCTCCAGCTGCCGCTCGCCGACAAGGGATCCCATCTCCGCCCCGTACGCGAGGGAGCGCCCGAGCCGCATGGCCTTGGTCCGCGCCGCGAACCGCTCCACGAACTCATCGGCGATGGACTCATGGACGTACAACCGCTCGATGGAGATGCAGAGTTGGCCCGCGGACGAGAAGCAGGCGCGCACCGCGCCGGCCGCCGCCTTCTCCACGTCGGCGTCGTGCAGCACCAGCATGGCGTTCTTGCCGCCGAGTTCGAGCGAGACGCCGACGAGGCGGCCCGCGGCGCCCTGCGCGACCTCGCGGCCGGTGCGGGTGGAGCCGGTGAAGGAGACGTAGTCGGCGTGCTTGACGATCTCGGGCCCGACGACCGGACCCTCCCCGATGACGACCTGGAAGACCTCGGACGGCAGCCCCGCCTCGATGATCAGGTCACGGGCCCACAGCGCGGTCAGGCAGGTCTCCGTGTCGGGCTTCATCACCAGCGCGTTGCCCGCGACGAGGGCGGGCAGGGCGTCGCCGATGGACAGCTCGAAGGGGTAGTTCCAGGGCGCGATCTGGCCGACGACGCCGCGCGGCTGCCGGTTCTCCGTCACCTTCGTGAGGGTCGGCACGACGCCGGTGTGCCGCTTCGGGTTCAGATACGCGGGGGCCTTGCGGCCGTAGTGGCGGGCGGCGACGGTGACGGCCTGGAGCTCCTCGTGGGCGTGCAGGCGGGCCTTGCCGGTCTCCAGCTGGATGAGGTCGAGGACCTCGGCCTGGCGCTGGAGGACCAGGTCGTGGAAGCGCAGCAGGACCGCGGCACGCTGCCGCACCGGGGTGCGCGCCCAGGCGACCTGGGCGACACGGGCGCGCTCGAACGCGGTGGCCACGTCCTCCGGGGTCGACTCCGGTATGTCGGCCAGCTTCTCGCCGGTGAACGGCGTGTGGTTGGCCGTGCGTCCCGAGCCGATGACGTCGCGGGTGAGCTGGGCGACCAGCTCCGGCGTGACCACGTCGGCGGCGGTGCGCACGCCGTCGGGGGCGGGGGCGATGGGGTTCGTACCGTGGGGCGCCGCGCTGGCCTGCGAGTCCGTCATGGTCGTGAGATTAGGCGCCCGCGGGGGTTTTGGGTACCCATCGGTAATCAGCTTTCACGGACCGCACACACCACGCCAGTGATCGCTGGCAACAAAGCCGCTGATCAGGGCGTTGTCCATGTACACACCGCACAGAGATCGCACCGGGAAGATCTCTTCAGGGCGTCGGTGAAGATCCCCTCACGAGTTCACCATCGCCTTGCCGATCTTGAGGCGCTCACGCACTCCCTTGAAGAGCCCGGTGCCCTTCTTCTCCTCCTTCGTCCCCTTGGGCATGTCGACGCGGAGCTCATAGAACTCCTGGTCGTCGGTGATGATCCCGAGCTGCATGCAGCGGGTCGCGTCCCCCACGGCCCGCTGGTCGTCGTCGTACGTGGTGTCGGCGATCGCCGCGTCATAGCCGTGGAAGGACGTCTTGGTGTAGTTCGAGCGTGCGTTGTTGTCGTTGTCCTTCCAGAACTCGCCCATCTGCCGCGCCCAGGTCAGCGCGGGCGTGGAACCCATGGCATGCCTCGTCAGGCGCACCAGGACCGCGCCGTCGCCCTCCTTCGCGCCGTACTCCACGAGCCGCTTGCCCTGGGCCCAGTTGGTGTCGCTGTCCTCACGCGCGTACGCCTGGTAGTCCCTGGGCACGGAGAGCTCCGCGACGATCTTGCTCTCCCGGCGCACCTTCCACGGGTCGGGCTTCGTCTCGGGCTCGCGGGGCGGGGCGATCTCACCGCTGTCGCCGCCCTCCGATGCCGATGCGCCGTACGAGGATTCGTCGTCCCTGCTCACGGAGACGCCGACCCAGATTCCCCCGCCCACGAGCAGGGCACCCGCGAGGGCGGCGGCGATCAGGGCCGGGGTGCGACGGGACGGCTCGGCGGCGCCGTCCGGACCGGAGGTGACGGTGGGCCCTTCGGGAGTGTCCGGCTCGGGGGCGGCCTTCGCGGCCGGGCGCCCCATCTTCATGGTGCCCACGTCGTCGGCCAACTCCCGCATGCCGGACGGGTCTTGAGCAGGCGGCTGCGGCCCGGTGAAGGCATCCGGCAGCGCCCGCCCCTCCGCCACGGCCGCCAGCGCGAGCGCCACGTCCCCCACGCCGGGCCGCGCCTCGGGGACCTTCATGAGCAACCCCTCGATGAGCGGCCCCAGTTCACCGGCCCGCACGGGCTTCGGCACCTCGGCGGACAGCACGGCGGCGAGCGTGGACTCGACCGTCGTACGCCGGAAGGGAGACCACCCCTCGACGGCCGCGTAGAGCAGCACCCCGAGCGACCACAGGTCCGACTCGGGCCCGGCCCCCCGCCCCGACATCCGCTCGGGCGCGATGAATTCGAGGGAGCCGACGAACTCCCCGCTCATGGTCAGGGACTCCTCGCCCTGGACGTGGGCGATCCCGAAGTCGGTGAGGACGACGCGGCCGTGCGCGCCGATCAGCACGTTCGCGGGCTTCACGTCCCGGTGCACGATGCCCTTGGCGTGCGCGGCGCCGAGCGCACCGACGACGGCGAGGCCGATGCGGGCGGACTCGGCGGGCGGCAGGGCGCCCCGCTGCAGCACTTCGTGAAGGCTCTCGCCCCGGATCAGCTCCATGACGATCCACGGGAGCCCGTCCTCCACGACCACGTCATGGATGGCGACGGCCGCCGGGTGCTCGACGCGCGCGGCGGCGCGCGCCTCCCGGTAGAGCCGCGCGGCCATGCGCTCGCGCGCGGGCCCGTGCGGATCCCCGGGCAGCCTCGGCTCCTTGACCGCGACGTCCCGCCCGACCAGCTCGTCCACGGCACCCCACACGGTGCCCATGCCGCCGGACCCGATCCGCTCCCCGAGCCGGTAACGCCCGCCTATCAGGCGCCCGTCCCCCGGCCCGGCCCGGCGTCCCCCGTCGTTGCTCATGGGTCATGAGTACCGTGCGGGGGTGTGCCGGGGCCAGTCCGGTTAGAGCTTCGTGATGTCCAGGTTGGCGATGGCGGCCTTCGCCACGTCGCGGCCGCGCTCGGTGAAGTCGCCCTTGGACGGGTAGTCGATCCAGAGCTTGTACATGTCGCCGGACTTGGCCTTGTAGTAGAAGACCTTGGACTCCCGGGCGCGCGGGGTGTCCGAGTCCGTCTGGTCATCGACCCAGACGACGGTGTTCTCCGCCGCCGCCTGCTCCTTGTACTTGGTCTCCTTGGTCGTGCCCTTCGGAGCCGGATCCTCCGCCATCCAGGAGAAGTCGCTGTCCTGATTCTCCATGCCCTCGACGTCGTCGTACGCTTCGGCCGCGGCGCTGCCGGCGATCTCGTTGAGGCTGTCGTCCGACTTCTTGTCCCGGTAGAGGGTGATCGAGATCGCATAGCTCGGGTCCGTGAACCGGACCCAGTTCTTGTCCGTGTCCGTATCCGAGGGCACAGACTTGGCATACCCCTTGGGCGCCGCCACCGTCGCCCCCATCGCCTTCAGCGGGTGCTCGGTGAGGCCGCCCGCCAGCTCCTCGTCCCCCGCGAACGGGTTCACCGCGACGAGCACCCCCGCCACCACCACCGCGACCACCGCCGCCCCGATCCCCAGCAGCGCCTTCCGGCTGAGGGTGACGCCGCCCTTGGCGCCCGCAGGGCCCGCGGATCCGTCGGCGCCGGCGAGGGGCGCGAACTGCGTGGCCGCCAGCTGCTGCGGCGGCTTGACCGCCTCCTCGAGCAGGCCCCGCACCTGGACCGCGTTCGGCCGGTGCGCCGGGTCCTTCGCAAGGAGGCCGTTGATCGCGTCGGCCAGCGGCCCGCTCGCCGACGCCGGCGCCGCGGGCGTCGCGTTCAGGACCGACTGGAGCGTCGCGGGCGTATTGCTGCGGCGGAAGGGCGAGACACCCTCCGTAGCGGCGTAGAGGACCACACCCAGCGACCACAGGTCGGAGGCCGGACCCGGCCGCTGCCCCAACACCCGCTCCGGCGCGATGAATTCGGGGGAGCCGACAAAACCCCCCGTGTCCGTCAGGTTCGTCTCGCCCTCGATCTGCGCGATGCCGAAGTCGGTGAGGACGACGCGGTCGTGGCGGCCGAGCATGACGTTGTCCGGCTTCACGTCGCGGTGCAGGATGCCCGCCTGGTGCGCGGCGTCCAGGGCGTTCAGGACCTCCAGGCCCACGCGCGCGGCCTCGCGGGCGCTCAGCGTGCCCTCCTGGAGCGCATCGCCGAGGGAGCGGCCCTGCACGAACTCCATGACGATCCACGGCTGACCGTCCTCCACGGCCACGTCGTGGACGTTCACCACCGCCGGGTGGTCGAGCCGGGCCGCCGCCCGGGCCTCGCGGCGCATCCGCTCGAAGGCGTTGGCCCGCTCCCGCTCGGGGAGGTGGTCGGGGACCCGGGGCTCCTTGACCGCGACCTCGCGGTCCACCGTCTCGTCCTTGGCCCGCCAGACGGTGCCCATGCCGCCGTGGCCGAGCTTGCTGAGGAGGCGGTAGCGGCCCGCGATCAGACGGCCCGCGCCCGGGTCGGGCGCGGAAGGAGCAGCGGGAGCAGCGGGAGCAGCAGGGGCCGCCGGGGCCGACGGCTGCTGATCAGGCTGACCCTGCTGCCCCGGCACCACCTGCGTCGGCTGCGCATACGGCGACGGGGGCGGCGTGGGGGCTCCGGGGTGCTGCGCGGGCACACCCGGCCGCTGCGGCGGCTGGAGGCCGAAAGTCGTCGGGTCGTTCGGGCCGTAGGAGGGTCCCCCGTTGTCACTCATGGCTCCATCCCTACCGTGCGAGGCACCCCCGATTCCACTCGCGTACCTGATTTGTGACCCGCTGCGAACCTTCGCACCCCGCCCGTCTCACGTACGGGGACCCGGGCTCACCCCCGTACGAACGAGTCCACCGCCGTGTCGAAATACCGCCGCCCCTCAGCCGCCTTCCCCACCGGAGCCGACACCCACACGTCATACATCCGGCCACCCTCCTGCCAGCACAGGTCGACCGTGTGCCGGGCGCCCTCCTTCTCCGTGAAGCCGTCCCAGCTGAACTCCCACAGCGCGGCGGGCCTGCCGTTGTGGGTGGTCTGGGTGACCGAGCCGCCGCGGTAACCCGGGTTGTTCGCGGGCCCCTTGGCGGCCGAGCGGCGCTGCACGGCGAGGGGGCCGCCGGGCTGCGGTGCGGCCTCCTTGACGCCGATGCGGAAGGCACCGTCCGGCGAGACGTAGAAGATCCGCGGGCCCTGCTGCTCGCGCGTGAAACCTTTCGGCACGGCGAGCATGAAGCCCTCGGGGTCCTGCGCCACCCGGTAGCCGTCCGGCGCCTCGGGCGTGCTGGGCCTGGGCGTACGGGTCCCCTTGGTGACCGTCACGGTGGGCGTGGGGCGCGGCCCGTCCGTCGTCGCGGACGGGGGCGTGGGGGCCGAAGTCGTGGGCGCGCCGCCGCCGTTGCCGTCCCGGCCGAGGAGCAGCACCGCGGACACCCCGCCCCCGGCCACCGCCGCCACCAGGGCCGCGGCGATCAGCGCGGTGCGGCCGCGCCGGGAAGCGGCGGCCGGGGCGGGGGCGCCGCGCGTCGGGACGGGCCGCGCGGGCACGGACCGCATCGTCGGCGAGTACGCGGGGGTGCGCCCCCCTCTGGCCCCGCCCCTCGGACCGCCCTTCGGCCCGCCTCCCGGCCCGGCGGCCCCCGGCATGCTGCCCGTCTCCACGTACGCGCGCAGCAGCCGCTCCGCCGCGACCACGTCCAGGCGCAGATCCGGGTCGCGTTCGAGCAGGCCCAGGACGACGGGCAGCAGCGGCTCGACGACGGCGGGCGGGCGTATCTCGTCGTAGACGACGGCGTGCAGCACCCCGCCGATCGAGTCCCGCCGGAACGGCGACTCCCCGGTCAGCGTGGTCACCAGGAGCGCGCCGAGCGACCACAGGTCGGACTCGGGCCCGGTCCGCTCCCCCGCCATCCGCTCCGGCGCGGTGTACTCGGGCGAGCCGACGAACGAGCCGATCTCCGTGAGCGTCGTCGCCCCGGTGACCTGCGCGATCCCGAAGTCCGTGAGCACGACGCGGCCGCTGGCCTCCTCCATGAGGACGTTGGCGGGCTTGAGGTCGCGGTGCAGCACCCCGGAGGAGTGCGCGGTGCGCAGGGCGCCGAGCAGGTCGAGGCCGATCCGCGCGGCCTCGCGCGCATCCAGCGGCCCTGTCCGCGAGATGCGCGCCGCGAGCGAGTCCCCGTCGATGAACTCCATGACGATGTACGGGTGGTCGTCCTGCACCACCACGTCGTGGACCACGATGATGTGCGGATGCCGCAGCTGCGCGACGGCCCGCGCCTCGCGCAGGGTCCGCTCCCGCTGCAGGGTGGCCTCCGCGTCGGACAGCGTCTCGTCGAGCACGAGTTCCTTCACCGCGACCCGACGCCCGAGCAAACGGTCGGTGGCGCGCCAGACGACCCCCATGCCGCCCCGGCCCAGCCGCGCCTCGAGGTGGTAACGGCCTGCTATGACACGGCCGTTGCCCCCACCAGCGTGACCTCCCAGGCTCCCCATGCGGCCATCATGCCCCACACATGTGCGAAGGAAGGCGACTGGTTCCGGTACGAGGACGGGATCAGGACGGGGGATCAGGACGGGGGATCAGGCCGGTGAACCAGGACGCGAGGTCAGGCCCGGACCGTCACCGCTCCCGCCAGCTGCGCAGCATCGCGTCGAACTGTCCCCGCATCTTGTCCCGCTCCGCCGCGGGACCCGACAGATAGATCGCGTACTCGACGCCGTCCTTGCTGAAGTACGTCTGCTCGATGGCGTACCGGGGACCCGCCGTCGTGTCGTTCGCGCCGCCCGTCCAGCTGAACTCCCAGAGGGCGCCGGGCTGGTCGCGGAAGGTGTTCGAGTTCAGCTGGAGCCGCTTGTACTGCGGCAGCTTGACCCGCAGGTTCTTGTCCAGGGCCACCTGATGCGTGTACGGGGACTCGAACTGCGGCTTGCGGTCGATGGCGATGCGCACGAAGCGCCGCCCGCCGTCCGGCGTGTAGTCGATCTGGTTGCCGTCCATCTGACGCTGCCAGCCCTTGGGCACCATGAGGCTGAAGCCCTCGGCGTCGTGCTTGCGCACCCAGCCGGTGGGGATCTGCCCCTCGCCGCCCTTCCCCGGGTCGTTCGCCCCCGCGCCCGGGTCCCCCTGCGACTGCCCGGAACCCTTGTCCCGGTCCTGGTACTGGAGATACGCCACGGCGCCACCGCCGCCGAGCAGCGCGGCCAGGACGGCCACCAGGACGACGGCGGGCCAGCGGCGGCGCGGCTTCGCGGACGGCTCGGGCAGGGCGCCGCCGCGTACGACGGTGTCGGACGGGTGGGGGTGGGGCGACGGGAACGGCGCGGCCCCGACCGGCGATACGGACGAGGAGACCGACTGCGTCGGCGTGTGCACCCGCGTCGGCACATACGCCTGCGCCGCGTCGGGACGGCGCCCCTCCGCGGCCTCGGCCAGCATCTGCTCGGCCTCGTCGGCGCCCGGCCGCACGGCCGGGTCCTTGGCGAGCAGCGCCATGATGACGGGCCCGAGCGCGCCCGCGTGCTCCGGCGGCGCGGGGTCCTCGGTGACAACGGCCTGCATCGTGCCGAGCGGAGAGGTGCGCCGGAACGGGGAGTTGCCCTCCACCGCCGTGTACAGCGTGGCGCCGAGCGCCCACAGGTCGGAGGCCGGCCCGGGCGCCGCGCCGCTGACCCGCTCGGGCGCCAGGTAGTCGACGGAGCCGACGATCTCGCCGGTCCGCGTGATCGTCGAGTCGCCCTCGACCTGGGCGATCCCGAAGTCGGTGAGCAGCACGCGACGATCGCGCGAGAGAAGGACATTGCCGGGCTTCACGTCCCGGTGCAGCACCCCGGCGGTGTGCGCGGCGCGCAGGGCCCGCAGCACCCAGAGGCCGATGCGGGCGGCCTCGCCCGGCTCGACCCGGCCGTCGTCCCGCACGGCGTCCGCGAGGGAGGGGCCCTCCACGAGCTCCATCACGATCCACGGCCGGTCGTCGTGCTCCAGGACGTCATGGACGGTCACGACGGCGGGGTGGTTGATCCGGGCGGCGGCGCGCGCCTCGGTCTGGGTGCGCGCGAGGAGGACCGCGCGGTCGGCCTCCTGCACGTACTGCGCGGCCGTCAGTTCCTTGACCGCGACGGCCCGGTGCAGCACCTCGTCCTGCGCGCGCCACACCCGTCCCATGCCACCGCGGCCGATGGACTCACCGAGTCGGTAGCGGCCCGCGAGGAGCAGGCCCTGCATCTGATTCACGTTCCCCCGCAATGGTCTTGACAGGGCAAGGTTAGGGAGCGGTGACCTCTCAGGGAACCAGCGGGGGTGCATGGAGACCGCTCTGTGACGCATGACGCGTAGGGACGGGGTGTTCCACGGTGCACGAAGGGTCCGCCACGGAGCGCCGCCTTGCGCCGGGCGCGCGCGGCCTCAGCACATCGCGCGGGTCGGCCCTCAGCCCTTCGTCCGGGTCATCAGCCCTTCGCGCGGTACGAGTTCTGCGCCGCCTCGTACAGCCGGTCCACCTCGTCGCGCTCGGCCTCGGGCCCGCGCACCTGCACGACGTGGTACGAGTCGCCGACGACGATCGCGACGTTGCGCACGAAGATGTCGCCGCCGTCGGGCCCCTGCCAGGTGTACTGCCCCTCGGCCATGGCGCGTCCGCCCACATCGATGCTGCGGAGCCCGCCGACGGTGGCCCAGGAGGAGTCGCGGTAGGGCTGCAGCTCCCGCTCGTTCTCCTTCTGGTACTTCATGGGGTCGGTGCCGTACTCGTCCGTGCCGTCCCGGCCGGGCACGACGAGGAGCTCGAAGGAGCCGTGGGTGTAACGGACCTGCCCCCGCCCGTTCTTGGGCTGGCGGTCCCAGCCGCGCGCGACGGCGACCTGGAAGCCCTCGGGGTCCTTGCGGAGCGTGAAGCCCTGCGGCACCTCGGGCGCGGTGGTCTGCGGCTCCTCGGAGCCAGGGCTCTTCTCCGGCTTCTCGCTGGGCTTGTCGCCGGGCTTGTCGTCATCGCTGGAACCGGCGGTCGGCTCCTTGTCGCCCGGCGCCTGACTGACCTCGCCCGCCGCACCGGTCTGCCCGCCGCCCGCGCCCTTGTCGTCCGAGCCACCGCTCTTGGGCATGAACAGCATCGCGTACGCCACCGCGGCGACGAGTCCCACCAGGACGGCGATCAACAGCAGCCGCCCGAGCGACCTGGGCCCGCGCGCCGCACTCCGCGGCCCCGCGCCCGCGGCCACCCCGGCGCTGCTCATGGAGGCGGAAACCCTGGTCGCCCTGGGCGGCTTGGGCGCTCTGGCGGGCCGGGGGGCGCGCGGCACCTTCGCGGGCTTGGGAGCCCGGGGCGGCTTCGGCGCCTTCTGGACCTTCTGCGCCTTCCGCTCCTTGGTCTGCTTCGGCACGCGCACGCGTACGGCTTCGGTGGCCCGCCCCTCGGCGAACCGGCCCTCGGCAAACCGGTCCTCGGCGGGCCGGCCCTCGGCAAACCGGCCCTCGGCGGGCCGGCCCTCGGCGGCGAGCGAAGCCCCCTCACCGCGACCGCGCTTGTGCCGCCCGTGCCCGTTGGCCGCCGCGGCCGAGGCCCCGCGACGCCACCGCCTGCGGACGATCTCACCGCGGCGCCGCACGATGGGCAGCCGGCGCGCGTCGAACGGCGGCGCGGGCACGACGTCCGCCCCCGCCTCCGGCTCGGGCGCGGACCGCACCAACGACCGCAGCCAGCCGCGCAGTTCCTCGAAGTCGAGCCGATCGGTGGGGTCCTGGCGCAGCAGCGACTCCACGACGGGCCGCAGCGGACCGCACTCCTCGGCGAACGCGGGCGGCTCGGCGCAGACCATCTGCACCAGCTCGGTGGTGCTGTCCTCCGGGTACGGGGCGTGCCCCTGCACCGCACGGAACAGCAGCGCGCCCAGGGCCCAGAGGTCGGTGGCGGGCCCGATGGGCGCCGCCAACTGCCAGTTGGCGTGCACGGGCCCGGCCTGCTCGGGCGCCCACCGCTCGGTGACGGGCCCCACGACAGCCATCCGCGCCTGCCGCGCCCGCTCGGCGGCGAGCGCGGTCCCGGGCCCACGCCGGGCCCCACCGGAAGCCGCGCCCTCCCCCCATCCGCCGCTATCGCGACCGCCACCGGCACCGGACCCGGCACCGGACCCGGCCTTGACGAGCTCCACCCCGGTCTCGGCATCCACGGCACGAGCGCCCCCGGCCTGCATCCCGCGCGAACGCTCGAGATCGGCGGCACTGGCAGGTGCGTACTCCGACTCGGGGTCGAACGAGGCTTCACGGTCGGCGCTGACTCCGCGACCGAACGAGGCTTCGCGGTCGTACGAGCCTTCGCGACCGTATGAGGCTCCACGGTCGTACGAGCCTTCACGGTCGTACGAGGCTCCGCGGTCGTACGAGGCTCCGCGGTCGTACACGGCGGCCTCCGGTTCGTACCCGGAGTACCGGGACTCCCGGTCCAACTCGGAGTCCGGCCCGTCCTCGAACCCCGGCTCGCCCTCGAAATCGGCCCCGGACTCGCCCTCGTACGCGCCCCCGTACTCACCGCCCCCGTACTCGCTCCCGTACCCCGCCTCCCCCTCCACACCCTCGGCCCCGTCCGGCCCCTCAACCGCCCGCACATCGAACCCGTCCGGCAACCCCCGCTCGCTCAACACCCCACGAGCACCCTCGAGTCCGGCCGCCCCGTCACCCCGCAGCGGCCCCTGGCCCGCCCGCCAGTCGGCGATCCCGCCCACACCCGGGCGGGGAACGGCCCCGTGCCACGTGCTGCGACTGCTCCGGCCACTGCTGCCCCGCACCCCGTAGGGGTCGGCTATCCGCCCGCTGCTGTCACCGTCGTCGGCGCCGTCCTGGTCCTGCCCCTGAGCCCGGCCCTGGTCGCGGTCCCGCTCCCGGCCCCCGTCGGGCCCCTCACCCGCACGCTCCTCACGCACCCGGGCAGCCGCCCTCGTCCCCGCCTGGTACGCGGCTATGGCCCCACCGGGCAACACCCGCGACTCCCACCCCTCTTGGGCCTCCCGGTCCTGCCGGTCTTGCCGGTCTTGCCGGTTCCCCCGTGCCTCTCGGGCCTCTCGGGCCTCTCGGGCCTCTCGGGCCTCTCGGGCCTCTCGGATCCCCTGCCCCTCCCGGGCCCGGGACTCCCCAGCCCGGTACTCCAGTTCGGCCCTGGGCTCACGCGCCCCCTCCAAGACCTCCGGAGCCTCCGCCTCAGCTCCCCCGTCCCCGCCCCCGACTCCCTCGCCGCCCCCGACTCCCTCGTCCCCCTCCGCCGACCCCGGCTCCCCCTGCTCCTCAGGCCGCGGGTCGTACCCGCACAACGCCTCCTCCGCCGCCCCCACGGCCAGCCCCGTCAGCATGACCCGGCCGTCGTCGCAGACCAGCACCGTGCGCGTGGTGATGTTCCGGTGCACCCAGCCGTGCGCGTGCAGCGCCCGCAGCGCCGTCAGGACGTCGGCCGCGATCTCGGCCGCGCGGTACGGGGTCAGCGGCTGGTCCTCGAGGAGCGCGGACAGCGGCCGCGCCGACACCAACTCGCTGACGATCCACAGCGAACCGTCCTCCGCGAACACATCGAAGACCTGGTCGAGCCGCGGGTGATCGGGGATCTGCGCCGCCGCCTGTGCGGCCTCCATCGCGCGCCGCACCGCCGGGTCCGTGGGCCTGCGCGTCGACTGTCCGGCCCGCCCGGAGCCCCGCTCGAAGCCGCGCCCCTGCCCCCGCTGCGGCGCCGCGACGGCCACCGCCCCCGGACCGGCCCACTCCTCCGCGTCGAGCACCTCGGCCTCGACCGTCTCCGGCAACGGCACCTGTCTGACCAGGACTTCCTGGCCGCTGTAGGTGTCGAAGGCCCGCGTCTCCGCGAACGTGTCCGCGAACTCGTGCTCCTCCGCGGACGGCAGCGGCAGCCGGTAGCGGTCGGCGAGAACCCGACCCGCGTATTCGTCCACGACGCCTCCCCCGTCCCGCCGGTGGTCAATTCCGTTCGCTCAAGGGCCTGTTGCGGATACGCAGGCGCCATTTCCGGCTGCGCATAGTCCGCAGGCACTCACGATACGTGCCGAAGGCGAACAGCAGTCAGGACTTCGGCTTGAAGGTCCGGGTGAGCGTCTTCCAGGTCGCCCGCCGGTCCTTGCTCCCCCAGTCGTCGGCCTTGGCCGTGTACATCATTCCGTAGCCCAGCCCGTCGTTGACGACGAAGCCCCTGTCTATCGACCGGTACTTCGTGCCTCCCTCGACGTAGGTGAACTCCCAGTCCGCCGTGTTCCAGCCCCGGAAGTCCACCTTCTCTATCCGAATCCGGTCATACTGCGCCCTGCGCATGTACGACTCCTGACTCTTCCAGTCGGCCACCGGATCGTCCTTGGGCGTGTGCGTCCAACCCACCAGCAGCTTCTGCCCGTTGGGGCCGGTGAAGCGGGCACCCGAGGCACCGGTGGAGCTGTACTTCCAGCCCTTGGGCAGCCCGATCGTGAAGCCCTGACCGTGCTTGTACGTGGATGCGGCGCCCTCGTCCGAATCCTTGCCCTTGTCGCTGTCGTCCTTCGCCGGATCGTCCTGCCCGGCCCCGGAGCCCTCGCCCTTGCCCTTGTCCGGCTGCGTGCCCTGTCCGTCGCCCTTGCCGGAACCGTCGTCCTTGGCCGGGTCCTTGTCCTTGCCGTCGCCCCCGGTGGCCCCGCTCGACGCGGTCTTGTCGCCGCCCTTGCTGTCCTTGCCGGAGCTGTCGCCACCGCTCAGGGCGATCGCGAGGACCGTACCGAGCACGGCGAGCGCGACCACCACGGACACGATCACCAGCGTCCGGCGCGGCACCACGTCGGTGAGCGACGCCTTGGGCGGCCCACCGGGCCGGGCCGGCATCGGAGCCGTCGCCGCGACTCCCGTCTTGGCCCCGCCAGTTGTCCCCGCCGCCGAACCGGCCGCCGCGGCACCCGCGCCCTCAGCCGCGGGCGAAGCCGACGGCACAGGCGGCACCGCACCGACCCCGGCCGCCTTCGCCCCGACCGCCTTCGCCCCAGCCGCCTTCTTCCCGGCCTCAGCCTGCCCGGCCTCAGCCGCCTGCCGACCAGCCTTCGCCGCCTCGGCCACCCCGGCACCACCAGCGGCCCCCTCAACAGCAGCCGCCCCCTTCGCGCCGACGGCCTGCTCCGCACCGTCCTGCGCAGCAGCACCCTTGGCACCTGCGGCCTTGGCACCCGCGGTCTTGGCGCCCGCGGCCTTCGCCCCGGCACCCTTCGCGCCAACTGCCTTGGCCCCGGCGGCCGAACCCGCCGCCGCGGCAGCCGCCTTCTTCCGCACCGAGCGGAACGCCCCGCGAAGCCGCTCAGCCGCCTCCTCGCCCCTGCTGCCGCCCCCGGAGGAGCCGCCCGCACCACCGGAACCGGAACCACCCGGAACCGGCGGCAGCGGCACGACCTTCGTCGCCTCGACCGGCTCGGCCGCACGCACCTCGGGAGCGTGGAGCACCTCCGTGAGGAGCGTCCGCGCCCCGGCGTCGTCGAGCCGCTGCTCCGGGTCCTTGGCGAGCAGGCCGTAGATGACCTTCTCCAACGGACCCGCGTTCACCGGCTGTTCCACCGGCTCGGTCATCACCGCGGTGAGCGTCGCGATGGCCGAACCCTTGTCGTACGGAGGCACGCCCTCCACGGCCGCGTACAACAACCCGCCAAGCGACCACAGGTCCGCCGCGGGGCCGGGCTTGTGCCCGCGCGCCCGCTCCGGAGAGATGTACGAGGGGGCACCGACGAGCATGCCCGTCGACGTGATCGACGGGTCGCCCTCGACCTGGGCGATGCCGAAGTCCGTGAGCACGACGCGCCCGTCCTCGGCGATCAGCACGTTCGACGGCTTCACATCGCGGTGCAGGATGCCCTCGCGGTGCGCCGAGCGCAGCACGTCCAGGATCGCGAGGCCCACCTCGGCGGCCCGCCGGGGGGTGAGCGTGCCGTCCTCCCGGATGGCCTCGGCGAGCGACTTGCCCTCGACGAGCTCCATCACGATCCACGGCCGGTCGTCCTCGTCGACCACGTCGTACACGGTGACCGCGCTGGTGTTGCGGATCCGGGCGATCGCCTTGGCCTCGCGCAACGTACGCGTGATCAGGCGCCGCTTCTCGTCCTCGTCGATGCTGGAGGGGAAGCGCAGTTCCTTGACGGCGACCGTACGGCCGAGCGTCTCGTCCTTCGCGCGCCAGACCGTGCCCATGCCGCCGCGGCCGAGCACTTCTCCCAGCCGGTAGCGCCCGGAGAGGAGACGTTCGCTCTTGTCCTGACGGGCCTCACCCGTCTGCTCCGCGTCCGACATGCGTCCCCTCTGCTTGCTACCGCTGCGACCCGCGCAACCCGCCCTGACAGAGCCTTCATTGTCCCTCACGCGAGGACCGGTCGTCGCCGCGGGTCCTCAGTCCCCCACGAGAACCCGCACACAACCGACACCTGGCGGGCGTTGACCCCGGCCGAGCGCTCCGTCGCTCCTTAACCCCCCTTCACCCAAGCCGAGTTCCCCCTCCCGAGGAACCCTCCACCCCTGCGCCTCCACCCCTGCGTCCCTACCCCGACGAGCCCTACGACAGCGGCACGATGTCCGGCGCCCCGAGCCGCGCCGCGTCCGCCGTCAGGTCGTCCGGCTGCCGCTGGGACTCGCGCTCGGCCTCCACCCGCTTCTCGTAGTGCTGCACTTCGCGCTCGACCTGGTCCTTGTCCCAGCCGAGCACGGGCGCCATCAGCTCCGCGCACTCCCGCGCGCTGCGCGTACCGCGGTCGAAGGTCTCGATCGAAATGCGCGTGCGCCGCGTCAGCACGTCGTCCAGGTGCCGGGCGCCCTCGTGCGACGCCGCGTACACCACCTCGGCGCGGAGGTAGTCGTCGGCGGCCGGCATCGGCTCCCCGAGCGTGGGGTCCCCGGCGATGAGTTCGAGCACCTCCTCCGCCAGCGCGCCGTACCGGTTCAACAGGTGCTCCACGCGCACCACATGAAGCCCTGTCCGGGCGGCGATCCTCGCGCGCGCGTTCCACAGCGCCTTGTAGCCCTCGGCGCCGACGAGCGGAATGTCCTCCGTGACACAGTCGGCGACGCGCTGGTCCAGGCCGTGCACCGCCTCGTCCACCGCGTCCTTGGCCATCACGCGGTACGTCGTGTACTTGCCGCCCGCGACCACGACGAGCCCCGGCGCCGGGTGCGCCACGGTGTGCTCCCGGGACAGCTTGCTGGTCGCGTCCGACTCCCCGGCCAGCAGCGGCCGCAGCCCCGCGTACACTCCCTGCACGTCGTCCCGCGAAAGGGGCACCGCCAGCACGGAGTTCACATGCTCCAGGAGATAGTCGATGTCCGCGCTGGAGGCGGCCGGGTGCGCCTTGTCCAGATCCCAGTCGGTGTCGGTGGTCCCGACGATCCAGTGCCGCCCCCAGGGGATGACGAACAGGACGCTCTTCTCGGTCCGCAGGATCAGTCCGGTCGAGGAGCTGATCCGGTCCTTCGGCACGACGAGGTGGATGCCCTTGGAGGCCCGGACGTGGAACTGCCCGCGCTCGCCGACCATCGCCTGGGTGTCGTCGGTCCACACCCCCGTCGCGTTCACGATCTGCTTGGCGCGGATCTCGTACTCCCCGCCGCCCTCCACGTCCTGCACCCGGGCCCCGACGACCCGCTCGCCCTCCCGCAGAAAGCCGGTCACACGCGCGCGGTTGGCCGCCTTCGCGCCGTACGCCGCCGCCGTGCGCACCAGCGTCGCGACATAGCGGGCGTCGTCCATCTGGGCGTCGTAGTACTGCAGCGCCCCCACCAGCGCATCCTTCTTCAGACAGGGCGCGACCCGCAGCGCGTGCTTCCGCGTCAGATGCCGGTGCATGGGCAGCCCGCGCCCATGCCCCTTGGACATCGACATCGCGTCGTACAGCGCGACGCCCGATCCCGCGTACAGCCGCTCCCAGCCCTGGTGCTGCAGCGGATACAGGAAGGGCACAGGCTTCACGAGATGCGGCGCCAGCCGCTCCAACAGCAGCCCCCGCTCCTTCAGCGCCTCCCGCACGAGCGCGAAGTCCAGCATCTCCAGATAGCGCAGGCCGCCGTGGATCAGCTTGCTGGACCGGCTCGACGTGCCCGACGCCCAGTCCCGCGCCTCCACGATCCCGGTGGACAGACCGCGGGTCACGGCATCGAGGGCGGTGCCCGCACCGACCACGCCCGCGCCCACGACCAGGACGTCGAGCTCCCGATCGGCCATCGACGCCAGTGACTCGGCACGCTCCGCCGGGCCCAGAGTTGCTGTCCTCACCGCTGCCTCCCGTGTGCGATCGGCTGTGGTCGCGCTCACATCATGCCCAGATTCTTCTCGACCTCGCTCCCCTCAGGCGCCACCTGTGGACAACACTCCGAGGTCGGGAGCAGGGCAATGCCGCAAATCGGTCATATTTACTCCTAGTCTGACATTGCGCTCGCCCACCTTGTCCACAGGGCTTGCGCCCACGTCCCGCTCCGGCTACTGGGAAGGACGGCCCACCGCCATGCCCGCAGATCTCGCCGTCATCGGACTCGGCCACCTCGGCCTGCCCCTCGCGCATGCCGCTGTCGCCGCCAACATCGCCACCGTCGGCTACGACCCGAGCCGCGCCACCGACCTCGCCGGCGGCCGTCTCCCCAGCGACGGCGGCGCCGAGGGCACCCTCACCGCCGCCGACGTCCGCCGGATGCTCTCGGGGGGCTTCCGGCCGACCGCCAACCCCGTCGAACTCGGCCGGGTCCGCACCGCCGTCATCTGCGCCCCCGCCCCACCGGCGGCGGACCGCACCCTCGACCTGAGCCAAGTGGCCGACGCCGCCCGCGCCCTCGCCGCACGGCTGCGCCCGCACACCACGGTGATCCTGGAGTCCCCCGTGTACCCGGGCACCACAGAGGAATTCCTCCGCCCCCTCCTCGAAGAGGGCTCCGGCCTGCGCGCGGGCCGCGACTTCCACCTCGCGCACTCCCCCGGCCGCCTCGACCCGGGCAACCGCACTCACGGCTACGCGGGCACCCCCAAGGTGATCGGCGGCCTCACCCCCGCCTGCACCGAGTCGGCCGCCGCCTTCTACGGCCGCCTCACCGACAAGGTGGTCCGCGCGCGGGGCCCCCGCGAGGCGGAAACGGTCCACCTCCTCGAAACCAACTACCGGCACGTGAACATGGCCCTGGTCAACGAGATGGCGGTGCTCTGCCACGACCTCGGCATCGACCTGTGGGACGTCATCCGCTGCGCCGAGACCAAGCCCTTCGGCTTCCAGGCGTTCCGCCCCGGCCCCGGCGTCGGCGGCCACGGCGTCCCCCTCGACATCCCGGGTCCCGCGCGCGGGACCCGCCCCCTGCGCATGGTCGAACTCGCCCAGCAGGTCAACGACCGCATGCCCCAATACGTCATCCAACGCTCGGCGACCCTCCTCAACGAACACGGCAAGTCCGCCCGCGGCGCCCGCGTCCTCCTCCTCGGCGTCACCTACAAGCCCGACCTCGCCGACCAACAGGGCGCCCCCGCCCAGGAGATCGCCACCCGCCTCATGCAGATGGGCGCCACCGTCAGCTACCACGACCCCTACGTGCCGACCTGGAGCATCGTCGGCCACCCGGTCCCCCGCGCAGACTCCCTCTACGAGGCCGCCGCCGACGCCGACCTGACGATCCTGCTCCAGCACCACCGCACATACGACCTCCAGGGCCTGGCGGTAAAGGCCCAACTCCTCCTGGACACAAGAGGCGCAACCCCAGCGGGCGCGGCCCACCGTCTCTGAACCTTCGCGAATTCCCCCTGGGATCGTCAGCGCCGACTGCTACTGTGCGGCCTTTCTGCCGCACATCAGTACGGCGGCTCACACCCCAGGGGGACACGCATGACCCAGCCACCGCAGCAGCCATACGGCCAGCAGCCCCAGCAGCCGTACGGGCAGCAGCCGCAGCAGCCCTACGGCCAGTTCCCGCAGCAACCGCCCCAGCAGGGCGGCTTCCCGCTGCCTCCGCACCCCGCGGCAGCCCGCACCGGCAACGTGGGCCTCGGCATCGGCGTCGCCGTCGTCCTGCTGTTCGTCACGGCGGGCATCTACGGCGCGATCATGAAGGCCGTCGAGCACGAGATCGGCTACGCGGCTTTCGGCGTCGGCGCCGTCATCGGCTTCGCCGCGGGCAAGCTGGGCGGCCGCAACGTCGCGGTGCAGGTGGTCAGCGCCCTGGCCGCCGTGGCCGCCGTGTACCTGGGTCAGCTCACCGGCTACGCGATGGTGCTCGGTGAGGCCGCGGACCAGTCGTTCTTCTCGATCCTCACCGATCACTTCGACGTGGTGAACACGATCTGGAAGGAGAAGAAGGACGCCCTCACCTTCGTCTTCCTCGCACTGGGCGGAGTCTCCGCCTTCTTCGCGGCCAAGCGGGCCGCGGACTAGGCACCGCCGCAGAACGCAGAAAGGGGTTGGGCCCACCTTCCAGTGGGCCCAACCCCTTTTCCGCTCAAGCCGAGCGCAGCGTCACCTCACCGCTTGTGCTGCGCGTCCGCCACCGTCACCTCGACCCGCTGGAACTCCTTGAGCTCGCTGTAGCCGGTCGTGGCCATGGCCCGCCGCAGCGCCCCGAAGAAGTTCATCGAACCGTCCGGGATGTGCGAGGGACCGGTCAGGATCTCCTCGGTCGTCCCGACAGTCCCCAGGTCGACCTTCTTGCCGCGCGGCACGTCCTCGTGGACGGCCTCCATGCCCCAGTGGTGACCCTTGCCGGGCGCGTCCGTGGCGCGGGCCAGCGGGGAGCCCATCATCACGGAGTCGGCGCCGCAGGCGATCGCCTTCGGCAGGTCGCCGGACCAGCCCACGCCGCCGTCGGCGATGACGTGCACGTACCGGCCGCCGGACTCGTCCATGTAGTCACGGCGAGCAGCCGCCACATCAGCCACAGCCGTCGCCATGGGCACCTGGATGCCCAGCACGTTCCGCGTCGTGTGCGCGGCGCCGCCGCCGAAGCCCACCAGCACACCGGCCGCACCGGTCCGCATCAGGTGCAGGGCGGCCGTGTACGTGGCGCAGCCGCCGACGATGACCGGGACGTCCAGCTCGTAGATGAACTGCTTCAGGTTCAGCGGCTCGGCGGCACCGGAGACGTGCTCGGCCGAGACCGTCGTGCCGCGGATGACGAAGATGTCCACGCCTGCGTCGACGACGGCCTTGGAGAACTGGGCGGTGCGCTGCGGGGAGAGCGCGGCGGCGGTGACCACACCGGAGTCGCGCACCTCCTTGATGCGCTGCCCGATCAGCTCTTCCTTGATGGGCGCGGAGTAGATCTCCTGGAGGCGACGGGTCGCGGTCTCCGCGTCGAGCTCGGCGATCTCGTCGAGCAGCGGCTGCGGGTCCTCGTACCGCGTCCAGAGCCCTTCCAGGTTCAGGACGCCGAGGCCGCCCAGCTCGCCGATGCGGATCGCGGTGGCGGGCGACACCACGGAGTCCATGGGAGCGGCCAGGAACGGCAGCTCGAACCGATAGGCATCGATCTGCCAGGCGATCGAGACCTCCTTCGGGTCGCGGGTGCGCCGACTCGGAACGACGGCGATGTCGTCGAAGGCGTACGCGCGGCGGCCGCGCTTGCCGCGCCCGATCTCGATCTCAGTCACGTTGTGGGGCCTTTCCCTCTTGGTCTGCCTGTCCAGTATCCCCGACACACGCGGGAGGGGCGGCCCCGGCAATTCCGGGACCGCCCCTCACCGCGAAGCGCGGCTGCTTCCGGCCGGCTACTTGCGGCTGTAGTTCGGCGCCTCGGTCGTCATCTGGATGTCGTGCGGGTGGCTCTCCTTGAGGCCCGCCGAGGTGATCCGTACGAAGCGGCCGTTCGTCTGAAGCTCCGGAACGGTCCGGCCGCCCACATAGAACATCGACTGGCGCAGCCCGCCCACGAGTTGGTGGACGACGGCCGACAGCGGGCCCCGGTAGGGCACCTGGCCCTCGATGCCCTCGGGCACCAGCTTCTCGTCGGAGGCGACGCCCTCCTGGAAGTACCGGTCCTTGGAGAAGGACTTCTGCTCGCCGCGCGACTGCATGGCGCCGAGCGAGCCCATGCCCCGGTACGACTTGAACTGCTTGCCGTTGATGAAGAGCAGCTCGCCCGGCGACTCCTCGCAGCCCGCGAGCAGCGAGCCCAGCATGACCGTGTCGGCACCGGCGACGAGCGCCTTGGCGATGTCGCCCGAGTACTGCAGGCCACCGTCGCCGATGACGGGAACACCCGCCTCCTTGGCGGCGAGCGACGCCTCGTAGATGGCCGTCACCTGCGGGACGCCGATACCGGCGACCACGCGCGTGGTGCAGATGGAGCCCGGTCCGACACCGACCTTGATGCCGTCGACACCGGAGTCGATGAGTGCCTGCGCGCCGTCACGGGTGGCGATGTTGCCGCCGATGACGTCGACGCCGCTCGCATTCGACTTGATCTTGGCGACCATGTCGCCGACCAGCCGGGAGTGGCCGTGCGCGGTGTCGACGACGATGAAGTCGACGCCCGCCTCGATCAGCGCCTGGGCCCGCTCGAAGGCGTCCCCGGCCACACCCACGGCGGCACCGACGAGCAGCCGCCCCTCGGCGTCCTTCGCCGCGTTCGGGTACTTCTCGGCCTTGACGAAGTCCTTGACCGTGATGAGGCCCTTGAGGACACCGCCGTCGTCGACGAGCGGCAGCTTCTCGATCTTGTGGCGGCGCAGCAGCTCCATGGCGTCCACACCGGAGATCCCGACCTTGCCGGTGACCAGCGGCATCGGCGTCATGACCTCGCGCACCTGACGGCTGCGGTCGGTCTCGAAGGCCATGTCACGGTTGGTGACGATGCCGAGCAGCTTGCCCGCGCCGTCCGTCACCGGGACACCGCTGATGCGGAACTTGGCGCAGATCGCGTCGGCCTCGGCGAGCGTCGCGTCCGGGTGCACCGTGATCGGGTCCGTGACCATGCCGGACTCGGAGCGCTTCACCAGGTCGACCTGGTTCGCCTGGTCGGCGATCGACAGGTTGCGGTGCAGCACGCCGACGCCGCCCTGCCGCGCCATGGCGATCGCCATGCGGGACTCGGTGACCTTGTCCATCGCCGCGGACAGCAGCGGGACGTTCACCCGCACGTTCTTCGAGATGTACGAGGAGGTGTCGATCTGGTCCGGCGCCATGTCGGACGCGCCGGGCAGCAGCAGCACGTCGTCGTAGGTCAGCCCGAGTGTCGCGAATTTCTCGGGCACTCCGTCGACGTTTGCAGTCATGACACCTTCCCCAAATGGCCTTGATCGGTGCGGATGTCCATGCTAACGGGATCCGAGGGTGTCTCATTCCACGGGCAAGATCATCGACAAGCTTTGTACGTTCATACGGCAACGACGCCCGTCGTACACGCGCCCGGAACCGCCCGCGACCGCCGCCGGCCGACCACTCTGCCCGGCTCCTGCCCGACTACTGCTCGGCCAGGGCCCGCAGCCTGCTCAGCGCCCGGTGCTGGGCCACCCGCACCGCGCCCGGGGACATCCCCAGCATCTGCCCGGTCTCCTCGGCGGTGAGGCCGACGGCGATCCGGAGCAGCAGCAGCTCGCGCTGGTTCTCCGGAAGGTTGGCGAGGAGCTTCTTGGCCCACTCGGCGTCGCTGCTCAGCAGCGCCCGCTCCTCCGGGCCGAGCGAGTCGTCCGGCCGCTCGGGCATCTCGTCCGAGGGCACCGCCGTGGAACCGGGGTGCCGCATCGCCGCCCGCTGCAGATCCGCGACCTTGTGCGCGGCGATCGCGAAGACGAACGCCTCGAAGGGCCGTCCGGTGTCCTTGTAGCGCGGCAGCGCGAGAAGGACCGCGACGCACACTTCCTGCGCCAGGTCCTCCACGAAGTGCCGCGCGTCGCCCGGGAGTCGGGACAGCCGGGTGCGGCAGTAGCGCAGCGCGAGAGGGTGGACGTGGGCCAGGAGATCGTGCGTGGCCTGCTCGTCGCCCTCCACGGCGCGAAGGACGAGGGCACCGATCACCGTCGTCTTGTCATCGCGCATCGGTCCATGGTGCCTTGGCGCCGATTGATCCGTGGCACCGCGTCCGTAGTTGTGCACCGAAGCGTTATGAGTAGGTGCGCCAGAACTCATCCTGTGCGCCTCCCCCTCCCGCTCGACCGACTCGTCCCCGAGGAACTCCACACCTCAAGGATGCGGCATCGGCGGCGAAACAAGGAGCGGGCGTCCGTCGCCCCGCCCACCAGCACGCGGCGGGCGGGGATCGCCGAGCCCCCGCTGCGACACACCTAGCGGACCAGGCCCCAGCGGAATCCGAGCGCCACGGCGTGCGCACGGTCCGAGGCGCCGAGCTTCTTGAACAGCCGCCGGGCGTGCGTCTTGACCGTGTCCTCGGAGAGAAAAAGCTCACGCCCGATCTCGGCGTTGGACCGGCCGTGACTCATGCCCTCGAGCACCTGGATCTCCCGCGCGGTGAGCGTGGGAGCGGCCCCCATCTCGGCGGACCGCAGCCGCCTCGGGGCCAGCCGCCAGGTGGGGTCGGCGAGCGCCTGCGTCACGGTCGCCCGCAGCTCCGCGCGCGAGGCGTCCTTGTGCAGATAGCCGCGGGCCCCGGCGGCGACCGCGAGCGCGACCCCGTCCAGGTCCTCGGCGACGGTGAGCATGATGATCCGCGCACCGGGGTCGGCGGAGAGCAGCCGCCGAACGGTCTCCACGCCGCCCAGTCCGGGCATGCGTACGTCCATCAGAATCAGGTCCGAGCGGTCGGCGCCCCAGCGGCGGAGGACTTCCTCGCCGTTGGCCGCCGTCGTCACGCGCTCGACGCCGGGCACGGTCGCGACCGCGCGGCGGAGCGCCTCTCGGGCAAGCGGGGAGTCGTCGCAGACGAGGACGGATGTCATGGCCGCCCTCCGCAGCTGATGCGCGTCACCTTGAGCCTCCAGGCTGTACTTATTCGTCACCTGTGCGGTTGACGCTCTCGGACACCTGCCCGAGCGCTTGTTCTTTCAACCGCCTCCGCACTCTCAACGATGGTCACTCGAAAGAGTTACGGGTCGGGCGGCCGCCTTCGGCACTCTACGTGAGGGCGCGGACACAGTGCAGACAGCGCAAGAGACCCTCAAGGTTTCATCACAAGCTATGCCCCATTTAGCCCTTTTTCTTCCCTTTTGCTGGTGTCTGTGGCTAGATTCGCAATGAGTCATATTTTCATCTCCTTAGATAGTAGATGTACGGTCATGGGCACCGTATCCGCGTCAGAACGGCTACCAGGAGACAAGCAATGGCAGATTTCTCCCGCCTTCCCGGACCGAACGCAGATCTCTGGGACTGGCAGCTCCTCGCGGCCTGCCGCGGGGTCGACAGCTCGCTCTTCTTCCACCCGGAGGGCGAGCGCGGAGCGGCGCGGAGCGCTCGCGAGAACTCGGCCAAAGAGGTCTGCATGAGGTGCCCGGTACGGGCGGAGTGCGCCGCGCACGCACTGGCGGTACGCGAGCCCTACGGAGTGTGGGGCGGACTCACCGAAGACGAGCGCGAAGAACTCATGGGACGCGCCCGCAACCGGCTCGTCACGGCCTCCGCGTCCAGCGGCAGCGCCTTGTCACGCAACTGAAGGAACGTTTCTTCTAATAGCCGGTCACGGCGGGCCTCCGCCGGCTCTCGAGGTCAGCGGGCGGCGGCGCGGGCGAGGTGGTCGAGCGTCGCGGCCACGGCCGGCACCTGGGCCAGATCGGGCAGCGTGAGGGCGACGATCTCCCGCTGCACCGCCGGCTCCACCGTCACCGCACGGGCCCCCTTGGGACGTACGGACTCGATGGCGAGCTCCGGCAGGACGGCGACCCCGAGGCCCGCGCCCACCAGGCCGATCACCGCCGGGTAGTCGTCGGTCGCGAAGTCGATGCGGGGCGTGAAGCCCGCGCTCTCGCAGACCTCGACCAGCTGGCGGCGGCAGCGGGGGCAGCCCGCGATCCACGGCTCGTCGGCGAGTTCCCCGATGGTCACCGAGTCCGCCTTGGCGAGGCGGTGGCCCTCGGGCACCAGGCCGACGAGCCGGTCCGCGAGCAGCGGGCGCACCACGAGGTCGTCCCACTCCTCGGCGCAGGTGCCGTCGGCGCGCTCGTAACGAAAGGCGAGGGTCACGTCGCAGTCGCCCTCGCGCAGCATCTCGACCGAGCGCGGCGGTTCGGCCTCCACGAGGGAGACGCGGGTGCCGGGGTGGGCGGCGCGCAGGGCGGCCAGGGCGCTCGGGACCAGCGTCGAGCTGCCGCTGGGGAAGGAGACGAGGCGGACCCGGCCCGCGCGCAGGCCGGCGATGGCCGCGACCTCTTCCTCGGCCGCGGTCAGCCCGGCCAGGATCCCCGCGGCGTGCCGGACGAGGGCCTCGCCCGCCTGCGTGAGCCGCATCTCGCGGCCCGTGCGGATCAGCAGCGGGGTGCCCGCCGAGGTCTCCAGGGCCTTCATCTGCTGGCTCACCGCGGGCTGGGTGCAGCCCAGCTCACGGGCGGCCGCCGAGAAAGAACCGGTGGCGGCCACGGCGCGCAGGACACGGAGATGGCGGGCTTCGATCACCCCTTGAGCATAAGTGAGCCTTGGGCAGGGCGCGAAATATCGCGTCGACGCTTTGAGCCTGCTCGCCTAGCCTGCCTCTATGAAGCTCCTCTCCGTGAACCTGGGCCGGGCCACCTCCTCCGCACACACCGACGCCCCCTCGGGGACCACCGGCATCGACAAGCAGCCGACGGCGGACCGCGTGCATGTCTCCGCGCCCGGGCCGAAGGGCGTCGCCGGCAGCGGCCTCGCCGGGGACGACGTCTGTTTCCGCCGGGTGCACGGCGGCGACGACCAGGCGGTCTACGCGTACGCCCGCGAGGATCTCGACGCATGGGAGCGCCTGCTCGGGCGGCCGCTCCCCAACGGCTCCTTCGGCGAGAACCTCACCACCATCGGGCTCGACGTGAGCGGCGCGAAGATCGGCGAGCGCTGGCGGGTCGGCTCGGAGCTGCTGCTCGAGGTGACCAGTGGGCGCATTCCCTGCCGTACGTTCCAGGGGCACCTGGGTGAGCGGGGGTGGGTGCGGCGATTCACTCAAGAAGGCGTTCCCGGGGCCTACTTCAGGGTCATCGAACCGGGCGACATCCAAGTGGGCGACGCCGTCGAGATCGTGCACCGGCCGGACCACGAGGTCACCGTCGCCCTGCAGTTCCGGGCGGTCACCACGGAGCGGACGCTGCTGCCGCGGATGCTCGCGGCGGGGGACGCGCTGCACCCGGAGACCCTCGCGGACGCCCGTAAGTACGTCGCCCAGCAGGCTGGTTGACCCTCCGTCACCGTCCAGTCATTAGCCTGGGCGCATGACTACGGCTCTGATTACGGGATCCACGGCCGGTATCGGCGCCGCCTTCGCGCGCCGCCTGGCCGCCGACGGACACAACCTCGTCCTGGTGGCGCGCGACACGAAGCGGCTGCGGGAGCAGGCGACCGAGCTGCACGACCGGCACGGCATCGAGGCGGAGGTGCTGACCGCCGATCTCTCGACGGACGAGGGCATCGCCGCCGTCGAGGAACGCCTGTCCGACCCCAGGAACCCGGTCGACCTGCTGGTCAACAACGCCGGCTTCGGCAACAAGGGCCGCTACCTGGAAGTGCCGATGGCCGACGAGCTGACGATGCTCAAGGTGCACTGCGAGGCGGTGCTGCGGCTGACGACGGCGGCGATCGAGTCGATGCGGCCGCGCGGGCGCGGCGGGGTGGTGAACGTGGCGTCGGTGGCGGCGTTCGTGCCGCGCGGCACGTACGGCGCGTCGAAAGCCTGGGTCGTGCAGTTCACCCAGGGCGCGGCGAAGGACCTGGCGGACTCCGGGGTGCGGCTGATGGCGCTCTGCCCCGGCCTGGTCCGTACGGAGTTCCATCAGCGGGCCGGCATGGGCACGGACAACATCCCCAAGTGGATGTGGCTCGACGCCGACAAGCTGGTCGCGGCGGCCCTCTCCGACCTGGCCCGCGGCAAGTCCCTGTCCATCCCGGACCCGCGGTACAAGGCGATGATGGGCGTGGTGAAGGTGACGCCGAGGGCGCTGATCGGCGGGATCACTTCGCGTACGGGGCGCAAGTACGGCCCCCGGTAAGGACGTTGACCGACGCACCGAGGCCCGGCACCCCCGAAGGGGCGCCGGGCCTCGTCGCTGAACCCGTGGGTCAGTGGGCGTGCCCGTGACCGTGGCCGTGACCGGCCTCGGCCTCTTCCTCGGCCGGCTTCTCGACGACCAGGGTCTCGGTCGTGAGGAGCAGGGAGGCGATGGACGCGGCGTTCTCCAGGGCGGAGCGGGTCACCTTGACCGGGTCGATGACGCCGGCCTTGACCAGGTCGCCGTACTCGCCGGTGGCGGCGTTGAAGCCGAAGCCCTTGTCGAGCTCCGCCACCTTGGAGGTGATGACGTAGCCCTCGAGGCCGGCGTTCTCGGCGATCCAGCGCAGCGGCTCGACGACGGCGCGGCGGACGACGGCGACACCGGTGGCCTCGTCGCCGTCCTTGCCGAGGGAGCCCTCGAGGACCTTCGCGGCGTGGACGAGCGCGGAGCCACCACCGGAGACGATGCCCTCCTCGACCGCGGCGCGGGTCGCGGAGATGGCGTCCTCCAGACGGTGCTTCTTCTCCTTCAGCTCCACCTCGGTGGCGGCGCCGACCTTGATGACGCACACGCCGCCGGCCAGCTTCGCGAGGCGCTCCTGGAGCTTCTCGCGGTCCCAGTCGGAGTCCGTGGCCTCGATCTCGGCCTTGATCTGGTTGACGCGGCCCTCGACGTCACCGGCGTTGCCGCCGCCGTCGACGATGGTCGTGTCGTCCTTGGTGATGGTCACGCGGCGGGCGGTGCCGAGCACGTCCAGGCCGACCTGGTCGAGCTTGAGGCCGACCTCCTCGGCGATGACGGTGCCGCCGGTGAGGGCGGCCATGTCGCCGAGCATCGCCTTGCGGCGGTCGCCGAAGCCGGGGGCCTTGACGGCCACCGCGTTGAAGGTGCCGCGGATCTTGTTGACGACGAGGGTGGAGAGCGCCTCGCCCTCGACGTCCTCGGCGATGATCAGCAGCGGCTTCGAGGAGCCGGCCTGGATGACCTTCTCGAGCAGCGGCAGCAGGTCCTGGATCGAGGAGATCTTGCCCTGGTGGATGAGGATGTACGGGTCCTCGAGGACGGCCTCCATGCGCTCCTGGTCCGTCACGAAGTACGGCGACAGGTAGCCCTTGTCGAAGGCCATGCCCTCGGTGAAGTCCAGCTCCAGACCGAAGGTGTTGGACTCCTCGACGGTGATGACACCGTCCTTGCCGACCTTGTCCATCGCCTCGGCGATGAGCTCGCCGACCTGCGTGTCCTGGGCGGAGAGACCGGCGACGGCGGCGATGTCCGACTTCTCGTCGATCGGACGGGCGGTGGCGAGGAGGTCCTCGGACACGGCCTTGACCGCGGCGTCGATGCCCTTCTTCAGGGCGGCCGGGGAGGCACCGGCGGCGACGTTGCGCAGGCCCTCCTTGACCAGGGCCTGGGCGAGCACGGTGGCGGTGGTGGTGCCGTCACCCGCGATGTCGTTGGTCTTGGTCGCCACCTCCTTCACCAGCTGGGCGCCGAGGTTCTCGTACGGGTCCTCGACCTCGACCTCGCGGGCGATGGTGACACCGTCGTTGGTGATCGTGGGGGCGCCGAACTTCTTGTCGATGACGACGTTGCGGCCGCGGGGGCCGATCGTCACCTTGACCGTGTCGGCAAGCTTGTTGACGCCGCGCTCGAGGGCGCGACGGGCGTCCTCGTCGAACTTCAGGATCTTCGCCATGGGAGCGGTTCAGCCCTCTCGGAAAACTGGGTCAAAAACGAAGCTGCGCCCCTCGCCGCCCGGCGTCAGCGGGGTGGCCAGGGGCGCAGCTCTTCAAAGCATTCGCTTCGAGGTGAATTACTTCTCGACGATCGCGAGCACGTCGCGGGCCGAGAGGACGAGGTACTCGTCGCCGTTGTACTTCACCTCGGTGCCGCCGTACTTGCTGTACAGCACGACATCGCCGACCTTCACGTCGAGCGGAAGGCGCTCGCCGTTCTCGAAGCGGCCCGGGCCCACGGCGAGGACGGCGCCCTCCTGGGGCTTCTCCTTCGCGGTGTCCGGAATGACCAGGCCAGAGGCCGTGGTCTGCTCGGCGTCGAGCGGCTGGACCACAATGCGGTCCTCGAGCGGCTTGATGGCAACCTTGGAGCTGGTGGTCGTCACGATCCGACCTCCCCCTTCGGAGATCTCACGGGGTTAACTGTCTGAGGTGGCGACCAGGTGGATCCGTCGTCGCGGGTGCCGGACCTGCCCGTCGCTATTGGCACTCTCCAGTGGGGAGTGCCAGGCCCGAGACTAGGACGACGATTAGCACTCGGTCAAGCGGAGTGCCAATTGGCTAACGCCGTGTTTATCGGTGAGTGGGGCGCCCCACCGGGGCGGGGGTCTCCTCGGGGGTCGGCTCGGCCCTTGCGGGGCAACGGCCACGCTCCCGCGATGGTGCCTTCGCCGGGGTGGGTTCCGCCGTGCGGAGCGGCCGCCCGCAGCGAGACGGCTCGCTCCCCGGCTTGCCCTTCCGCGGCACCTTCTGGGCCGCCTTCCTGCCCAGCCTCTCGATCGGGTCCACCGAGTCCGCGCACGCGGTGAGTGCGGGCGCGAGCACCGCGGTCGCCAGCAAGCCCGCCAGCAGTCTGTGCGCCCGCGCCCGCCGCGTCACAGGTAGTCCTCCAGCCTGGCCACCGCGTACCCCTTGTCCGTCACCGTCTTCATGACCCGGCGGATCATGTCGGGCATCGTGCCCTTCCAGTCCTCACGCCCCCGGAAGTGCGTGAGGATGATGTCGCCGGGGTGCAGGTCCCGGTCCCACTCGCGCCACTCCATGTGGTCGACGAATGCTTCGGACGCCCACAGTGGCACCGCTTTGATGCCGCAGGACTTCGCGGCGCGCAGCGTGTCCTGGTTGTAGTTGCCGTACGGCGGGCGGAAGAGCTGGGGGCGCTTGCCGTAGTGCTTGCGGATCACGTCCTGCATGCCGCAGATCTCGCGCCGCTGGCCCTCGTACGAAAGCCCGGGCAGATAGCGGTGGTTGAGGGTGTGGTTGTTGAGGGTGACCCCCCGGTCCTGCATCTTCTTGAAGTAGCCGTAGTCCTCCTTGACCAGGTAGTCGCTGAGGAACGCGGTGTAGGGGATCTTCAGTTCGCTCATCATCCGCAGCAGCGCCGGGTCCTTCTCGGCGCCGTCGTCCATGGTGAGGAAGACGACCTTCTCCTTGGTGGGGACGGTCGTGAAGACGGGCGGCAGGTGCGCCTGGCCGCGGACCTCGAAGCCCTTGCGGGTGGCGATGTGCGGCTTCTTGGCGGGCGGGCGGGGCGCGGCGAGGGGGGTCCTGGCCAGGCCCCAGTGCTTCGCGGCGGCGGCCCGCTGGGCCTGGGCGACGCGCAGCTTGTGGGCGTAGCTGTCGAGGGCGCGGGCCGGCGGGGCCTTGAGGGGCTGCTGGCCGGGGGCGGGGCGGACGGCGTCGCCGTCGTCGGACGCACAGCCCGAGACGATCGCGGTGAGGGCGAGAGCGGCCACGGTGGCGTACACCGGGAGCGTCTGCTTTCTGGCTCTTTTGTCGTTTTGTCGTACTAGTTGCATGGCGCCGGATCCTCGCAGCTCACAGCCCTGCAGCCGGGCCGACACCGCCACCGGACGCGCACCATCCACCGACTGGCCCACAATGGGCCGGGTGAACGACCAGCTCTCCCCCGCATCGGAATTCGCCGCGCTGCTCACCCCCGAGGGCCGCGCCCTCCTCGACGAGGTACGGGACGTCGAACCGGCCGGGGAGCTGGCCGCGGCCACCCGCCTGCGCCGCACGCACCCGGCGCCGCTGGTCTCGGCGGCGCTCGCGCAGGCGCGGCTTCGGCAGCGGGCGGTGGCGAAGTTCGGGGCCGAGGACGCGGCCCGGATGTTCTTCACGCCGGACGGCGTCGAGCAGTCAACGCGCGCCTCCGTCGCCATGTACCGCGCCGAGTGCTTCCGGGCCCGGGGCGTACGGAGCGTGGCCGACCTGTGCTGCGGGATCGGCGGGGACGCGATCGCCCTCGCGCGTGCCGGGATCTCCGTGCTCGCCGTCGACCGTGACCCGCTGACCTGCGCGGTCGCCCGCGCCAACGCCGAGGCCCTTGGTCTTGCCGAGCTGATCGAGGTCCGCGAGGCGGATGTCACCGAGGTCGACACGTCCGCGTACGACGCGGTCTTCGTGGACCCGGCGCGCAGGGGTGGACGCGGGCGGATCTTCGACCCCGAGGCGTACTCCCCGCCGCTGTCCTGGGCGATCGAGGCAGCCCGCAAAGCCCCCCGCGCCGCGCTGAAGATCGCCCCCGGCATTCCCCATGAGACGGTCCCCGCCGAGGCGGAGGCCGAGTGGATCTCCGACAGGGGGGACGTGAAGGAGGCCGTGCTCTGGTTCGGCGCCGACGTGACACCCGGGGCCCGGCGGGCGATGCTGCTGCCGTCGCTGGCCGGCATCTGGGCGTCGCCCGAGACCATGCTGCCCAACCCCGAAGTGCGGCCCGTGGGCCGTTACCTGTACGAGCCCGACGGCGCCGTCATCCGTGCCCACCTGGTCGCCCAGGCCGCCGAGGAGGTGGCGGGCGGGCTCATCGACGAGACCATCGCGTACGTCACCTCCGACGAGTGCCACCGCTCCGCGTACGCCACCACGTACGAGATCACCGATCAACTGCCCTTCAACGTGAAGAAGTTGAAGGCGCTGCTGCGGGAGCGCGAGGTCGGGATCCTGACCGTCAAGAAGCGGGGGTCCGCCGTCGAGCCGGAGGAGCTGCGCAAGAAGGTGAAGCCGCAGGGGCGGAACGCGGCGACGGTGTTCCTGACGCGGGTGGCGGGGGCGCCGACGATGCTGGTCGGGCACCCCCTCCACGGCTAGGCCCCCAGCAGGGCCCTAAGTACGGGACTTGTGCAGCGCGGCCGTCGCCAGCGCCGCCGCCGCGAGCAGCGCCGCCGACACCGCGAACGCCGTGGCATAGCCGTCCGCGAGCGCGGCCGGGCCCGGCCGGTCGCCCGAGGTGTGGGCCGCGACGGTCGCCAGGGCCGCGAGGCCGAGTGAACCGCCCAGCTGGCGGGAGCAGTTGAGCAGCCCCGCCGCCATGCCGGTCTCCTCGACGGCGACGCCCGACGTGGCCGCCGCACCGAGGGGCACGAAGCACATGCCGGTGCCGACGCTCGCCACGAGCGAGGGGCCGAGGACCGAGCCCGCGAACGTGCCGCCCGCCTCGGCGGTCAGCGCGAACCACAGGAACCCGGCCGCCCCCAGGAGCCCCCCGGTCACCAGCAGCGCCCGCTCCCCGAACCGGCCCACGGCGCGCGCCGCCGCGGTGGACCCGGCGACGACGCCCACGCAGAACGGCAGGAAGGCGGCACCGGCGCGCGTGGGCCCGTACGACAGGACCTCCTGGAGGTAGAGCGAGGTGAAGTAGAACGCGGCGAACTGGCCCGCGGACATCAGCAGTGCGAAGGCGTTCGCGGAGAGCACCGGGCGGCTGCGCAGCAGCCCCGGGCGGAGCAGCGGGGTGCGCTTGCGGGTCTCGACGGCCACGAAGGCGGTGAGCAGGGCGGCGCCCGCGAGCAGCGTGGTGAGGGTGGTGGCGGAGGTCCAGGCGTGGGTCTCGGTGCGCACCAGGCCGAGGACGAGCACCGACGTCCCGGCCGTGACCAGGAGTCCGCCGACGAGGTCGAGGCGGGGCGCGGGGTGGGTGCGGCGGTCGGCGGGGACGGCGCGCGGGGCGACGGCGAGGGCGGCGAGCACCACCGGGACGTTGATCAGCATGACGGAGCGCCAGCCCGCCCAGTCGGTGAGCAGCCCGCCGCCCATGACGCCGACGGCGCCGCCGAGCGCGCCCACGGCGCCCCACAGGCCCATGGCCCGCGAACGGGCCGGACCCGCCGGGTAGTTGACCGTGATGAGGGCGAGCCCGACCGGGGCGAGCGCCGCCGCACCCACGCCCTGCACCGCCCGCGCGGCGATGAGCTGGCCCGGCGTACCGGCGAGGCCGCCGACGAGGCTCGCGGCGCCGAAGACCGCGAAGCCCCACATCAGGGTGCGGCGGCGCCCGATGACGTCGGCGAGCCGCCCGCCGAGCATCAGCAGGCCCCCGAAGGCGAGGGCGTAGGCGTTCACGACCCAGGTCAGGGACCCGTCCGCGAAGCCGAGGCCGGCGCCGATGTCGGGCAGGGCGATGTTCACGACGGACACGTCGAGGGAGACCAGGAACTGCACGGCGAGCAGCACCGGAAGCAGCCAACGGCCGGGCAGGGAAGGGGAGTTCACCCCGGTCGCGGACACCTGTGGGTTCACTTTCTGCGTCATGCCGCGGAGATTACTATACGCGTATAGAAATTGTCTCGGGCGGTGTCGGGGCGACACCGGGACGGGGCGTGGCGGGCAGGCGGGAGAATGGCCGCGTGGCAGCTGAAGCAGCGGAGAACGGCAAGGCCAGGCGCCCCGTCGGCCGCCCCCGGCGGATCGAGGCCGGGGCGATCGTGGACGTCGCGCGACGGATCCTCCAGGAGGAGGGGGTCGGGGCGCTGAGCATGCGGCGGGTCGCCCGGGAGGTGGGGGCGACGCCGATGGCGCTCTACCACCACGTGCGCGACAAGGACGAGCTGCTGATGCTCACCCTGTCCGGCACGGCCGCCGCCATGGAGCGCCCCGAGCTTCCCGAGGACCCGCGCGACCGGCTGCTCGCCGTCTCGCTGCACATGCACGCCGTACTGCGGTCGATGCCCTGGGTCGTCGAGGTCCTCAGCCTCGGCGACCTCACCGACAAGGGCGCCCTGTGGATGGTCGAGGAGATCGTCGGGGCGGGCATCGACTGCGGGCTCGACCCGGTCGAGGCCGTGCGCGCCTACCGGACCATCTGGCACTGCGTCTACGGCGACCTGGTGTTCCGGCGCGCGATGGAGCGGCGCGCCGAAGAGCCCGACCGCAAGCGGTACTTCCCGGACCTGCTCACCGAGGCGGACGCCGCCGAGCTGCCGCACCTCGCGCAACTCGCGGACCAGTGGCTGGAACTGACCGAGGACTACGACGTGTCACAGCAACTGGGCGCCGTCATCGACGGGTTGCTGGCGGCCGCCGGGCGGTAGGCGTCCCGGCGGTAGGCGTCCGGGGTCCCGGAGGCTTATGGTGCGGGGCCAGTCGAACGCATGACAGACGCATGACACTCGGGGGAACGAACATGGCAATGGTGGGCCACGGCACTACCGGACAGGGAAGCGCGGGCGGCCTGGCCGATGCCGCGAGCGCGCCCGCGTATCTGCGGACGGGCACCTTCGTCGCCCTGTACGCGCTCGCGTCGGCGGCCTGGATCGGCTACGAGATCGACGAACGCCACCAGGACGCGGGGGACTTCTTCAAGGCCCTGTGGGATCCGCGCGGGGAGCTGATCCCCTGGGCGCAGACCCCCAACGACTGGGCGATGATCGCCACCGGCCTGGTCGTGGGCGCGCTCGCGCTCGCCCGGCGGCGGGTGGCGCGCGGCGCGATGATGCTGCTCGCGGTCGCGCTGATCTTCCTGTCGCTGCGCGAACTCGTCGGGCTCGCGGCCTCGGACACCTACCGCGAGCTGATGACCGGGATCGACTACGGCAAGACGCTCATCGCCTTCCGCGTCGCCGGGCTGCTTCTCGGCATCGCGGTCCTGGCGGAGATGGCCCGCGTCGGCCGCCGCCCGCTGCCGCCCTTCGGAGCTCCGCAGCAGCAGCCGTACGGGTACGGATACCCCTCCTACGGCGCCCCCGCCCCGCAGGACGGCTACGGCCCCGCGTACGGCAGCCCGGTGCCGCCGCCCATGCCCGGCCACCGGCCGCACCCCGGCAACGCCCGGCCCGGCGCCGTCGCGGCGGGTGTCTGCCTGCTCCTGATGGGCGCTGCCGCGCTCGGCTGGCTCATCTACCGGCTCACGCAGGACTCCGTGTACCTCGTCGGCGGCTCGTACACCGCCGACGGCTCGGACGCGGGCGACTTCTTCCGCAACGTCGTGGACGCCTCGCACGGACCCTCGGTCCCGTACACCTTCCACACGGTCGCGCTCGTCGTCGCGCCGCTGCTGGTCGGCATCCTCCTGCTGCAGCGGCGCCCGGCGGCCCGCGGTGCCGCGCTCGCCCTCGCGTTCATGGCCCTGTACATCGACATACGCGGCCTGGTGCCGGTGTTCGCCGAGGGGGAATGGGACGCCTACTTCGACACGACGGTCGGCACCCTCGCGCTGCTGACCTCGTTCTTCACGGCGCTCATGGAGGCCGTGGTCATCGTGACGCTCCCGCGGGTGCCCGAGGAGTGAGCCTCCGGGCGCCTCAGCCGGCGTCGGCGCCCAGCGACTCGAACCGCCAGCGGTGCACCGAACGGGTCAGCAACTCCCCCGCGGGCTCGGGCAGTTCGGGCAGCTCGGCGTCGAGGTCCGCGTCCCACCAGGTGATGACGAGGACCCGGTCCTCGGGGGCGCGGAAGGTCTCGCGGCGCAGGGGCACGGGCGCGGCGGCGGACTCCCGCCCCTCCGCGCGCCCCTGATCCTTCGTCACGAGCCCCTGGTCCTTCGCCCAGGCCAGCAGCTCGGCGCCGCGCCCCTCGGCGGCCCTGGCCTCCCACATCAGCGCGACGGTCATGAGTACAGGTTCTCCTTGCTGACCTCGTGCACGTGGTCGTGGTCGTGCGAGTGGGCGTGGGCGTGACCGTGCTCGTGGCCCGGCACGTGCGGCTCCGTCACGGGAAGCGAGGAGTCCGCCGAGAGGCCCAGGTCCGAGGCGGTCCGGTTGCGGGCCACCATCTCCGCACCGAGCGCCGCGACCATCGCGCCGTTGTCCGTGCACAGCTTGGGCCGGGGCACCCGCAGCCGGATCCCGGCGCGCTCGCAGCGCTCCTGCGCCAGCGCCCGCAGCCGGGAGTTGGCGGCCACGCCGCCGCCGATCATGAGATGGTCGACGCCCTCGTCCTTGCAGGCCCGCACGGCCTTGCGGGTCAGCACGTCGACGACCGCCTCCTGGAAGGACGCCGACACGTCCCGTACGGGGACGTCCTCACCCGCGGCCCGCTTCGCCTCGATCCAGCGGGCCACCGAGGTCTTGAGCCCGGAGAAGGAGAAGTCGTACGCGGGGTCGCGCGGGCCGGTGAGCCCGCGCGGGAAGGCGATCGCGTCCGGGTCGCCCTCGCGCGCGTACCGGTCGATGACGGGCCCGCCCGGGAAGCCCAGGTTGAGGACCCGGGCGATCTTGTCGAACGCCTCCCCCGCCGCGTCGTCGATGGTGGCGCCGAGCGGGCGCACGTCCGAGGTGATGTCGGCGGACAGGAGCAGCGAGGAGTGGCCGCCCGAGACGAGCAGCGCCATCGTCGGCTCGGGCAGCGGGCCGTGCTCCAGCTGGTCGACGCAGATGTGCGAGGCCAGGTGGTTGACGCCGTAGAGGGGCTTGCCGAGCGCGTACGCGTACGCCTTCGCGGCCGAGACGCCGACGAGCAGCGCGCCCGCGAGTCCGGGCCCGGCGGTGACGGCGATCCCGTCGAGGTCCTTGGCCGTGACGCCCGCGTCCTTCAGGGCGCGCTGGATCGTCGGGACCATCGCCTCGAGGTGGGCGCGGCTCGCGACCTCGGGCACGACGCCGCCGTACCGGGCGTGCTCGTCGACGCTGGAGGCGACGGCGTCCGCGAGGAGGGTCGTGCCGTGGACGATGCCGACACCGGTCTCGTCGCAGGAGGTCTCGATGCCGAGGACGAGTGGCACGTCGCGTGAGTCAGCCATGAAAGTCGGTTCCTTGTACGGAAGTTGCGGGATCGGTCAGCTTCATGACCAGGGCGTCCACGTTCCCCGGCTGGTAGTAGCCGCGCCGGAAGCCGATGGGCTCGAAGCCGAAGCGCTCGTAGAGCTTCTGCGCCCGGGTGTTGTCGACGCGCACCTCGAGCATCACCTCGGCGCACTCGAAGGCTGTCGCGTGCGTCAGGAGGTCGGTGAGCAGGCGCGCGCCGAGGCCGGTGCCCCACTGGTCGCGGGCGACGGCGATGGTCTGGATGTCCGCCTGGTCGCCGGAGGCGGCGAGGCCCGCGTAGCCGACGAGGCGGCCCGCGGCGGAGCCGCTGTCGGATGCCGTGTCCATGGCCACCGCGTAGCGGCGGGTGGCACCCGGCCCCCGGGCATGGGCCAGCTCGGACCAGAACATGCCGCGCGACCAGGCGTCGTCCGGGAAGAGCTCCTTCTCCAGGACGAGTACGGGATCGATGTCCCACCAGCGCATCTCGCGAAGGACCGCATCGCTGAACGGAGAGGAACCGCCGCGCAGCGGCGTCGTCGAGGGGCGGTGGTCGGGCGACGGGTGGGCGGTCACTTGGGGGTGACCACCTTGTAGTTCTTGGGCACTTGGGCGTCCGGGCGGCGCAGGTAGAGGGGGCGGGGCTCCAGGAGCTCCTCGCCCTTCGCGAGCCGCTCCGCCGCGAGCGAGGCCAGCGCGGCCGCCGAGACATGCTCGGGCCCGCGGGCGTCCGGGAACGTGTCCGGGTAGAGCAGCGCGCCCGCTCCGACGGCCGGGAGCCCCGCCACGTCCTCGGCGATCTCGGCGGGCCGGTCGACGGCGGGCTCGGTGAGGCGGGTGCGCGGGTCCGCGTACCGGGCCCAGTAGACCTCCTTGCGCCGGGCGTCCGTGGCCACGACGAAGGGGCCTTCCTCGATCCCGGAGGCGTGGGCGAGGCCGTCGAGCGTGCACACCCCGTGCACCGGCACCCCGAGGGCGAGGCCGAAGGTGTCGGCGGTCATCAGGCCGACCCGAAGCCCGGTGTAGGGGCCTGGGCCCACGCCGACGACGATGCCGGTGACCGCGTCGAGTCTCAGTCCGGCGTCGGCGAGCACCCGGTCGACGGACGGGAGCAGCAGCTCCCCGTGGCGGCGGGCGTCCACCTGACTCGACGCGGCGACGACGGCGGACCCGTCGTGCAGGGCGACGGTGACGGCGGGGGTTGCGGTATCGAGAGCGAGCAAGAGCACGCAAACAGCCTACGGCTCCGGCGACCGGCGCACGGCCCCGAACGGGGTCCACCACCCTCCGGGGGGTGGACCCCGAGGGGTCAACCCCGGGATGGCGTGCGCCTGCCGTTCGTACGCCTGCTGCTACCGTCACCCCGTAGCCGTACGGAGTA
Organism: Streptomyces sp. NPDC059009; assembly: GCF_042740175.1. NCBI lineage: Bacteria > Bacillati > Actinomycetota > Actinomycetes > Kitasatosporales > Streptomycetaceae > Streptomyces > Streptomyces sp. NPDC059009. The sequence continues at coordinate 297,254 of NZ_JBHYJB010000003.1, read as the reverse complement.
CGAAGAGGTGGCGCAGTGGCAAGGAGCAGCTCGGGATTCGTGGCCGGGCTCACGGCGGCGGCACTCGCCGTGGTCGGCTTCCTCGCGTACCAGGCTTCGGCCAGCGCACCGGACTCCCTCACGGGCAAGCACCGCGAGAAGTCGCCCAGCGCGTCCTCCTCGCGCTCCCCCAAGGACAAGGCCGACCCGAAGGCGCTGCCCGGCCAGTCCGGCTCCGGTGAGCGCGTCGTCTACGCGCTCGGCGACCGGCGGGTGTGGCTGGTCGACAAGGGCAACAAGGTGGAGCGCACGTACGAGGTGACGGCGGGCTCGGTCGACCCGGCTCCGGGCACCTACACGGTGAGCTCCCGCTCGGGCTCCGTGACCGGGACGGACGGCAAGGCGATCGAGCACGTCGTGCGGTTCACGAACAACGACGGGGTCGCGATCGGGTTCAGCGCGGCGGTCGACGGCTCGACGCCGAAGCCCGACCCGTCGAAGAAGACCGGCGGCATCCGCGAGTCCCGCAAGGACGGCAACGCGATGTGGGAGTTCGCGCTGATGGGGACGAAGGTCGTCGTCGTCCCGTAGCGCTCCCCGCCCCCTGGCCGCTATGCGGCGTCGCGGCGCCCCGTCTCCTGGGGGCGGAACACGGGCTCCGGGTCGCGGGGCGGTGTCGACACCGCGTCCGCCGCGGCGCAGGCCGCGAGCAGATCCCTTATCGACGGACCGCCGGAGATTCCCGGCAGCCCGTACGGCTGCGGCTGCGCTTCGTGCTCTGAAGCCGGCATGGACGCCTCCTGGGGCCGCGGGGGCAGACGTGGTTAGGTAGACCTAACCAGGACCGGTATCCATACGACCACGCCCGGCGCACTCCGTGCAACATCTTGCCGACACCATGTCGGAACCTTAGGGGGAAAGTACGAGAGCGGACTCAGGGCCGGACTCGGGGCCGGACTCGGGGCCGGACTCGGGGCCGGACTCGGGGCCGGACTCGGGGCCGGACTCAGAGCGAGTCCAGGTCCGCGCCCGCCCACCGCCCGCCGATCCCGGTCAGCGTCACCTCGCGCACCTCGTCGGTGGTGTCCCCCACCGCCCGGTCGATGACGACGTGCAGCCGGTCGTCCGAGAGCTCCTCGACCTTGCCGTCGCCCCACTCCACGACGATCACCGAGTCGGGCAGCGAGACGTCCAGGTCCAGGTCCTCCATCTCGTCGAGCCCGCCGCCCAGACGGTACGCGTCGACGTGCACGAGGGCGGGGCCGGAGCCGAGGGAGGGGTGAACGCGGGCGATGACGAAGGTGGGCGAGGTGACGGCGCCGCGCACGCCGAGGCCCTCGCCGAGCCCGCGCGTCAGCGTCGTCTTGCCCGCGCCCAGCTCACCGGTGAGCATGACGAGGTCGCCGGGGCGCAGGATCTTGGCCAGCCGGTGGCCCAACTCGCCCATCTCCTGGGGGGAGTTGACGGTGCGGTGCAGAGTGGCGGCGGGGGCCTGGCGGTGCGGTGCTTCCATGCCGTCCACGGTAGCCGCTGACGGCCACCGGTCCGCCCGGCTCAGGGGCTGGTCCACCCGCCGGACCATCCGCCGGACCACCCGGCGCTCCACCCGACGGTCCATCCACCGGACCACCCGACGGCCCGACCCCGGCAGGCCCCGGGGTCACCCCACCGCGCTGCGCGCCCGCGCCTTGGCCCGCGTGAGCAGGTCCGCGAGCCGGTCCGTGACCGCCTCCGGGTGCTCCAGCATCACCAGGTGTCCGGCGTCCGGCACCAGGACCAGCTCGGCGTCCGGCAGGTGGTCGGCGATGGCCTCGCTGTGCTCGCTGGGCGTGACCAGGTCCTTGTCCCCGGCCAGGACGAGGACGGGGAGGCGGCTGAAGTACCGCAGGGCAGCCGCCTTGTCGTGCTCGGCGAAGGCCGGGTAGAACTCCGCGACCACGTCGATCGGCGTCGACTCGATCATCCGCTCGGCGAACCGCGCGATGGCCGGGTCCACGTCCTTCGACGAGAACGAGTAGCGCTTGATGATGCCCGCGAACAGGTCGGCGGTGGCCCGCCGCCCCCGCTCCACCAGCTCCGCCTGCGAGCCGAGCGCCCGCAGCACGCCGGGCAGGATCCGCCGCACCGCGTTGACGCCCGCCACCGGAAGGCCGTAGTTGACCTGGCCGAGCCCCCCGGACGAGGTACCCACGAGGGCGACCCCGGCGACCCGGTCCCGGATCAGCTCGGGGAACTGGGCGGCCAGCGCCATCGTCGTCATGCCGCCCATGGAGTGCCCGACGAGGACCAGCGGGCCCTCCGGCGCCGCCGCGTCGATGACGGCCTTCAGGTCGCGGCCCAACTGGTCGATGGAGACCGGGACATCGCGCTCGGTCTGGTCGACGCCGCGCCCCGAGCGGCCGTGGCTGCGCTGGTCCCAGTAGACCGCGCGGACCACGCCGCGCAGGGCGGCCCGCTGGAAGTGCCAGGAGTCCTGGTTGAGGCAGTAGCCGTGGCTGAACACGACGGTGACGGGGGCCGGGACCTTGCGCCCGAAGAGCCGCCGCCTGCGGGGCGCCGACGCGCTCTCCGGCTCGGGCTCGTCGATCTCGTACGAGAGTTCCGTGCCGTCCTGTGCGACGGCCGTGCCCGGGGTGCCGCGCAGCGAGCCGTACGGACCCGAGGCGTCGAGCGCGAGCCGTGCCTTCTTGCGCATGCCGCGGCCGACCGTGAGCCGCTCGATGGCGACGCCCGCGGCGGCTCCGGCGGCGATGACGCCTATCGCGGCGCCGGCCACCCCGGCCCTGCGCCAGTTCCCGGCCGCACCGGCGCCGGCCGCCGCCAGCGCCACGTCCGCCGCGGCCGCCCCCGTGCTGCTCTCGCTCACGTGCCGCTCCTCCTCAGTCGTCCGCTCTCGGGCCCAGTCTGGGGACTCAGCCCTCCGCCCGCTCGTCCGCGTCGTCCACGTCGCCCGACTCGTCCATCTCGTTCGCATAGACGCGGGGGACGCGCGAACCGATCCGGGTCACGATCTCGTACGCGATGGTGCCCGCCGCCTGCGCCCAGTCCTCCGCGGTCGGCTCGCCCCGGTCGCCGGGCCCGAACAGGACCACTTCGGAGCCCACCGGCGGCTCGTCCCCGCCCAGGTCGACCACGAACTGGTCCATCGCGATCCGGCCCGCGACCGTGCGCAGCTTGCCGCCCACCAGGGCGGGGCCGCGGCCCGACGCGTGCCGGGGAACGCCGTCGCCGTACCCGGCGGGGACCAGGCCGAGGGTCGTGTCCCCGGGTGTGACGTAGTGATGCCCGTAACTCACGCCGTGACCCCCCGGAACGTGCTTCACCAGGGCCAGGGACGCCGTGAGCCGCATCACCGGGCGCAGGCCGAAGTCCTCGGGGGTGCCAATCTCGGGGCTCGGCGAGATGCCGTACATCGCGATCCCGGGGCGGACCAGGTCGAAGTGGGTCTCCGGAAGCGTGAGCGTGCCCGGGGAGTTGGCAATGTGGCGGACCTCGGGGCGCACCCCCTGCCGCTCGGCCCCGGCCACCATCTCGCGGAAGACCGTGAGCTGGGCGGCGATGGAGGGGTGGCCCGGCTCGTCGGCGCAGGCGAAGTGCGACCAGAGGCCGGTGACCTTGATCAGCCCCTCGGCCTCGGCGCGCAGGGACTCCTCGACCAGCTCGGCCCAGTCGGCGGGCTGGCAGCCATTGCGTCCCAGACCCGTGTCGGCCTTGAGCTGGACGCGGGCCGTGCGGCCCGCCTCCCGGGCGGCGGCGGTGACCTCGCGCAGCGCCCACAGCCCGCTCACCGACACGTCCAGATCGGCCTCGACCGCCTCGCGCCAGGGGCCGCCCGGCGTCCACAGCCAGCACATGATCCGGCCGGGGAGCCCGGCGGCCCGCAGGGCGAGGGCCTCCTCCGGAGTGGCGGTGCCTATCCAGTCGGCGCCCGCCTGCACGGCGGCACGGGCACAGGGGATCATCCCGTGGCCGTACCCGTCCGCCTTCACCACCGCCATGAACGCGGCGCCCGGCGCGTGGGCGCGCAGGGCCCGCACGTTGGCGCGCAGGGCGGCCAGGTCGATCTCGGCGCGGACGCGCGGGATTGCTGGAGTCTCGGTCACGCGCCCAAGTCTCTCAGAGCCCGCCGACAGCACCCGGACACGCGTTCAACCGATCGCCGAAGCCGCGCCCCTCCCCCGGCCCCCGCACCGGCTCCCGCACCGGCTCGCTCCCCGCCTCACGTCCCGGGCTTGCGCCCCCACGCATAGACCCGGTCCCCCTTCTTCAGAACACCCCACAGAGCCTGGGCATCGACGAACCGCATGTTCACGCAGCCGTGCGAGCCGGGCGGGTTGTAGACGCTCCCGTAGATGGCGTGCAGGGCCTGCCCGCCACTGAAGAACTGGCTGTACGGCATGGGGGTGTTGTACAGCGTCGACCAGTGGTTCTTGTGCCGCCAGTAGACCTTGTGCCAGCCCGCGCGGGTCGTGTACCCGGCCCGCCCGCTGCGGATCGGCACCGGCCCGAACAGCACCTTCTTGTCCTGCTGCACCCACATCAACTGCCGCGCCAGATCGACGCAGGCGAGGCGGTACGCGCGCGTGGGGCACTTCTTCGCGGCGTTGGGGTTCTTGCGGGCGCTGAGCCAGCGCATCCGGGACCAGGTCACGGGCCCGGCGAAGCCGCTGGCGGGCCGGATCTTCTGCTGCCGCTGAAACGCCGCGACGGCCGCGCAGTCCTTGGCCGACTGCCTCCCGTCCACCGTGAGCTTCAGCCAGCGCTCGACCTGGCGCTGGTAGGGGCCGGTGCGCTTGCTGCACGCGGGGGCGGCCTTGGCGGCGACCACCTCGGCGGGCGGCACGTACTCGATGAGGGCGTCGATCGCGGCGGGCGGCCGCAGCGGCTCGACGGCGTCCTCTTCCTCGCTCGGCTCGTACACGCGGGGCGGCAGGGCCTGGTCCGGGGTGTCGCGCTGCCAGGGCTGGTACGGGGTGAGGGGGATGCCCGGGACGAGGCGCGCGGCGGGGTCGGACACGGCGGGCTTCCTCGGGGCGATCCCGCTCGCGACGGGGCCCGAGACCGTGGGTGTGGGCCGCGGCTCCGGGCCGGGGCCCGGGGCGGCGCTCGCGGGCACCGCGGGCAGGCCCACGGCGGCGAGGACGAGCAGCGCGGCGAGGCCGCGGTGCGCAGTTCTTCCGATCATGGGCTCAGCAAACCCCGAGGGCCCCCGCGGGCCGGCGAGGCCGCGCGGGGAGGTCCCTCCGCTGGCCCCAGGCCCCGCCCCACAGCCACACAGCCACACAGCCACACAGCCACAATCCGACACTCCCACCCCCAGCCCACAGCCCCCCACCCCGCAGCCACAATGCGCTCCTCCCTCCCCCCCCAGCCCGCAGCCCCACCACCCCACAGCCGCAATCCGCCCCTCCCACCAGCCCGCAGCCCCATCCCCACCCCACCCCACAGACCCGCGGCCCCGCAGCCCCGCAGCCGCAATCCGGCCTGGGGCGGGGACGCGGCGGTATGTCCGCCCGCAGTACAGCACCCCACCCAAGCCAGTACTCATGTACTCGCACAGCGCCCCCGGCTTTTCGAGGACGGACATACCGCCGCGTCCCCGCCCCCCCCCCCACCGGCAGCAGCGGCGCAGCGAACGCCGGGCACTCCCCCTCACACCCCCCGCACCACATCCCGCCAGGCCCCCGGAATCCCCTCCGCCACATCCCACGCCCCCACGGGCGCCCCCACCGACACCCGCCGCCCCGCAAGCCCGTGCAGATACGCCGCCACCGACCCCGCGTCCCGCGCCCCCAGCCCCGCCGCGAGCAACGACCCGCCCAGCCCCGACAGCACATCCCCGCTCCCCGCGGTGGCGAGCCAGGCCGTCCCGGTCGGGTTCACCCGCACCGCGCCACCGACCGGGCCCGCCCCACCCCCCGGCCCCGCCACCAAGGTCGTAGACCCCTTCAGCAACACAGTCGCCCCGTACCGCCCCGCCAGCTCCCGCACCGCGGCAAGCCGCCCCCGCTCCACCTCGGCCCGCTCCACGCCGAGCAGCGCGGCCGCCTCCCCCGCGTGCGGGGTCAGCAGCGTCGGCGCGGACCGGGCCCGCACGGCGGCCGCCTCCACGAGCCGCAGCCCGTCCGCGTCGATCAGCACGGGCACATCCGCGTCGACGACGTCCCGCAGCCGCTCCCCCTCGTCCCCGAGCCCGGGCCCGGCGACCCACGCCTGCACCCGCCCCGCCGTCCCGGCCGGCCCCCGCGAGACCAGCGCCTCCGGGAACCTCGCGAGCACCTCGTCCCCCGCGGGCCCCACGTACCGCACGGCCCCGGCCCCACCCCGCAGCGCCCCCGCGACGGCGAGCACGGCTGCCCCCGGGTAGCGCGCGGATCCGGCCACGATCCCGACCACACCCCTGCGGTACTTGTCGCTCTCCGCGCCCGGCTCCGGCAGCAGCGCCGCCACGTCGGCGTACTGCAGCGCCTCCAGCTCGCCCGCCTCCGGCAGCACCTCGCCGAGCCCGATGTCCACGAGCCGCACCGCCCCCGCGTACTCCCGCGCGGGGTCGACCAGCAGGCCCGGCTTGTACGTCCCGAAGGTCACCGTCACCTCGGCGCGCACCGCCTCGCCGCGCACCTCGCCGGTGTCGGCGTCGACGCCGCTCGGCAGGTCGACGGCGACGACGGGCACCCCTGACTCCCGCACGAGGGAAGCCAGTTGAGCCGCCTGTGGGCGCAGCCCGCCCCGGCCGCCGATGCCCACGATCCCGTCGACCACGAGGTCCGCACGGGCCACCGCCACCGCCGCCGCCTCGTCCCTGGCCGCCTCCCGGGCCCCGTCCCCGACCACCCGGCCGCCCGCCGCCCGCAGCGCCGCGAGCCCGCCCGCGTGCGCCCGCTCCGGCGCGAGCAGGACCGCGCCGACCCCGGCCCCGCGCCGGGCGAGCCGCGCCCCCGCGTACAGGGCGTCGCCGCCGTTGTCGCCGCTGCCCACGAGCAGCACCACCCGCGAGCCGTACACCCGGCCGAGCACCTGGGCGCAGGCGACGGCGAGCCCCGCCGCCGCCCGCTGCATGAGCGCCCCTTCGGGCACCCGCTCCATGAGCTCCCGCTCGGCCGCCCGCACCGTCTCCACGCCGTACGCAGTCCGCATGGGACCAAGTCTCCCCAACGCGCGGACGCACCGCCCTCCAGGGGCCGGGTCGCCCCTCCGCGATCACCACCGCCGAGGCCACCCCCGCGTCATGGCTCAGCGAGCCGGATCACCCCTCCGCGATCACCACCGCCGAGGCCACCCCCGCGTCATGGCTCAGCGAGATGTGCCAGGCCCGCACCCCGAGCTCCGCCGCCCGCGCCGCGACCGTGCCGCGCACCCGTACCCGCGGCCGGCCGCTCTCCTCCACGTACACCTCGGCGTCCGTCCAGTGCAGCCCGCCCGGCGCGCCGAGGGCCTTCGCCAGGGCCTCCTTCGCCGCGAACCGGGCCGCGAGCGAGGCGATGCCGCGCCGCTCGCCGCCGGGGAGCAGCAACTCGCTCTCCACGAAGAGCCGTTCGGCCATGCTCGGCGTGCGCTCCAGGGCCGCGCCGAACCGGGAGATCTCCGCGACGTCGATCCCCACCCCAATGATCATGAGCTCTCCACCGTCACCGACTTGGCCAGTTCTCGCCGCCGGGCCACCGACCGGCGGCCCCTCCGCACGCCGCAGCCTACGGCCGACGCCTGCTCCGGGTGACGCACCCCACCCTCCCCGCGCTTCAAACTCCCGTAACAATGGAATGTGATCTCTTCGGTCTCCTCGCCGCCACGGGGCGCCCACCGGCACAAGCCGGAGGCGACCCCCTACGTCGACCTCACCCGCACCGAGTGGAGCGCGCTGCGCGACAAGACACCACTCCCCCTCACCGCCGAGGAGGTGGAGAAGCTCCGCGGCCTCGGCGACGTCATCGACCTCGACGAAGTGCGCGACATCTATCTGCCGCTCTCCCGCCTGCTCAACCTGTACGTCGGCGCCACCGACGGCCTGCGCGGCGCCCTCAACACCTTCCTGGGCGACACCGGTGAGAAGGGCTCCCAGTCGGGCACGCCCTTCGTCATAGGAGTCGCCGGGTCCGTGGCCGTCGGCAAGTCCACCGTCGCCCGCCTGCTGCAGGCCCTGCTCTCCCGCTGGCCCGAGCACCCGCGCGTCGAGCTGGTCACCACGGACGGGTTCCTGCTGCCCACACGGGAGTTGGAGGCCCGCGGGCTGATGTCCCGCAAGGGCTTCCCGGAGTCGTACGACCGGCGCGCCCTGACCCGCTTCGTCGCCGACATCAAGGCGGGCAAGGACGAGGTGACGGCGCCCGTCTACTCGCACCTGATCTACGACATCGTGCCGGGCCAGCGGCTCACCGTGCGCCGCCCGGACATCCTCATCGTCGAGGGCCTGAACGTGCTGCAGCCCGCCATGCCCGGCAAGGACGGCCGCACCCGCGTCGGCCTCGCGGACTACTTCGACTTCAGCGTGTACGTGGACGCGCGCACCGAGGACATCGAGCGCTGGTACCTGAACCGCTTCCGCAAGCTGCGGGCGACGGCCTTCCAGAACCCCTCCTCGTACTTCCGCAAGTACACCCAGGTCTCGGAGGAGGAGGCCCTGGACTACGCGCGCACCACCTGGCGGACCATCAACAAGCCGAACCTGGTCGAGAACGTGGCGCCGACCCGCGGCCGCGCCACCCTCGTCGTCCGCAAGGGCCCCGACCACAAGGTGCAGCGGCTGCGGCTGCGCAAGCTCTGACCGGCCGGGCTACGGTTTGCGCATGCTGCATCTGCGCCTGATCACGCCCGCCGACAAGACGGACGAGGTGGTGCGCCTCATCGAGAAGACGACCGGCACCACCCACCTCGCCGTGGTCCCGGGCGCCGCCCGCAACCCCGTGGGCGACGTCGTCATGTGCGACGTCGCGCGCGAGGCGGGCGACGAACTCATCGGCGGCCTGCGGGCGTTGGACCTCGACAAGACGGGCTCGATCGCCGTCGAGAACATCGACCTGTCGCTGTCCAAGCGGGCCGACAAGGCGGAGGAGGAGGCGCCGGGCGAGGGCGCGGACGCGGTCCTGTGGGAGCACCTCACGGACGCGACGCACGAGGAGTCGACGCTCTCCGTCACCTACGTCGCGTTCATCACCATCGCCACGATGATCGCGGCCTGCGGTGTGGTGCTCGACAACGCGATCCTGATCGTCGGCGCGATGGCGGTGGGCCCCGAGTTCGGCCCGCTCGCGGGCTTCTGCACGGCGCTCGTGCAGCGCGCCCCGCGCCTTGCCCTGCGCTCGCTGATCGCCCTGGTGGCGGGCTTCGCGGTGGCGATGGCGGTGACCGTGGGCTTCAGCTACTTCATGGACGCGGTCGACCTGTTCTCCGCCGACGCTCTGAAGGCGGAGCGCCCCAACACCAACTTCATCTACCGGCCCGACTGGTTCTCCTTCGTCGTGGCCGTCCTCGCGGGCGCCGCGGGCACGCTCTCGCTGACGTCGGCGAAGTCGGGGGCCCTCGTGGGCGTGGCGATCTCGGTGACCACGGTCCCGGCCGCCGCGAACGCCGCCGTCGCCTTCAGCTACAGCGCGTACAAGCAGGCGTGGGGCTCGACGGAGCAGCTCCTGCTGAACCTGCTGGGCATCGTCCTCGCCGGTACGCTCACGCTGCTCACCCAGAAGCTCCTCTGGGCCAGACAGCGCGAGCGCACCGCCAAGGCCGGACTGTCCTAGCCGGACCGTCCTGGCCGGACTTCCCTGGCCGAACTTCCCTAGCCGAGCGCGGACTTCACGACGTCCGCGAGGCGCCCCGCCACCGACCGCGCCTGGTCGATGTCGGCCGCCTCGACCATGACGCGCACCAGCGGCTCGGTGCCCGAGGGGCGCAGCAGCACCCGGCCGGTGGCGCCCAGCTCGCGCTCGGCCTCGCCGACCGCGGCGGTCAGCTCGGGCGAGGTGCGCACGCGGGACTTGTCGACGTCCGGCACGTTGATCAGGACCTGGGGCAGCCGCTCCATGACGGCGGCGAGGTCCTTGAGGCTGCGCCCGGTCTGCGCGACCCGCGCCGCGAGCAGCAGCCCGGTCAGGGTGCCGTCCCCGGTGGTGGCGTGGTCCAGGACGATGACGTGCCCGGACTGCTCGCCGCCGAGCGCGAAGCCGTGCTCCTTCATCGACTCGAGCACGTACCGGTCGCCCACGGCCGTCTGCACGAGGGCGAGCCCCTCGCGCTCCATGGCCAGCTTGAAGCCGAGGTTCGACATGACGGTCGCGACGACGGTGTCCCGGCGCAGGGCGCCGCGCTCGCGCATGGCGAGGGCGAGGACCGCGAGGATCTGGTCGCCGTCGACCTCGGCACCGGTGTGGTCCACGGCCAGGCAGCGGTCGGCGTCGCCGTCGTGCGCGATGCCGAGGTCGGCGCCGTGCTCGACGACGGCGGCCTTCAGGAGGTCCAGATGGGTCGAGCCGCAGCCGTCGTTGATGTTGAGCCCGTCCGGCTCGGCGCCGATCGTGATGATCTCGGCGCCCGCGCGCGTGAACGCCTCGGGCGAGACCCGGGCGGCCGCGCCGTGCGCCTCGTCGAGCACGACCTTGAGGCCGTCGAGGCGGTTGGGCAGCACGCCGATGAGGTGCGCGACGTACTGGTCGAGCCCCTCGTCGTACGTCTTCACGCGGCCGACCCCGGCACCGGTGGGCCGCTCCCAGGGGGCACCGGTGCGGTGCTCCTCGTAGACGGACTCGATGCGGTCCTCCAGCTCGTCGGCGAGCTTTTGGCCGCCGCGGGCGAAGAACTTGATGCCGTTGTCGGGCATGGCGTTGTGGCTCGCGGAGAGCATCACGCCGAGGTCGGCGCCCAGCGCACCGGTGAGATGCGCCACCGCGGGGGTGGGCAGCACACCGACGCGCAGGACGTCCACGCCCGCGCTCGCCAGGCCCGCGACCACCGCGGCCTCCAGGAACTCCCCGGACGCGCGCGGGTCACGCCCCACCACCGCCACCGGGCGGTGGCCCGCGAAGGTGCCCGCCTCGCCGAGCACATGAGCCGCCGCGACGGAGAGTCCGAGCGCGAGCTCGGCCGTCAGATCCGCGTTGGCGACACCGCGCACGCCGTCCGTGCCGAAGAGTCGTCCCACTGGTGGTCCTCCGAACTTTCGAAAACCTTCGGAATTAAGTCCGAGCTTGCTAGCTCCTGGGAGCTCATGAGAGCTACTGAGCGCTACTGGCAACTTCGGGGCGCCATATGCCGTTATACGCCCGGCAGCCCCATAAACGAACGCCCCGACGGCACAGTGAGTGCCGCCGGGGCGAACGAGATGTACAAGCAGGCAGCGATTAGCGCTTGCTGTACTGCGGAGCCTTGCGGGCCTTCTTGAGACCGGCCTTCTTGCGCTCGACCGCACGGTCGTCACGCTTCAGGTAACCGGCCTTCTTCAGGGCGCCGCGGTTGTTGTCGACGTCGGCCTCGTTCAGAGCGCGGGCGACACCGAGACGGAGCGCACCGGCCTGACCGGAGACGCCGCCACCCGAGATGCGGGCGATGACGTCGTAGCGGCCGTCCAGCTCGAGCACCTTGAAGGGCTCGTTGACTTCCTGCTGGTGGACCTTGTTCGGGAAGTAGTCCTCGAGCGTGCGCCCGTTGACCTTCCACTTGCCGGAGCCCGGGACGATCCGGACGCGGGCGATGGCGTTCTTGCGACGGCCCAGGCCGGCGGCCGGCTGGGGGTCGCCGAAGCGCGCGGCGTTCGACTCCGAGGTGTACTCGCCCTCGACGGGGGCCTCGGACTCGGAGGTGTAGGACTCGATGTCGACGTTCTCGGTGTTCTCGTCGAGCGGCTGCTCGGCAGTGGTCTCGGCCACGATGCTCCTCAGATTTCTTTTCGTCTTAGGGGGTGGCCGGAACTACTGCGCGACCTGGGTGATCTCGAACGGCACCGGCTGCTGGGCAGCGTGCGGGTGCTGGTCGCCCGAGTAGACCTTCAGCTTCGAGAGCATCTGACGGCCCAGGGTGTTCTTGGGGAGCATGCCCTTGACGGCCTTCTCGATGGCCTTCTCGGGGCTCTTCTCGAGCAGCTCGTCGTAGCGGACGGACCGCAGACCACCCGGGTAGCCGGAGTGGCGGTACGCCATCTTCTGGGTCTTCTTGTTGCCGGAGAGGTGCACCTTCTCGGCGTTGATGATGATGACGAAGTCACCAGCGTCAACGTGCGGCGCATAGATCGGCTTGTGCTTGCCCCGCAGGAGGGTGGCGGCGGTGGTCGCCAGACGGCCGAGGACGATGTCCTGGGCATCGATGACGTGCCACTGGCGAGTGATGTCGCCGGGCTTGGGGCTGTACGTACGCACTTCGTAGCCTTCGCTTCTTCAGTGGATGGGGTCCAGACACACGGCACCCCAGAAGCGATCGCGTAGATCATGCAGCTAAGGGCTCACAGTGCCGGGGACGCTGCCCGTATGCCAGCCACTGGTAACTGCTCCAGGGAACCTACGTAAGGGCCCTCGCGTGAGAACGACGAAGCCAATACGCATAACAAACCCCGAGAATACCCGCGCTGCCCCGTACGGGTCAAAACGCGGATCTGGAGACGGGCACCGCCACCTCGGGCGGCTCTGCCACCTGCAGCGTAACGCGCCGCTTCCGCACACAGGTCCGGGCGACCGTGACCACCAGCACACACAACGTCACGGCGTCCTTGAACGCCCGCCTCGTCCCCGCCTCCAGCCACGGCCACCCGAACCCCGGCACCTGCGGAAGCAGCGCCAGCCAGAACCAGGGGTCGCGCGCCACCGCCCCCGGCCCCGACAGCGCCCCCGCGAGCAGCAGCGGCACGACGACCAGGAGGTAGTGGTCGTACGACGGCCGGGAGACGAGGAAGGCCGCGAGCATCAGCAGCACGGCGGTCTCGACCACCCGCGCGGCCGCAGCGCTCCCCCACGCCCCGGCGCCGTCCGGCTCCCACCCCCGCGCACCGTCCCGCTCCCACCGCCGCCAGGCGCACCACACCCCCGCCACCGCCGCCCCCGCGGCCAGCAGCGTCGCCGCGCCCTGCCCCACCCCGAACCGTGGCAGCACAGCCGCGGGAGACGCCTCATAGAGACGTACGAAGCTGTCGTGCCCGCGCAGCAGGAAGGGCAGCGTCCGCGTGAAGAAGCCCGCTGGATCCGGCATGAGCAGCGCCGCCCCCGCCGAGACGCCCAGGGGCACGAGGAGCGCGACGGACAGCGCCCGCCACCGCCGCGCGAAGACGAAGAGCAGCAGGACCGGGGCGAGCAGCGGCTTCAGCGCGACGGCGGCCCCGATCACCAGCCCCGCCGGACCCCACCGCCCCCGGCACACGCACAGCAGCGCCGCCGGCAGCGCGGCCGCGGACACCACGGTCCAGTTCCCGAGCTCGACGAGGTGCCCGAACGGCGCGAAGCCCAGGGCGAGCCCGAGCAGCCCGCCCACCGCGAACCGGCTGCGCCAGGGCACCCCGTAGATCCGCAGCGCACACCCCCACCCCACGACGAGCGCCCCGGTGACCACCGCCGGCACGAGGAACCGCAGCACACCGGGCGGCAGCAGCGCCTGCGGCACCGCGGCGAGCACGGCCCCCGGGAGATAGAGGAAGTGCCGGTCCCCATAAGGCGATCCACCGTCGAGCCAGGTCCCGGCGGCCCGCACGACGATGGCGTTGTCCATCCCGCCGCCCGAGAAGCGCAGCCCCACCCGGACGACCCCGGCGACGAGGACGGCCGCGAGGGCACCCCAGACGTGCCAGGTCACCGGCCGCAACACCCAAGCAGAAAGTGCCGAATTGCCCCTGTTCATTCTGGTCAGGCTAGGCGGATGGAGCTCCTCAACCCGGGCTCAACATCCCGGGCGGCCCGTCTAAGATGCGCCCCATGAGCTTTGGGCAAGGGGGACCCCAGTGGGGCCCCGGGGGTTCGCAGACTCCGGACTGGGCGGCGCTGGCCGAGGCGTCCGAGAACCGCAACCGCCGCCGCAAGTGGCTGATGATCGGCGGTGGCGCGCTCGCCACGGTCGCGGTCGCCGCTGCCGTCGCGGTCGCGGTCGTCTCCGCGAACAGTGACAACAGCTCGGCCTCCAACAAGCCGGCCTCCGAGCTGCCCACCACCGCGGACATCCCGAAGGACAGCAACGCCCCCGACCCGTCCTTCGAGGCGACCACTCCCCCGCCGCCGCCCGACCCGATGGACTTCATCTCCAGCGCCGAGAAGGACAAGGCGCCGCTCAGCCCGACGACGCTCTACCCGGGCAAGACGCTGACCTCCGGCGACCGCGTCTACAAGAAGGGCGGCACCGACTCCACGTCGAAGTGCGCGTCCCGCACCCAGGGCCCCCTCGGCGCCCTGCTCACCAAGAACAAGTGCACCCGTCTGATCCGCGCGACCTACAGCAAGGACGGCATCGGGGTCACGGTCGGCGTCGCCCTCTTCGACACGGCGGCCCAGGCGAGCAAGGCCAAGGACCAGTGGGAGAAGGGCAACGTGACCTCGCTGGTCGGCCACGGCGCGCCCACCTTCTGCCGCCAGGGCCTGTGCCGCTCGACCGCCAACTCCTACGGCCGCTACGCCTACTTCACGACCTCGGGCTTCGCCGGCGGCAAGGACGTCACGAAGAAGGACACCAAGGTCTACCAACTCAGCGACGACGTGGCCCGCTTCACCTTCCAGCAGATCAACCGCCGCGGCGAGGCCCAGGCTTCGGCCGCGGCGGGCATGCCCCAGTAGCAGCCGCTCCGGCAGCCGCCGGTCAGCAGCAGGAGGCCCCGGACTCCCCGGGCAACGTCCGCTTGTTCCGGGCCTCCTGGCTCCGCGCGGCCAGCAACTCGTCGGCGGGGTAACCGACTTCCTCCAGCGTGAGCCCGTGCGGCCGCACCACGTGCACGGCGGAGTCCCGCACCCGCGCCTCGAGCACCTTCGCGGGCCACTCGGGGGGCCGGTGCCCGTCCCCCACGAACAGCAGGGCACCGACGAGGGAGCGCACCATGTTGTGGCAGAAGGCATCGGCCCGCACGGTGGCGGTGAGGATCCCGTCCCCGCCCCGCTCCCACCTCAACTGCTGCAGCGTACGAATGGTCGTGGCGCCCTCACGCTTCTTGCAGTAGGCCGCGAAGTCGTGCTCCCCGACGAGCCCCTCGGCCGCGGCGTTCATGGCATCGACGTCCAACTCCCAGTCGTGCCACAGGACATGACCCCGCAGCAGCGGATCGACGCCACCGGGATGGTCGGTCACGCGATACGCGTACCGCCGCCACACCGCGGAGAACCGCGCATTGAACCCGGCGGGAGCCTCCGCCACCTGCCACACCCGGACGTCGTGCGGCAGCCGCCCGGCCAGCCGCCGCAGCAGCTTCTCCCGGTGCTCGCCCCACACGCTCTCCGGCAGGTCCACATGGGCCACCTGCCCCCGCGCGTGCACCCCGCTGTCGGTCCGCCCGGCCACGGTGAGCTCGTACGTCTCCTGCGACCGCGTCACGGTCCGCAGCGCGTCCTCGATCTCTCCCTGAACGGTCCGCTGCCCTTCCCGCTGCTTGGCCCAGCCGGAAAAGTCCTTCCCGTCGTACGAAAGGTCAAGGCGCACCCGTACGAACCCGGGCTCTACTTCATCGCTCACACCGGTCATCCTCTCAGCCCCCCGCACACGCGAGAGCGGGCCCGCCCCACAAGGGGCAGACCCGCTCACGGCAAGGCGCAGCCTTACTTGGACTCGTCGCCCTCGGGCTTCGCGTCCTCGACGACCTCGTCGGCCTTGGCCTCGACGGCCTCGTCCTTCTTGAGGGCGTCTTCCTTGACGGCACGCTTCGTGGCCGCCTCGGCCTCACCGGTGGCCTGCTGGGCCACGGTCAGGGCCTCCACCAGCTCGATGACGGCCATGGGCGCGTTGTCGCCACGGCGGTTACCGATCTTGGTGATGCGGGTGTAGCCACCCGGGCGGTTCTCGTAGCGCGGGCCGATCTCCGTGAAGAGCGTGTGCACGACGCTCTTGTCGGTGATGACCTGCAGCACCTGGCGGCGGTTGTGAAGGTCGCCCTTCTTCGCCTTGGTGACCAGACGCTCCGCGTAGGGACGCAGACGCCGGGCCTTCGCCTCGGTGGTGGTGATGCGACCGTGCTCGAACAGGTCCTTGGCGAGGTTCGCCAGCATCAGCCGCTCGTGCGAGGCGCTGCCGCCCAGACGGGCACCCTTGGTGGGCTTCGGCATGGTGTTTCTCCTTGTGATCTGCCCCGGCCGTATCAGGTACCGGGGTCAGTGGACCCGCGCCCCGTAAGGGGCGCGGGGAACTGCGCGAGCAACCAAAGACGCACGCGCAGCCGAACTCAAACCGTCAGTCCCGAGCTCTTAGTACTGCTCGGTCTCGACGAACCCGGCGTCCGCGTCGTCGTCGGCGCCGAAGGCGTCGGCAGCGGCGGTCGGGTCGAAGCCGGGAGGCGAGTCCTTCAGCGCAAGACCCATCCCGTTGAGCTTCATCTTGACCTCGTCGATCGACTTCGCACCGAAGTTGCGGATGTCGAGCAGGTCGGCCTCGGAGCGGGCGACGAGCTCACCCACGGAGTGGATGCCCTCGCGCTTGAGGCAGTTGTACGACCGAACGGTGAGCTCGAGCTCCTCGATCGGCAGCGCCAGATCGGCGGCCAGGGCGGCGTCCGTCGGGGACGGACCCATGTCGATGCCCTCGGCGTCGATGTTCAGCTCGCGGGCGAGACCGAACAGCTCGACCAGGGTCTTACCGGCGGACGCCATGGCGTCACGCGGGCGCATGGCCTGCTTGGTCTCGACGTCGACGATGAGCTTGTCGAAGTCGGTGCGCTGCTCGACACGCGTGGCCTCGACCTTGTACGTGACCTTCAGCACCGGCGAGTAGATGGAGTCGACCGGAATACGACCGATCTCCTGGCCCACCTGCTTGTTCTGCACGGCGGAGACGTAGCCGCGACCGCGCTCGACGGTCAGCTCCATCTCCAGCTTGCCCTTGCCGTTGAGCGTGGCGAGGACGAGGTCGGGGTTGTGCACCTCGACACCGGCCGGGGGCGCGATGTCGGCGGCGGTGACCAGACCCGGGCCCTGCTTGCGCAGGTACATCACGACCGGCTCGTCGTGCTCCGAGGAGACGACCAGCTGCTTGATGTTGAGGATCAGGTCGGTGACGTCCTCCTTGACGCCCGGCACGGTGGTGAACTCGTGCAGCACGCCGTCGATGCGGATGGACGTGACCGCCGCACCCGGGATCGAGGAGAGGAGGGTCCGGCGGAGGGAGTTGCCGAGGGTGTAGCCGAAGCCCGGCTCCAGCGGCTCGATGACGAACCGGGAGCGGAACTCGTCGACGACCTCTTCGGTCAACGAGGGACGCTGAGCGATCAGCATGAAGTGATTCCTTCAGTCAGGGGCACCCACTATTTGATGCCCTGAGTTAAGACAAGGGTACGGGCGATACGGCCCCGAAGAGCCGTACCGCCCGAATCCTCAAGTCAAGCGACGTACGAACGTCGGACGCAGAGCGTCAGACGCGGCGACGCTTGGGCGGACGGCAGCCGTTGTGCGGCGTGGGCGTCACGTCCTGGATCGAGCCGACCTCGAGGCCGGTCGCCTGCAGCGAACGGATCGCGGTCTCACGGCCGGAGCCGGGGCCCTTCACGAACACGTCGACCTTGCGCATGCCGTGCTCCTGCGCGCGACGGGCGGCCGACTCGGCAGCCATCTGCGCGGCGAACGGGGTCGACTTGCGCGAACCCTTGAAGCCGACGTGGCCGGCGGAGGCCCACGAGATCACGTTGCCGGTCGGGTCCGTGATGGACACGATCGTGTTGTTGAACGTGCTCTTGATGTGCGCGTGGCCGTGAGCGACGTTCTTCTTTTCCTTGCGGCGCACCTTCTTGGCAGCGCCCTGACGACCCTTGGGGGGCATCTATAACTCCTACGGGAGGTGGTCGGTCCTGCAGCGCCAGCTGTCGATAGACCGCTGAGCGAGGACTACTTCTTGCCCGGCTTCTTCTTACCGGCGATGGCGCGACGCGGGCCCTTGCGGGTGCGAGCGTTGGTGCTGGTGCGCTGACCGCGGACCGGCAGGCCGCGACGGTGACGCAGACCCTGGTAGCAGCCGATCTCGACCTTGCGGCGGATGTCGGCCTGGATCTCGCGACGGAGGTCACCCTCGGTCTTGATGTTCGCGTCCACGTACTCGCGGATCTTGACGAGGTCTTCCTCGGTCAGGTCGCGAACACGGGTGTTGCGGTCCACCTCGGTGGCGTCCAGCGTCTGCTGAGACAGCGTCCGGCCGATGCCGAACACGTAGGTGAGGGCGACCTCGATGCGCTTGTCGCGCGGGAGGTCAACACCTTCAACGCGTGCCATTCATGGCTCCTGTGAATCTTCGGAGGTGTGTAGCAGAACCACTCCCAGGTGCCGTATGAGGTACAGCCTGGGTCCCCGGCCTCCGACCGAGGGTGTCGCCCTCCATTACCTGCGATGGAGCTGAAGAGGGACGGGTCCTGCGTATGTACTTGCTGTGCGTCGCGCGAAAATCTGCGAACTGCAGTCGTGCGTCAGCCCTGGCGCTGCTTGTGGCGCGGGTTGTCGCAAATGATCATGACCCGGCCGTGACGGCGGATCACCCTGCACTTGTCGCAGATCTTCTTGACGCTCGGCTTGACCTTCATTGGTGAGGTTCTCCGGGTCAGTGCCACCACCCCGCCGGAGCGGAGTGCGGGCAAGATCTACTTGTACCGGTAGACGATCCGGCCACGCGTCAGGTCGTACGGAGACAGCTCCACCACGACCCGGTCGTCAGGGAGGATGCGGATGTAGTGCATGCGCATCTTGCCGCTGATGTGTGCCAGGACCTGGTGGCCGTTCTGGAGCTCGACCTTGAACATGGCGTTCGGAAGAGACTCGACGACAGTGCCCTCGATCTCGATGGCACCTTGCTTCTTGGCCACGCTTCGCCCTTCGAATCGACTACCTTGATCGACTCCCACCCCGCAGGGCCTACAAGCCTGTAGACATACGGATGCACGAGAGCCGACGAGTCAGTCTACGTCAGGGCACCCGGAAAGACGAATCGAGAAAGAATGCCCCATCGGCAAGATCCTTAAGCAACCGGGAGGTCAGGCGCCCAGCGGGTCCGGCGCCGCCGTGACTCCCAGCTCAGCCAGCTTCGCCTTGCCCCCGTCGGGCGAGGTCAGCACCAGCGGGCCCTCTTCGGTCAGCGCGATCGAGTGCTCCCAGTGCGAGGACCAGGTGCCGTCCGTCGTGATGACGGTCCACTCGTCCTCGAGGACCTCGGTCTTCGGTGTGCCGAGGCTCACCATCGGCTCGATGGCCAGGCAGAGGCCGGGGACCAGCTTGGGGCCGCGGCCGCGCCGGCGCTCCACGTAGTTCAGCAGGTGCGGGTCCATGTGCATCTCGGTGCCGATGCCGTGGCCGCCGTAGTCCTCGATGATCCCGTACTTGCCGCTGGCCGGACGCGGCTGGCGGCGGATGTACGTCTCGATGGCGCGGGAGACATCGACCAGGCGGTTGCCCTGCTTCATGGCCGCGATGCCCGCCCACATCGACTCCTCGGTCACCCGGGAGAGCTCGACCAGCTCCGGTGCGTGACCGGTGCCCACGAACGCGGTGTACGCGGCGTCGCCGTGCCAGCCCTCGATGATCGCGCCCGCGTCGATGGAGATGATGTCGCCGTCCTTGAGGACGGTCTTGTCGTCCGGGATGCCGTGGACCACGACCTCGTTCACCGAGGTGCAGATGGTCGCGGGGAAGCCGCCGTAGCCGAGGAAGTTCGACTTGGCGCCGTGCTCCGCGATCACCTTGCGCGCGACCTCGTCGAGGTCCCGCGTGGTGGCGCCGGGCACGGCCGCCTCACGGGTGGCCGCGTGGATCGCGGCCACGACCAGTCCCGCCTCGCGCATCTTCGCGATCTGCTCGGGGGTCTTGATCTGCACCATGGGGCTTCAGCTCTCCGTCTCACGTACAACCGTTGTGCACACAACACTACGGCCGCGGCCCCCGTGACGGGGACCGCGGCCGAAGCAGCGTGCTGAAAACTACTTGTCGCCCTTGAGGGCGTCCATCGCGCGCTTCGTGACCTCGTCGACCTTGCCGAGCGCGGAGATCGTGACCACCAGGCCCTGCGAGCGGTAGTAGTCGATGATCGGCTCGGTCTGGGCGTGGTAGACCTCGAGGCGCTTGCGGACGGTGTCCTCGCTGTCGTCGTCCCGCTGGTACAGCTCGCCGCCGCAGACGTCGCAGACGCCCTCGACCTTCGGCTTGCTGTACGTCACGTGGAAGACGTGGCTCGAGTCCTTGCGGCAGATGCGGCGGCCCGCGATGCGCTTGACCACCTCGTCCTCGGGGACCTCCAGGTCCAGGACCGCGTCCAGCTTCGCGTCGTCGGCCTTGAGGGCCTCGTCGAGCGCCTCGGCCTGCGAGACGTTGCGCGGGAAGCCGTCGAGCAGGAAGCCGTTCACGGCGTCCGGCTGCTCCATGCGGTCCTTGGCCATCCCGATGGTGACCTCGTCCGGCACCAACTGGCCCGCGTCCATGTAGGACTTGGCCTTGATGCCGAGCTCCGTGCCCTGGCTGATGTTGGCACGGAAGAGGTCGCCCGTGGAGATGTGCGGGATCGACAGGTTCTTGGCAAGGAACGCGGCCTGCGTACCCTTGCCCGCACCGGGCGGCCCGACGAGGACGATTCGCATCAGCGGAGGAACCCTTCGTAATTGCGCTGCTGGAGCTGGCTCTCGATCTGCTTCACGGTCTCCAGACCCACACCCACGATGATGAGGATGCTTGTCCCGCCGAACGGGAAGTTCTGGTTCGCGCCGAAGCCCACCAACGCCATCGTCGGTACGAGAGCGATCAGACCCAGATACAGCGAGCCCGGCCAGGTGATCCGGTTGAGCACGTAACTCAGATACTCAGCGGTCGGACGGCCAGCCCGGATGCCCGGGATGAAGCCACCATACTTCTTCATGTTGTCCGCGACTTCGTCGGGGTTGAACGAGATCGCCACATAGAAGAAAGCGAAGAAGACGATCAACAGGAAGTACGTGACGATGTAGTACGGGTGGTTTCCCTTGGTCAGGTGCTGGTCGATCCAGGTCTTCCACTCCGAGTTGCCGCCCGCGAACTGCGCGACGAGCGCCGGGATGTAGAGCAGCGACGAAGCGAAGATGACCGGGATCACACCCGCCTGGTTGACCTTCAGCGGGATGTACGTGGACGTACCGCCGTAGGACCTGCGGCCGATCATGCGCTTCGCGTACTGGACCGGAATGCGCCGCTGCGCCTGCTCCACGAAGACCACCAGGCCGACCATGACCAGGCCGACGAGGATCACGGTGCCGAACTCGATCCAGCCGCCCGCGAGGTCACCCTGCTTCTTGATGGCCCACAGGGCGCTCGGGAAGGTGGCGGCGATCGAGATGAACATCAGGATCGACATGCCGTTGCCGATGCCCTTGTCGGTGATGAGCTCGCCGAGCCACATCACACAGGCGGTACCCGCGGTCATGGTGATGACCATGGTGACGGTCACGAAGATCGACTGGTCCGGCACGATCTCGCTCGCCACCTGGCAGCCCTGGAACAGGGTGCCGGTGCGGGCGGTGGCCACCAGGCCGGTGCCCTGGAGGATCGCGAGCGCGATGGTCAGATAGCGCGTGTACTGCGTGATCTTGGCCGTGCCCGCCTGGCCCTCCTTCTTCAGGGCCTCGAGGCGCGGGATCACCACAGTCAGCAGCTGAAGAATGATGCTCGCCGTGATGTACGGCATGATGCCGAGCGCGAAGATCGTGATCTGCAGCAGCGCGCCACCACTGAACATGTTGACCAGACCGAACAGCCCCTGATTGGCGTTGGCCTGGTCCATGCAGGTCTGGACGTTCTTGTAACTGATGCCGGGAATCGGGACGTGCGTACCGATTCGGTAGATCACGATGATGCCGAGCGTGAAGAGCAGCTTCTTGCGCAGGTCGGGCGTCTTGAACGCTCGGGCGAACGCGGTGAGCACGGTGCCTCCTGCGACCCCCGCGCACGTGCGTCAGAGGTAGTGGTCTTGGGTTCGACGAATTCGTATAACAGCCAGAAAACCGTGCGGGCAGACCGCACGGAGTTTAGACAGTGCACGCCACCTTACCGGCGACCGTGCCCCCCTTGGAACGACCAACCGGGGATGCCCCTTTTGTGGGGCATCCCCGGTTGGGATCGCTCAAGTCATCGAGACGCCTGGGTATTTCAGACGAGCTCGGTGACGGTACCGCCGGCGGCGGTGATCTTCTCCTTGGCGGAGCCGGAGACGGCGTCAACCGTCACCTGCAGCGCCACGGTGACCTCGCCCTGGCCGAGGACCTTGACAAGGCTGTTCTTGCGAACGGCGCCCTTGGCGACCAGGTCGGCCACCGTGACCTCTCCACCCTCGGGGTAGAGCGAGGTCAGCTTGTCGAGGTTCACGACCTGGTACTCGGTCTTGAACGGGTTCTTGAAGCCCTTGAGCTTCGGGAGACGCATGTGGAGGGGCATCTGGCCACCCTCGAAGCGCTCCGGAACCTGGTAACGGGCCTTGGTGCCCTTGGTACCACGACCAGCGGTCTTACCCTTGGACGCCTCACCACGACCCACACGGGTCTTGGCGGTCTTGGCGCCCGGGGCAGGACGGAGGTTGTGGACCTTCAGCGGGTTCTGCTCCGCCATGTCAGTCGACCTCCTCAACCGTCACGAGGTGGCGGACGGTGTGCACCATGCCGCGGAACTCGGGGCGGTCCTCCTTGACGACGCTGTCACCGAGGCGCTTGAGGCCCAGGCTGCGCAGCGTGTCGCGGTGGTTCTGCTTGCTGCCGATGTACGACTTCGTCTGCGTGATCTTGAGCTGTGCCATTACGCACCTGCTCCCGCACGCGCACGAAGGAGAGCCGCGGGGGCGACGTCCTCGAGCGGCAGACCACGGCGAGCCGCGATCTCCTCGGGACGCTGCAGGCCCTTGAGGGCCGCCACGGTCGCGTGCACGATGTTGATCGCGTTGTCGGAGCCCAGGGACTTCGACAGGATGTCGTGAACGCCGGCGCACTCCAGGACGGCGCGCACCGGGCCACCGGCGATAACACCGGTACCGGGGGAAGCAGGCTTGAGCAGGACGACGCCCGCGGCCTTCTCACCCTGGATGGGGTGGGGGATGGTGCCCTGGATACGGGGGACCTTGAAGAAGTGCTTCTTGGCCTCCTCAACACCCTTGGCGATGGCGGCCGGCACCTCCTTGGCCTTGCCGTAACCGACACCCACGGTGCCGTCACCATCGCCCACCACGACCAGCGCGGTGAAGCTGAAGCGACGACCACCCTTCACAACCTTGGCGACGCGGTTGATCGCGACAACGCGCTCAACGTACGCGGTCTTCTCGGCGGCAGCAGCGCCGCCGTCACGGCCCTTCCGGTCCCGCCGCTCGCCGCCACCGGCACCGCTTCCGCGGCGCTGGGGTCCAGCCATTGGAATTACCTCTCTCTGTTTCCGCTAGCTACGGAACCGGCTCAGAACTTGAGCCCGGCTTCGCGGGCGGCGTCCGCCAGGGCGGCGATGCGCCCGGCGTACTTGTTGCCACCACGGTCGAATACGACAGCCTCGACACCCGCGGCCTTGGCACGCTCGGCGACGAGCGCACCGACCTGCTTGGCCTGGGCCGACTTGTCACCCTCGCCACCGCGGATCGAAGCGTCCAGGGTCGACGCCGACGCAAGGGTGTGACCCTTGAGGTCGTCGATGACCTGAGCAACGATGTTGCGGTTCGAACGCGTCACGACGAGGCGCGGACGCTCCGCCGTACCCGACACGATCTTGCGGATGCGGATGTGGCGGCGCTGCTTGGCGGCGCGCTTGTAGGCGTCACCCTTAGCAATCTTCACACCGTATGCCATGGCTTACTTACCCGCCTTTCCGACCTTGCGGCGGATGACTTCGCCCTCGTACTTGACGCCCTTGGCCTTGTACGGGTCGGGCTTGCGCAGCTTGCGGATGTTGGCCGCAACCTCGCCGACCTTCTGCTTGTCGATGCCCTCGACAGACAGCTTGGTGGGCGACTCGACCTTGAACGAGATGCCCTCGGGCGCCTCGACCAGGATCGGGTGGCTGTAACCCAGCGAGAACTCCAGGTTGGAGCCCTTTGCCAGGACGCGGTAACCGACACCGCTGATCTCGAGCTTCTTCACGTAACCCTGGGTCACACCGGTGATCATGTTCGCCACCAGCGTGCGGGACAGGCCGTGCAGGGCCTTGTTCTGACGCTCGTCGTTGGGGCGGGTGACGTTCAGAACGCCGTCCTCGCCCTTAGCGATCTCGATCGGCGCGGCGACGGTGTGGGTCAGGGTGCCCTTGGAACCCTTCACCGTGACCGTGCGGCCATCGATGGTGACGTCCACGCCGGCGGGAACCGTGATGGGGAGCTTGCCAATACGCGACATAGCTGTTTCCTCCGTTCCCTTCCGCTACCAGACGTAGGCGAGGACTTCCCCACCCACGCCCTTCTTGCCTGCCTGCTGGCCGGTCAGGAGACCGTGCGACGTGGAGATGATCGCCACGCCCAGGCCGCCGAGGACCTTCGGCAGGTTGGTGGACTTCGCGTAAACGCGCAGACCCGGCTTCGAGATCCGCTTGATGCCGGCGATCGAACGCTCACGGTTCGGGCCGAACTTCAGCTCGAGAACGAGGTTCTTGCCGACCTCGGCGTCCTCGACCTTCCAGCCGGTGATGAAACCCTCCTGCTGGAGGATCTCGGCGATGTGCGACTTGATCTTGCTGTGCGGCATCGCCACGGTGTCGTGGTACGCCGAGTTCGCGTTCCGCAGACGCGTAAGCATGTCTGCGATCGGATCAGTCATGGTCATGAATTGGCCTTCGGCCTCTCTCGCCGGGGTTTCCTGTATGCGCCATCCCTCTCCCCACTCATGGGCGGGACGGGTGCGGCGCGGGGACCTACGGCGTAGTAAGTCGTACGGGCGTCAGGCGCCCAACCCTCCTAGCCTAAGCCATGGAGGGGTGGGCACCTGACAGAGCCCTTTACTTACCGAGAGCCCTGAAATCCCTTATTACGGGGATTACCAGGAGCTCTTGGTCACGCCCGGCAGCTCGCCACGGTGAGCCATCTCACGGAGGCACACGCGGCACAGGCCGAACTTGCGGTAGACGGAGTGCGGACGGCCGCAGCGCTGGCAGCGGGTGTACGCACGCACACCGAACTTGGGCTTACGAGCAGCCTTGGCAATAAGAGCCTTCTTCGCCATCTCGCTTACGCCTCCTTGAACGGGAAGCCGAGGTGACGGAGAAGGGCACGGCCCTCAGCGTCGTTGGTCGCCGTGGTGACCACGGTGATGTCCATACCCCGGACGCGGTCGATCTTGTCCTGGTCGATCTCGTGGAACATGACCTGCTCCGTGAGACCGAAGGTGTAGTTGCCACGGCCGTCGAACTGCTTGGGGGACAGACCACGGAAGTCGCGGATGCGCGGCAGCGCGAGCGACAGGGTGCGGTCCAGGAACTCCCACATGCGGTCGCCACGGAGCGTGACGTGGCAGCCGATCGGCTGGCCCTCGCGCAGCTTGAACTGCGCGATGGACTTCCGGGCCTTCGTCACGGCCGGCTTCTGGCCGGTGATCGTGGTGAGGTCGCGGATGGCGCCGTCGATCAGCTTCGAGTCACGGGCGGCGTCGCCGACACCCATGTTGACCACGATCTTGACCAGGCCGGGGACCTGCATGACGTTCTCGTACTTGAACTCGTCACGCAGCTTGCCCGCGATCTCCTCGCGGTACTTCGTCTTGAGACGCGGAGTGGTGGTGGTCGTCATCAGATGTCCTCACCCGTCCGCTTGGCAACGCGGATCTTGTTGCCCTCGTCGTCGAAGCGGTAACCGACGCGCGTGACGACCTTGTTGCCGTCCTTCTCCACGACCAGCTGGACGTTGGAGACGTGGACGGGGGCCTCGGTGGTCACGATGCCGCCGGCCTGCGAGCCGCTGGCGGTCGGGCCGGCCTTCGTGTGCTTCTTGACCCGGTTGACACCCTCGACCAGGACGCGCTCCTCGCGCGGGTAAGCGGCAATGACCTTGCCCTGCTTGCCCTTGTCCTTACCGGTGATGACCTGGACCAGGTCGCCCTTCTTGATCTTCATGCTTACAGCACCTCCGGCGCGAGCGAGATGATCTTCATGAACTTCTTCTCGCGCAGCTCACGGCCCACGGGGCCGAAGATACGGGTGCCGCGAGGGTCGCCGTCGTTCTTCAGAATGACGGCGGCGTTCTCGTCGAAGCGGATGTACGAGCCGTCCGGACGGCGGCGCTCCTTGACGGTGCGAACGATGACCGCCTTGACGACGTCACCCTTCTTCACGTTGCCACCGGGGATCGCGTCCTTGACGGTGGCGACGATGACGTCACCGATGCCCGCGTAGCGGCGACCCGAGCCACCGAGAACACGAATGGTGAGAATTTCCTTCGCACCCGTGTTGTCGGCGACGCGAAGTCGCGACTCCTGCTGGATCACGTCTATCTCCTGTTTGTCTGCCGGTTCCCGGCAGGGGCCTCATCCCTTACGGGAGTTGGACCCCTGCCGAGCCTGGCGGAACGAACTCCGAGGGATACCCCTCAGAGCAGTACTCACGGGAATTCCCTTGCGGGAATTACCTACTTGGCCTTCTCGAGGATCTCGACGACGCGCCAGCGCTTGGTCGCCGACAGCGGACGCGTCTCCATCAGGAGGACGCGGTCGCCGACGCCGGCAGCGTTCTGCTCGTCGTGCGCCTTGAGCTTGTTCGTACGGCGGATGACCTTGCCGTACAGCGCGTGCTTGACGCGGTCCTCGACGGCGACGACGACGGTCTTGTCCATCTTGTCGCTGACGACCAGACCCTCACGGGTCTTGCGGAAGCCGCGCTCGGCCTTCGTCTCTTCAGTCACGTTGCTCTCGCTCATCAGGCGCTCTCCACCGTCTCGATGCCCAGCTCGCGCTCACGCATCAGGGTGTAGATCCGCGCGATGTCCTTGCGGACGGCCTTCAGCCGACCGTGGTTCTCGAGCTGACCGGTCGCCGCCTGGAAGCGGAGGTTGAACAGCTCTTCCTTGGCCTCGCGGAGCTTGGCGACAAGCTCCTCGTTGCCCAGCTCGCGCAGCTCGGACGCCTTGGTTCCGGCCGACATCACGCCTCACCTGCCTCGCGCCGGACGATGCGGCACTTCATCGGAAGCTTGTGAGCAGCGCGGGTGAGCGCCTCACGAGCAATCTTCTCGTTCGGGTACGACAGCTCGAACATCACGCGTCCGGGCTTGACGTTGGCGACCCACCACTCCGGCGAACCCTTACCGGAACCCATGCGGGTCTCGGCAGGCTTCTTGGTGAGGGGGCGGTCCGGGTAGATGTTGATCCAGACCTTGCCGCCACGCTTGATGTGACGCGTCATGGCGATACGAGCAGCCTCGATCTGACGGTTCGTCACATACGCCGGGGTGAGCGCCTGGATGCCGTACTCGCCGAACGCAACCTGCGTGCCACCCTTGGACATACCGCTGCGCTTCGGGTGGTGCTGCTTGCGGTGCTTGACCCTACGGGGGATCAGCATTTCGGTCAGGCCTCCGTTCCGGTGCTCTCAGCAGCCGGAGCGGCAGCGGCGGGAGCCTCGGCCTTGGGGGCCTCGGCAGCCGGCGCGGACTGCTGCTGCGGCTTGCGACCGCGGCCGCCACGCTCGCCACCACGGCCACCACGGGCCGGGCGGTCGTTGCCACCACGGGCCGGGCGGTTGCCGGCGCGGGCAGCGGCGTTCTCGGCGCGGACCTCGGCGATGTTCTTGACGTCGCCCTTGTAGATCCAGACCTTCACGCCGATGCGGCCGAAGGTCGTCTTGGCCTCGAAGAAGCCGTAGTCCACGTTGGCGCGGAGCGTGTGCAGGGGCACGCGGCCCTCGCGGTAGAACTCCGAACGGGACATCTCGGCACCGCCGAGACGACCGCCACACTGGATCTTGATGCCCTTGGCGCCCGCCTTCATCGCCGACTGCATGCTCTTACGCATGGCGCGACGGAAGGAGACGCGGGAGGACAGCTGCTCCGCAACGGCCTGGGCCACGAGCTGAGCGTCGACCTCGGGGTTCTTGACCTCGAGGATGTTCAGCTGGACCTGCTTGCCCGTGAGCTTCTCGAGGTCACCGCGGATGCGGTCGGCCTCGGCGCCACGGCGGCCGATGACGATGCCGGGACGAGCGGTGTGGATGTCCACCCGCACGCGGTCACGGGTGCGCTCGATCTCAACCTTCGAGATGCCGGCGCGCTCCATGCCGGACGTCATCATCCGACGGATGGCGACGTCTTCCTTGACGTAGTCCTTGTACAGCTTGTCGGCGTACCAACGCGACTTGAAGTCGGTCGTGACACCGAGCCGGAACCCGTGCGGGTTTACCTTCTGGCCCATTACCGGGTTCCTTCCTTGCTGCTGACGACCACGGTGATGTGGCTGGTCCGCTTACGGATCCGGTAGGCACGGCCCTGGGCGCGCGGACGGAACCGCTTCAGGGTCGGGCCCTCATCGACGAACGCCTCGCTGATGAACAGCGACGAAGCGTCCGTGTGGTCGTAGTTGTGCGCGGCGTTGGCAATGGCGCTGTCCAGCACCTTGCCGACCGGCACGCTCGCGGCCTGCGGGGCGAAACGCAGGACCGCCTGAGCCTCCGTGGCATCCATGCCACGGATGAGGTCCACCACGCGGCGGGCCTTCATGGGCGTGACGCGGATGTACCGCGCCTGGGCCCTGGCTTCCATGGTTGTCCCTTCGGTGTTAGTCACAGTCGTTCACACCCCGCTTAGCGGCGCTTCGACTTGCGGTCGTCCTTGACGTGGCCGCGGAAGGTGCGGGTCGGCGAAAACTCACCGAGCTTGTGGCCGACCATCGACTCGGTGACGAACACCGGGATGTGGGTCTTGCCGTTGTGCACCGCGATCGTGTGCCCCAGCATGCTGGGGATGATCATCGAGCGCCGGGACCAGGTCTTGATGACGTTCTTAGAGCCCGCTTCGTTCTGGGCGTCCACCTTCTTGATCAGGTGGTCGTCGACGAAGGGCCCCTTCTTGAGACTGCGCGGCATCTAAACCCGCTCCTAGCGCTTCTTGTTCGACTTGCGGCGGCGGACGATGTACTTGTTGCTCGCCTTGTTGCGATCACGAGTACGACCCTCCTTCTTGCCCCACGGCGAGACCGGGTGGCGACCACCGGAGGTCTTGCCTTCACCACCACCGTGCGGGTGGTCAACCGGGTTCATGACGACACCACGCACGGTCGGGCGGACGCCCTTCCAGCGCATGCGGCCGGCCTTGCCCCAGTTGATGTTCGACTGCTCGGCGTTGCCGACCTCGCCGATGGTGGCGCGGCAGCGGACGTCGACCAGGCGGATCTCACCGGACGGCATGCGAAGGTGCGCCATGGCGCCTTCCTTCGCGAGCAGCTGCACCGAGGCACCGGCCGAGCGGGCGAACTTGGCGCCGCCGCCCGGACGCAGCTCGATGGCGTGCAGCGTCGTACCGACGGGGATGTTGCGCAGCGCCATGTTGTTGCCGGGCTTGATGTCGGCGCCAGGGCCGTTCTCAACCCGGGCACCCTGCGCCAGACCACGCGGGGCGAGGATGTAGCGCTTCTCGCCGTCCGCGTAGTGCAGCAGCGCGATGCGCGCGGTGCGGTTGGGGTCGTACTCGATGTGCGCGACCTTGGCCGGCACGCCGTCCTTGTCGTGACGACGGAAGTCGATCACGCGGTAGGCGCGCTTGTGTCCGCCACCCTGGTGGCGAACCGTGATCCGACCGGCGTTGTTACGGCCGCCCTTGCTGTGCAGCGGGCGGACCAGCGACTTCTCCGGCGTGGACCGCGTTACCTCGACGAAGTCGGCGACGCTGGAGCCACGACGGCCCGGCGTAGTCGGCTTGTACTTGCGGATTCCCATTTCTCAGTCCTCGTCCGATATTCGGACCAGGGCGCTCCGTTAGGAGGCCTGGCCGAAGATGTCGATACGGTCGCCCTCAGCAAGGGTCACGATGGCGCGCTTGGTGTCGGCACGCTTGCCGAACCCGGTGCGCGTGCGCTTCCGCTTGCCCTGACGGTTGATCGTGTTGACGCCGGTGACCTTGACCGAGAAGACCGCCTCGACGGCCTGCTTGATCTGGGTCTTGTTGGCGCCCGGGGCCACGATGAACGTGTACTTGCCCTCGTCCAGGAGCGCGTACGACTTCTCGGAGACGACCGGCTTGACGAGGACGTCGCGCGGGTCCGAGAAGGACTTGCTCAGCGGGGTGGGCTCAACCTCGAACTTGCCCTCGGTCGCGATGCGCTTCGCCTTGGCGACGCGCGCGGCCTTGGCGGCCTTCGCAGCCTTGGACGCAATGCTCTGGTGACGGATGGCCATCAGGCGTCGCTCCCTTCGGTGTCATTGGCCTTCGGGCCGGACACGAAGGACTCGAAGGCGGCCTTGGTGAAGACCACGTCGTCCGAGACGAGAACGTCGTACGTGTTCAGCTGGCCCGGCTCCAGGATGTGGACCTGGGGCAGGTTGCGGGCGGACAGCAGGGCCTTCTCGTTCTCCCGCTCGACGACCAGGAGCACGTTCTTGCGCTCGCTGATCTTGCCGAGGAGAGCCTTGGCGGCCTTGGTGGAGATGTCGCCCTCGACCACGTCGGCGACGACGTGGATACGGCTGTTGCGGGCCCGGTCGGTGAGGGCGTGGCGCAGGGCCGCGGCCTTCATCTTCTTCGGGGTCCGCTGCGAGTAGTCACGCGGCACGGGGCCGTGGACGACGCCACCGCCGGCGAACTGCGGCGCACGGGTCGAACCCTGGCGCGCGCGGCCGGTGCCCTTCTGGCGGTAAGGCTTCTTGCCACCGCCACGGACTTCGCCGCGGGTCTTGGTCTTGTGCGTGCCCTGACGGGCAGCGGCCAGCTGCGCGACAACGACCTGGTGGATCAGCGGGATGCTGATCTTCTCGACGTCGAAGATCTCCGCGGGGAGCTCGACGGTCCCGGCCTTGTCGCCTGCCGGCGAAAGGATGTCAATGGTGCTCATCGGTTCCTCAAGCCCCCTTGGCCGCGGTACGGACCAGGACGAGGCCGCCGTTCGGACCGGGAACTGCGCCCTTGATGAGCAGCAGACCCTTCTCCGCGTCAACGGCGTGGACGGTCAGGTTCTGGGTGGTGACCCGCTCGTTGCCCATGCGGCCCGCCATGCGCATGCCCTTGAAGACACGGCCGGGGGTGGCACAGCCACCGATGGAACCGGGCTTGCGGTGCACACGGTGAGCACCGTGGGACGCCTTGCCACCGTGGAAGTTGTGGCGCTTCATGACACCGGCGAAGCCCTTGCCCTTGCTCTTGCCGGTGACGTCGACCTTGACGCCGGCCTCGAAGGTCTCGGCAGTCAGCTCCTGGCCGAGGGTGTACTCGCTGGCGTCAGCGGTACGGATCTCGACGAGGTGGCGACGGGGGGTCACGTCGGCCTTGGCGAAGTGGCCCTTGAGGGGCTTGTTCACCTTGCGCGGGTCGATCTCGCCGAAGGCGATCTGGACCGACTCGTAGCCGTCGGAGTCATTCGTACGGACCTGGGTAACGACACAGGGCCCGGCCTTGACCACGGTCACCGGGACGACACGGTTGTTCTCGTCCCAGACCTGGGTCATGCCGAGCTTCTCGCCCAGGATGCCCTTGATCTGCTTGGTCATCTCTCCAGCGCCCTTCAGAGCTTGATCTCGATGTCGACGCCGGCCGGAAGGTCCAGGCGCATCAGCGAGTCAACGGTCTTGGGCGTCGGGTCGAGGATGTCGATCAGGCGCTTGTGCGTACGCATCTCGAAGTGCTCGCGCGAGTCCTTGTACTTGTGCGGCGACTTGATGACGCAGTACACGTTCTTCTCAGTGGGCAGCGGCACCGGGCCCGCGACCGACGCACCAGTACGCGTCACCGTCTCGACGATCTTCTTCGCCGAGGAGTCGATGACCTCGTGGTCGTAGGCCTTGAGCCGGATGCGGATCTTCTGTCCCGCCATGGCTACTTAGTAGTCCTTTGTCTCGTAACGCTCTGGAACCCGGCGGGTTCGTGCTTCTTCCGACCCACGCGGTCGGGCGTGTCGCAACCTCGCTGACACGGATATCCCAAGGGATTTCCCTGCTACAGGGGCTGCGGCCCGAGGCCGCGTACCGGGGGAAGAAACCCACCGGGTGCCTGGCCGAGGCACCCCGCACACGCTTCCCAGAAGATTCCCGTACGTCCGCTCCAGCGCTGCCTTTCGGCAGTTGGGGCGACGAGTACTGTGGGACTCGCTTCCGGTCCTCCCGGCGGGAGGCGCGCAGCATCGGCACTCAACCGAGCAACCCCGACAGTCTGCCATACGGGACGTATCCCTGGCCAATCGAGGCGGGATCGTACCCCACTCCCCGCGTGGTCATGCCCACACCCTCACCCAGCGCTCCTTCTTTGCGCCCCTCGGGTGAACAAAAGATGTACATGCATGGAACCTGCACACTCCGCTAACCCTCTTTCCAGACGAAACAACTGGACAGCAGCGCGGCCCCCGACCGCTGCACAGGGTGGACGGAGAGAGGCACGTGCGAGGTTGGCCTGCCTGGAGGACCGGCCGGGGACGGGGCGAAGCCCCCGCAGCCCCGCCCCAGACCCAGGACATACGGGACCCGGGTGCGCCCGGGAAGCGTCCCCGGCGCGGCCCCGCCCCCGCCCGCCGCACCCTCCTCCTGGGCACCGCCGCCGTCGCGGCCGGCTCCGCCGCGGCCGCCTGCACCCGCACCACCGAGGCTCCCCCGCGCAGCAGCACCGCCGCCCCCTCCCCCGCCACGGGCCTGCCCGCCACCCAGTCCGACCGGGCGCTGCTCCTGCAGTTCCTCGCCCACCCGGACGACGACCTGTTCTTCATGAACCCGGACACCCAGCACGCCGTGGCCGCGGGCACCCCCCTGGTCTGCGTGTACGTCACCGCGGGCGAGGCCGACGGGGTCAACAAGATCCCGGGACAGCCGCACCCGCCCGCCGACCAGCCCGCGTACGCGGCCGCCCGCCACCAGGGCCTGCGCCAGTCGTACGCCGAGCTGATCGGGCTGCCGCTGTTCACGCCCTGGCAGACGGGCACCCTCAAGCTGCCCGGCGGCCACCGCGCCGAGGTGAACACCCTGGAGCACGGCGACCGCCGCGTCGACCTGATCCACCTGAACCTCGCCATGCACACCCCGGCCTGGCACATGGGCGCCCCCGCCCTCTGGCGCCAGTCGGGCCTGATGCTGCGCACCGTCATCCCGCAGGGCTCGCCGCTGCGCTCGGTCCAGTCGTACGACCACGAGTCCCTGATCGACGTACTCGTCGGCCTCCTGGAGCGCTACCGGCCCACCCTGGTGCAGACGCTCGACCCCGACCCCGACATCCAGCTCAGCGACGAGCGCACCCGCATCCGCGACAGCGAGCAGCCCGGGTACTCCGACCACGCCGACCACACGGCCGTCGCCTCGTTCACCTGGGCCGCGCTGATCCGCTGGGCACAGACGGCCGAGGGCGGCCCGCCCCCGTTCGTCACCACGGCCTTCCGGGGCTACTACAACAACCACTGGCCGAAGAACCTCCCGACCGCGGTGCTCAAGGCGAAGGCGGCGCTGCTGCGGCCGTACGGCGCCGCGCCCGAGTGGCAGTGCGGCAACCCCGCGGGCTGCGGCGACTACAACGTCGGCGGCAACCGCCCCCTCACCAACCGCAAGGGCTGGGTGCGCGCCACCCACTACCGCTACCCCGGCCCCCGGCTGCAGCTGGCCACAGGCCCCGACGGCAGGCTCACCGCGTACGGCGTTCTCGGCCTGCGCGCGGTGCGCTACCAGGAACGGCCGAACGGGACCTTCGGGAAGCCCGTCGACCTGGGCGGCGGCCCCCTGGCCCCGGTCCTCGGCGCGGCCAGGCTGCCGGACGGGCGCCAGCTCGTGTTCGGGCTCCGGCTCGCCTCGGTGGAGGGGCGCGGCGCGCAGAACGTACGGGAGATCGTGGTCCTGGAGGAGCGCGCGACGGGCACGAAGCGGTCGGGCTTCACCGCGTGGACGGGGCTCGGCAACCCCGAGTACGAGCCCGTACGGGGGCGGCGCATCGGGGTGCCCGTCGCGGTGACCGCGAAGGACGGGCGGGTGCACCTCTTCGTGCGCAACGCGGACCAGGGCATCAGCACGCGCGTGCGCGGGACCGACGGGGTCTGGTCGCCGTGGCGCGACCTCGGCGGCGGCCAGGTGCAGGACGGGCTCACCGCGATCGCCGGGGACGACGGCCAGGTGCACGTGTACGCGCCGGGACGCGACACCGTGCACCACTGGACGCAGGACGGCCCGGTCCCCTCGGCCGGCCTGCCCGTACCGGCGGACTCCATAGCCGCCCTGGGCAGCCGCCTCTACTACCGGCCGCCCGCCTCGACCGAGCTGATATCCATCGGCGGCGAACCCGTCCGCTTCCCCGGCTACGGCCCCGTGTCGGCCGCCGGGGAGTACCTCCTGGGCCGCGATGTGCGCGGCGCGCTCCAGCTGCTGCACCGCGGCCGCCTCACCCACCCGGCCACGGCCCGCACCAGCCTGGACGGCCCCGCTCTCGCCGACACCCGGCTCGGCCCCGCCGTCGCGGGCCTCTCCCCCGACGCCCGCCCCTGGCTCTGGCGGCCCAAGCAGTCGCAGGCGTAGCACCCGCGCGTCCGGAGGCAGCCCGGGCGCGCGAAAGCAAGAAGGCAAGCGAAAGGGCCCGTACGACCGAAGTCGTACGGGCCCTCTCAGGTGCTCGCTGGAGCTACCAGGCTGTCAAGCCAACAAGACTTACTTGTTGATCTTGGTGACCTGGCCGGCGCCCACGGTCCGGCCACCCTCACGGATGGCGAACTTGAGGCCCTCCTCCATGGCGACGGGCTGGATGAGCTCCACCTTCATCTCGGTGTTGTCACCCGGCATGACCATCTCGGTGCCCTCGGGGAGGGTCACGACGCCGGTCACGTCCGTCGTACGGAAGTAGAACTGCGGGCGGTAGTTGTTGAAGAACGGGGTGTGGCGGCCACCCTCGTCCTTCGACAGGATGTACGCCTGCGCCTCGAACTCGGTGTGCGGGGTAACCGAACCCGGCTTGATGATGACCTGGCCGCGCTCGACGTCCTCGCGCTTGATGCCACGGAGGAGCAGACCGACGTTCTCACCGGCCTGGCCCTCGTCGAGCAGCTTGCGGAACATCTCGATGCCGGTGACCGTGGTGGTGGTCTTCTCCTGCTTGATGCCGATGATGTCAACGGTCTCGTTGACCTTCAGGACACCACGCTCGATGCGGCCGGTGACGACGGTGCCACGACCGGTGATCGTGAAGACGTCCTCGATCGGCATCAGGAACGGCTTGTCGACGTCGCGCTCGGGCTCCGGGATCGACTCGTCGACGGCCTTCATCAGCTCGAGGACGGAGTTGCCCCACTCCTTGTCGCCCTCGAGGGCCTTCAGAGCGGAGACCTTGACGACCGGAACGTCGTCGCCCGGGAACTCGTACTCGGAGAGGAGCTCACGGACCTCGAGCTCGACGAGCTCCAGGATCTCCTCGTCGTCCACCATGTCGGCCTTGTTCAGGGCGACGACGATGTACGGAACGCCGACCTGGCGGGCCAGGAGCACGTGCTCCTTGGTCTGCGGCATCGGGCCGTCGGTGGCGGCGACCACGAGGATGGCGCCGTCCATCTGCGCGGCACCCGTGATCATGTTCTTGATGTAGTCCGCGTGACCGGGGCAGTCGACGTGGGCGTAGTGACGCGCCTCGGTCTGGTACTCGACGTGCGCGATCGAGATCGTGATACCGCGCTGGCGCTCCTCGGGAGCCTTGTCGATCTGGTCGAAGGCCGAAGCCTCGTTCAGGTCGGGGTACGCGTCGTGCAGCACCTTGGTAATGGCGGCCGTGAGGGTCGTCTTACCGTGGTCAATGTGACCGATGGTGCCGATGTTGACGTGCGGCTTAGTCCGCTCGAACTTCGCCTTCGCCACTGGGGTCCTCCTGTGGAGTGGTTCTGTACGCCTTACTTCATCGGCGCCAGGTGATCTTTGCTGGGGTGCCCGGGGCCCGGGTCATTCCGTCCCGTTGAGGACCGGAATGACCCAGAGGCTCCGGAGTCAAGCCTAAAGCGTCAACTCGGTTGAGTTACTCGCCCTTGGCCTTCGCGATGATCTCCTCGGCGACGTTCCGCGGAACCTCGGCGTAGGAGTCGAACTGCATCGAGTAGCTTGCGCGACCCGACGTCTTGCTGCGGAGGTCTCCGACGTAGCCGAACATCTCCGACAGCGGGACCAGGCCCTTGACGACCCGGGCGCCACTGCGCTCCTCCATGGCCTGGATCTGGCCACGACGGGAGTTGATGTCGCCGATGACGTCGCCCATGTAGTCCTCGGGCGTGGTGACCTCGACGGCCATCATCGGCTCGAGCAGCACGGGGCTGGCCTTGCGCGCGGCCTCCTTGAAGGCCTGCGAACCGGCGATCTTGAACGCGAGCTCGGAGGAGTCGACCTCGTGGTAGGCACCGTCGATGAGCGTGACGCGGACGCCCGTCATCTCGTAGCCGGCCAGGATGCCGAACTGCATGGCCTCCTGCGCACCCGCGTCCACCGAAGGGATGTACTCCTTGGGGATGCGGCCACCGGTGACCTTGTTCACGAACTCGTACGAAGCGTCGCCGCCCTCGATCGGCTCGATGGCGATCTGGACCTTGGCGAACTGACCGGTACCACCGGTCTGCTTCTTGTGCGTGTAGTCGACGCGCTCGACGGCCTTGCGGATCGTCTCGCGGTAGGCGACCTGCGGCTTACCGACGTTGGCCTCGACCTTGAACTCCCGCTTCATGCGGTCGACAAGGACCTCGAGGTGAAGCTCGCCCATACCACCGATGATGGTCTGGCCGGTCTCCTCGTCGGAGTGCACCTGGAAGGAGGGGTCCTCCTCCGAGAGACGCTGGATGGCGACACCCAGCTTCTCCTGGTCACCCTTGGACTTCGGCTCGATGGCGACCTGGATGACCGGCGCCGGGAAGTCCATGGACTCCAGGATCACCGGCTGCTTGTCGTCACAGAGCGTCTCGCCCGTGGTGGTCTGCTTCAGACCCATGACGGCGACGATGTCACCGGCGCCCACCGACGCGATCTCCTCACGCTTGTTCGCGTGCATGCGGTAGATCTTGCCGATGCGCTCCTTCTTGCCCTTGACCGAGTTCAGCACCGCGGTGCCGGCCTCGAGGCGACCGGAGTAGATCCGGACGAAGGTGAGCTTGCCCAGGTGCGGGTCGCTCGCGATCTTGAAGGCGAGAGCCGACAGCGGCTCCTCGTCGGACGGCTTGCGCTTGACGACCGTCTCCGGGTCCTTCA
Source organism: Streptomyces sp. NPDC059009 (assembly GCF_042740175.1). NCBI lineage: Bacteria > Bacillati > Actinomycetota > Actinomycetes > Kitasatosporales > Streptomycetaceae > Streptomyces > Streptomyces sp. NPDC059009. The sequence goes on along the minus strand of NZ_JBHYJB010000003.1, from coordinate 259,879 downwards.
CGTCGTGGCCCTCGATGGCCTCGACGTCCAGGGGGGACGGCAGGTAGCGCACGACCGCGTCGAGCAGGGGCTGAACGCCCTTGTTCTTGAACGCGGTACCGCAGAAGACGGGGGTGACGGTGGTGTCGCCGCCCTTGCCGGAGGCGATGGTGATGCGACGGATCGCCGCGTACAGCTGCTCCTCGGAGGGCTCCTGGCCCTCGAGGTACAGCTCCATCATCTCCTCGTCGTTCTCCGCGACGGCCTCGAGCAGCTTGCCGCGGTACTCCTCGGCAGCCTCGGTGTGCGTGTCGGGGATGTCGACGATGTCGTAGGCCTCGCCCATCTTGGTCTCGGCGGACCAGACGAAAGCCTTCATGGTGACGAGGTCGACGACGCCCTTGAAGTCAGCCTCTGCACCGATGGGCAGCTGCATGACCAGCGGGGTCGCACCGAGGCGGTCGACGATCATGTCGACGCAGCGGTGGAACTCGGCACCCGTGCGGTCGAGCTTGTTGACGAAGCAGATGCGCGGAACGCCGTAGCGGTCCGCCTGACGCCACACGGTCTCGGACTGGGGCTCAACGCCGGCGACGCCGTCGAACACCGTCACGGCACCGTCGAGCACGCGGAGCGAACGCTCCACCTCGACGGTGAAGTCGACGTGGCCCGGGGTGTCGATGATGTTGATGGTGTGGTCGACGTCGTTCAGCGGCCAGTGACAGGTGGTGGCAGCAGAGGTGATCGTGATGCCACGCTCCTGCTCCTGCTCCATCCAGTCCATCGTGGCGGCGCCGTCGTGGACCTCACCGATCTTGTACGAAACACCGGTGTAGAACAGGATCCGCTCGGTGGTCGTCGTCTTGCCCGCGTCGATGTGAGCCATGATGCCGATGTTGCGCACCTTGGCCAGGTCAAGTGAAGTGGTAGCCATGTCGGCTCAGTCTTCTCTCGGTCTCGATGTGGGTAGCGACTACCAGCGGTAGTGCGCGAAGGCCTTGTTGGACTCGGCCATCTTGTGGGTGTCCTCGCGCTTCTTCACAGCGGCACCGAGGCCGTTGGAGGCGTCGAGGAGCTCGTTGAGCAGACGCTCGGTCATGGTCTTCTCGCGACGGGCGCGGGAGTAACCCACCAGCCAGCGCAGGGCCAGCGTGTTGGCACGACCGGGCTTGACCTCGATCGGAACCTGGTAGGTCGCACCACCGACGCGGCGGGACTTGACCTCGAGGGTCGGCTTGATGTTCTCGAGAGCGCGCTTCAGCGTGATGACCGGGTCGTTGCCGGTCTTCTCGCGCAGGCCCTCCATGGCGCCGTAGACGATGCGCTCGGCGGTGGAGCGCTTGCCGTTCAGCAGCACCTTGTTGATGAGGGAGGTCACCAGAGGAGAACCGTAGACCGGGTCGATGATGACCGGGCGCTTCGGGGCGGGGCCCTTACGAGGCATTCTTACTTCTCCTTCTTGGCGCCGTAGCGGCTGCGGGCCTGCTTGCGGTTCTTGACACCCTGGGTGTCGAGGGAACCGCGGATGATCTTGTAGCGAACACCAGGCAGGTCCTTCACACGGCCACCACGCACGAGCACGATGGAGTGCTCCTGCAGGTTGTGTCCCTCACCCGGAATGTAGGCCGTGACCTCGATCCCGGAGGTCAGACGCACACGCGCGACCTTCCGCAGGGCCGAGTTCGGCTTCTTCGGGGTGGTCGTGAACACACGCGTGCAGACGCCACGACGCTGGGGGGAACCCTCGAGCGCGGGCGTCTTGTTCTTCTCGACCTTGTCCTGCCGGCCCTTACGGACCAGCTGCTGGATCGTAGGCACTACTTCTCCGGTTTCTGTGTGCCGAATAGTAAAGCTAACCTGGAACGTTGCCGACCCACGCGGTCGGGTGTGTCGAATGCTGCAGACTCCCGCTGAAGGCGGGAAGGGCGCAGATTTCGGTGGCCGGTATCGAACCCGCGCTGCGGTTGAGGACACGCGCGCGAGCCCAGGCACACCCCAGGCACAAGGTCTGAGCGTACCTACCGCACGGACTTCGGTCAAAACAAATGCGATGGGCCCCGACACGCCGGACTTGTCGCCCCGATCCATCGTCAGGCGCCCTCCCTGTGCTCCGAAGCGCCCCCTAGTGTCTCCGCTCGCCGCTCCGTGCCCGCATTTTCAGGGTCCATGACATACGGACTTTCAGTACCTTGACCGGTCCGCTGAGTGACAATCCGGGAGGGCGGCCACATGCCGGGGGCGTACTTACCAGGAGGGGGCCTGGACGACCAGGTTCCCTTCCTGGCGCGGCTGGAGAGCGTGGACCGGTCGGCACTGCTGGCGCTCGGGCACACACTGACCTTCGCGCCTCGCGTCGTTCTGCTCCATGAGCGCGAACCGTCGTCGCACGTCCTCTTCATCGTGCAGGGCTGGTCCAAGGTGACCTCGGCCGCTCCCAATGGATACGAAGCCCTCCTCGCGCTGCGCGGCCCCGGCGACATCATCGGTGAGTCCGCCGCCCTGACGGGGCGGCCGCGTTCGGCGACGGTGACGGCTCTGGAGGACGTGCGCGCCGTGGCGGTGGAGCGCGAGCACCTCATCGCATTCCTCGCCGACTCCCCCACCGTTTCGTTCGCCCTGCTCGGGCTCATGTCCGACCGCACGCGCGCCGCAGACCGGCGCCGCCTGGAGTTCGCATCGATGAGCGTGCGGGAGCGGTTCGCCGTCCTGCTGCTCGACCTGGCCCGCACCCATGGACGTCGTACCGACGAGGGCATCGAACTCTCCGTACCCCTGAGCAAGCAGGAGCTGGCCGGGTCCGTCGGTGCGTCCCGGGAGATGGTGCAGCGCCTCCTCAAGGAGCTGCGCACGCGCGAGGTGGTGGTCACCGGACGACGTGCGCTGCTGATCGTCCGCCCGGACGTCCTGCGCCGCATCGCCCGCGCCGAGCGCCCGGGCCCCTGACCTCCCGCCCACGGGCCTCCGGCCTTCTGCCGCGCTCCGCCCGCGGAGCGGTTCTGTGTACGCGGTCACAGTTCGAGTGCGTCATCCGCCCTCACGACCACGGATCCTTCGTCGCCAAGCTGCTGCACAGCACAACTCCCTTACTGAGAGGTGAACATGACCGACCCCGTGAGCCGGACGATCCTCCTCCTCGATATCGAGAGGTACAGCGACCGAGACGACGTCGAGCAGGCATATCTGCGGCGCATGCTCTACGGCATCACCGACCGCACCCTGGAGAGCGCCGGAATCGACGAGACGCTGCGTCTGCGCGCCGACCGTGGCGACTCGGTCATGGAGCTGATCGACGCCAGTGCCTCGGTGATCGCGCTGCTGCGCGCCCTGCTGACCGAAGTACCAGTGCAGCTGCGCGCGGTGAACCGGATGGCGTCGGCGTCCGCTCAGATCAGGCTCCGCGCCGTGCTCGCCACGGGATACGTCACGATCGACAAGCTCGACGGCTGGGTGGGGTCCGCCCTCAACCACGCCTGCCGACTGCTCGACGGTGAGCCGCTGCGTGCGGCGCTACGAGAGCGCTCGGACGACTTCGCCCTCTGCGTGTCGGAGAGCGTGCACAGCGGAATCGTCCAGCACGACTATCCGGGCGTCCCCAAGACCGACTTCCACGCCATCACGGTGGCCAGCAAGAACGGACCCCTGCGCGCGTGGCTGCACGGGCCCGCGCCGACGGGCGCCACGGCTCCAGAGGACACAAGCGGCCCGGCAGAGAGCCCTCGGCCGACGTCGGCCAAAGAGTCCGGTGCCGTCACTTTCCTCGGCGGTTCCCCCTCCTTCGGCGGCAGCTTCGTGAACGGCCCTCAGCACGGTGTGAGCGGCGGCACCGTCCACGGGGACGTACACCTGGGAGGCGGAGGCACCATCCGCGGGCGGGGTGAGCGGCAATGAGCGCGGGCGAGCCGGCAGCCCGGCCGGGAGCGGCGGCGGGCGGCGGGCCGCGGCAGCGCGGCGACAAGGAAAAAGAAAGCGACGCCCCACAACAGTCCGGTCCCGAGGCTTCGGACGCCGAGGGCGCCGAGAGCAAGGACGAGGAGCGGGACCACCCGCAGGACGCCTGGTCCGCCCGCAGGGACCTGGTGGACCACAGCCCGAAGGCGATGGGCGTCGGCGACAACGCCCGGTTCGGCGGCAGCCTGGTCACCGGTGACCAGCACGGTGTGAGCGGCGGCCGGGTCGCCGGAGACGTCATCATGGGCAGCAAGACGGAGATCTACCACTTCGGGGTCTCCGCCGCGAAACACGGCTCGGGCGAAGTGCCGCAGGCGACGCTGGACCGCCTCGCCCCTTGCTTCGTCACCGACGAGAGTGTCTTCGAGGGCTTGCTCGCGCGGCTCCGCACGGAACGCGTCATCGTGCTCTCCGGCCCTCACTTCACCGGCCGACGCACCGCCGCACTGATGCTGCTCCACCGCCTGGCTGTCTCCCCGGTCCGCACCCTCGTCCGCGACACCACCCCGGCACAGCTCGTCCAGCAGCTCAGCGACGACCAGCACCCGGCCAAGGGGTACGTCCTGTGCGACCTGACCACCCGCCGCGACCAGCCACTCAGGGAACCCCACCTCCTCGCTGCCCGCGGTCAACTGGCCAAGGACGACGCCTACTTGGTCATCACAGTCGGCCCGGCGGCCGCGCTAGAAGACATCTCCGCCATCGAATGGAAGCCGCCGAGCCCCGGCGACGTACTGGCGACACACCTGCGCGAGCTGACTGACGAAGTGACAGCGCACCGACTGCTGGTCCTCCCCGCGGTCACGGACTTCCTCGGCCGCGACCACCAGCTGCGCGAAGTCGCGGCCTTCGCGAGGCTCCTCAAGCGGTACGCGGAGGGAGAGGTGACCGAAGCGGCCGTCAGGGATTTCTCGCTGTTCACCCTGGAAAGCCAGGTCCAGGAGTGGTTCGAGGAGGACGAGGAGCTGGTCCCGCTGCGGGACAAGGCGTTCCTCGTCGCTCTGGCCGCCTTCGACGGGGGCCCCTACGCGCTCACGGCCGAGCTGAGCGACCTGCTCTACGCCTTCCTGCAGGAGACCGAGAACTCCGCTCTTCGTCCGCGGGTCCCGGTGTTCGGCACCCACATCGGCAAACGCCTGCAGCTCGCCCGCGCCGAGCCGTATCTGGAGGACGAGAACACGGAGTGGGGGCCGGTCACGCAGTCCAAGGCCCGCTTCCGCGACGACCGGGTCTCGCTGGTCCTGCTGCGCGAGGTATGGACGGGGCACCCTTCGGCCAGGCCCGCCCTGGTGCACTGGCTGCGACGGCTTGCCGATGACGGCAGGCCCCTGGTCCGCACCCGCGCGGCGTCGACCGTCGCCGTCCTCGCGTACACGGATCTGCCCTCCACCATGGCGCTGGTCATCGAGCCGTGGGCCGCATCCCATCTGTTCCGCCACCGCCTCGTCGCGGCCAACTCGCTGACGCTCGCGCACCTTCTCGACGCGCCCAACATCCCGAGCATCCTCGACTCGTGGTGCGCGAGCGAGGACGAGGGCATGCGCTGGGCGGCCATCCGCACGTACGGCCTGATCGGCACGGAACGACCGGAGCAGACTCTCGCCGCGCTCCGCAGCGCCATCCGCACCCAGTACCAGCAGGCCGAAGAGGACGGCGACGAGAACGACATCGACGAGCTCATGGTGGAGCAGCTGGCTCAGTCCGTGGAGTTGCTGCTGCTCTCCCCCGCCGGTGACCACGTCCTCACCGAGCTGATCCGGATGCTCGACGACGACCGACCCGTGCACGACCTCGCCCTGAGCGGCTTCCTCAGCGCGTGCGGGCGCAGAGCGGAGGGCGAGCGGCACGGACAGCCGCTGATCCTCCGCTGGTATGCCACCTCGGCCGCGGACGGCGGCCGCGCGGCGGGCGAGCTCGTGCGGCTCTGGCGCTCGGCGCTCGACAACCGCCACCACACAAGGGATGCGCTGGAGGAGCTGAGTGCGTGGGTCCGCATCGCCGACCAGGACCCCCCGACCGAATGGGCACTGGCCGCCCTGCTCCCCGCACTGGTCACCACCGTGGCCGAGCACCAGCGCCTGAGCCATCTCCTGCGCACCATGCGCGGCGAGGACGGCGCGCCCCCGCCGCCCGTCGCGGACCGCCTGCTGACTGTCCTCCCGGTCCACCGCTGAGCCTCGCGGACCGCACACATCGCACGTACGAACTTCTCAAGGAGGCAAGCGCCATGGGTGACTTCCGCCGTCCGCCGGACTGGCAGCAACCGGCCGGCCGGGACACCTCGCTGATCGATCCCGTCATCACCGTGCGGCAGCTCTCTCGGTTCGGATTCGCGCGCAAGTCGCTGACCCGTATCGACTACGCCCTGGTCTTCTCGACCTCCAAAGGCGGATACGACGCCTATCTGCCGCCCCTACGCCCGAGCCGCGGAGAAGTCGCCGCGAAGCACTACACCGCGGTGTACGAGGTGGACATGGGCGTCCATCCGCACCGGGCGGAGATCCCCCTGCCCAGCGACAACGACGCCTTCGAGTTCACTGCCTCGGTCGACCTGACTTGGCAGGTCGTCGATCCCGCCGCCTTCGTGCAGAGCGGTCACCGGGACGTACCCGTCCTGCTCCTCGGCGAACTGCAGCAGTCGGCCCGGTCCGTCACGCGCCAGTTCGCCATCCACGACAGCGCGAGCGCCGAGGAGCGCCTGCTGCGCGCGCTGGCCGGACAGGCGCCGCCCGGCGCGGCCGTCGGCCTGAAGGTGACCTGGACCCTGCGGCTCCGCCGCGATCAGCAGGACATCGACCACCAGCGACGGCTCCAGTCCATCGACCACACCTCCGCCGAGCAGATACGCGCTGAGCAGCTCGGTATGGCGTATGACGTCGAGCTCGACCGGCGCACCCGCAAGCAGGACGAGCTCCAGGCAGAGCGGGCCATGGAGTATGGACGGCTCGACCACGAACTCTCCCTGCAGCGACAGAAGTGGCAGCACGAGCAGGACCGGCTGGGGGCGCGGCACGAGGCGGAGCTCCGGCAGCTCGAGGCCGAGAAGATCGCGTTCTACCAGAAGTATCTGGAGGAAGGGGGCGTGGTGGCCTGGGCGATGCATCTCGCGGCGAATCCAGCGGACTCACAGCTCGTCGTCAGCAGCATGAGCGAGGCCCAACTCCAGCTGGCCCAAGCCCAGATGGAACTGGCAAGGGAGCTACTGAGCGGCGACAACCTCGAGGATTACGAGCGGGAAGCACCCAAACGGCGTGCCCTGAATGCCATGTACGAACTCTTCAACCAACGCCTTCCGGGAATACCTCGCAGCCAGTCGACCTCTCCCCCTCCGGCAACGCCGTCCCCGCCGGAGGTGCGGCTCACCAAGGCGGACCCGCCCGAGAGCACCCCTCAACCAGCGGAACCCAGCGAAGAGTTGAACAAGCGGACAACGAGACAGGAACCGGCCCCCGCGGAGCAGACCGGCGCCTTCCCCGGCTGGCAACCACCCCCCGGCTACGGCAGCTCACCGACCACACCGCCATCGCAGGAACCACAGCCCGACCGTGACGGCCAAGAGGATCTCGCCCCGTGACCAGCGTGGACACGCAAGCGCCCCCACCCGAGCCGTCCCCCGCCTCGAATCGCCCCGGCTTGGCGGCCCCTGCACCCGCACCCGGCACCAGGACGGCCGAGCGCCTGCTCACCGACCTGCGTACCGAGATCGCCCGCGCGGACGCCAAGGCGGGCGTCCTCGTCGCGGCCCTCGGCGTGGCGGCGGGTGTCTTCAGCGGGCTGCTGGCCAGGAACGAGTGGACCCCGGCCGCCCTCTCCGCCCCCGGTGGTTCGGCGTGGTGGGCCGGAATCCTCGCGCTCGCCCTGACCCTGCTCGCGCTGCTCATGGCGGTACTGCCGCGCTACGGCACCGGCAGGTGGGCGCCGGGCGCCCCCTTGTCGTACTTCGGTGACATCCAACAGGCCGCGCGCAGCGGCCACTTGACAGAAGCGCTGATCGAAACCGAACGCATTCCGGCGGCCGGCGTGATCGCGGCCCTGACCGAGACCAGCCGTATCGCCCTGCTCAAGCACCAGTGGATACGGGTGGGTCTGATCGCCTTCGCCGCCGCCGTAGTGCTGCTCCCCGGCTCCCTGCTCATCGGCTGACGTCCCGCTCATCAGCTGACGTCCTCATCTCCGGAGGCTGACCATGCCCCGACCCACCGATCCCTGGCAACCCGAACCCCCTGACGGCGAGAGGCAGCAACCATCACCCGCTCCGGGAGACACACCGCCCCCGCCGACACCCGAGCCGCTCCCACCACCCTCGGAGACCGACACGTCCCGGTCGGCGGCCCCCGACGACCTCGACTACCAGCACCGAAGCGGGCGGCTCCATTTCTCCGCCCATCAGCGCGGGGTCGATGCCACGGCATTCGGCCAGCTGATCCTGCACCTCCCCGGCATGCTGATGAGCCTGCTGGTGCTCCTCCTGATATCCGGCATCCTGAACGCCTGGGCAGGGATTCCGCTCTGGCTCCCGCCACTGCTCTGGCTGGCGTCCGGGGCCCTGTTCTTCCATCGCCCCACCGAGGACTTCTTCGCCCGCTATTTCCTGCGGCTGCAGCGTCCCATGCCCGAGGAGTACGCACGTCTCGAACCGGTGTGGCGCGAGGTGACCGCACGCGCGGGCGTCGACGGTCGAGCGTACGAGCTGTGGATCGAGGACAGCGATGACCTCAACGCGTATGCCGCCGCCGGGCACATCGTCGGTGTCACCCGCTTCGCCCTGGACCGTCTGCCGAGCTCCCAGCTCGCCGCCGTACTCGCCCATGAACTGGGACACCACACGGGCGGCCATGTCTGGGCCTCACTGCTGGGCTACTGGTACGCGCTGCCAGGCCGGGCAGCCTGGCGTCTGATCCGGCTGATCGTCGTCTTTGCCGTGGTGTTCACCAGCCACTTCTCTTGGCTGGCGACGGCGATCCTGGTGCTCGTGATCAGCGTCTTCACGCTGGCCACGATCACGCTTCTGTACGGGCTGCCGCTCGTTCTCCTCGCCATCCCGTATCTGATCGCCGCCATGGGACGAAGGTCCGAACTGCGCGCGGACCAGCACGCCGCCGCACTCGGTTTCGCCCCCATGCTCGCGCAGGTGCTGCAGTCCATGCATGCGGCCGAGACCGAAACCAAGCGGCGGGCAATGGCCGCTGCCGGGAAGAATCCCGCCGAACCGGGGCTCCTGGCCCGGCTGCTCACCACGCACCCCGACTACGCGACCCGGATACATCGCCTCCGCCCCTACCTGGGGCCAGGTAGGTAGGAGCAATGCCGAAGGGCGGCCACCCCGTACGAAACGGAGTGGCCGCCCTTCAGTTCAACTCAAGCGACTCGCTTACTGGTTGTACGGCCCGTAGTCGTAGTCCTCCAGCGGAACGGCCTGGCCGGAGCCCGTGCCGAACGGGGAGTAGTCGATGTCGTCGTAGCCGACGGCCGAGTACATCGCGGCCTTGGCTTCCTCGGTCGGCTCGACCCGGATGTTGCGGTAGCGGGACAGGCCCGTACCGGCCGGGATGAGCTTACCGATGATGACGTTCTCCTTGAGGCCGATGAGGCTGTCGGACTTGGCGTTGATCGCCGCGTCCGTCAGAACTCGGGTCGTCTCCTGGAAGGAGGCGGCCGACAGCCAGGATTCCGTCGCCAGCGAAGCCTTGGTGATACCCATCAGCTGCGGACGGCCGGAGGCCGGGTGGCCGCCTTCCGTCACGACCCGACGGTTCTCGGTCTCGAACTTCGAGCGCTCGACGAGCTCGCCCGGCAGCAGCTCCGCGTCGCCGGACTCGATGATCGTCACGCGGCGCAGCATCTGCCGGATGATGATCTCGATGTGCTTGTCGTGGATCGACACACCCTGCGAGTTGTAGACCTTCTGGACCTCGCCGACCAGGTGGACCTGGACCGCGCGCTGACCGAGGATCCGCAGCACGTCGTGCGGGTTGGTGGCACCCACGGTGAGCTTCTGGCCCACCTCGACGTGGTCGCCCTCGCCCACGAGCAGACGGGCGCGCTTCGAGATCGGGAACGCCGTCTCGTCGCTGCCGTCGTCCGGGGTGATGACGATCTTCTTGGTCTTCTCGGTCTCCTCGATGCGGACACGGCCCGCGGCCTCGGAGATCGGGGCGACACCCTTCGGCGTACGAGCCTCGAAGAGCTCGACGACACGGGGCAGACCCTGGGTGATGTCGTCACCGGCCACACCACCGGTGTGGAAGGTACGCATCGTCAGCTGGGTACCGGGCTCACCGATGGACTGGGCGGCGATGATGCCGACCGCCTCACCGATGTCGACCAGCTTGCCGGTGGCGAGCGAACGGCCGTAGCAGAAGGCACAGGTGCCGACCGCCGACTCACAGGTCAGGACCGAGCGGGTCTTGACCTCCTCGACGCCGTTGGCGACCAGGGCGTCGATGAGCACGTCACCGAGGTCGACGTTGGCCGGGGCGATGACCTTGCCGTCGACGACGACGTCCTCGGCCAGCATGCGGGCGTACACGGACGTCTCGACGTCGTCCGTCTTGCGCAGGACGCCGTCCTCGCCGCGGACCGCGATCTTCAGCTTCAGACCGCGCTCGGTGCCACAGTCCTCCTCGCGAATGATGACGTCCTGCGAGACGTCGACCAGACGACGGGTGAGGTAACCGGAGTCGGCGGTACGAAGGGCGGTGTCCGCAAGACCCTTACGGGCACCGTGCGTGGAGATGAAGTACTCCAGCACGGAGAGGCCCTCGCGGAAGGACGCCTTGATCGGACGCGGGATGGTCTCGTTCTTCGCGTTCGACACCAGACCACGCATACCGGCGATCTGCCGCATCTGCATCATGTTTCCTCGGGCACCCGAGTCAACCATCATGAAGATGGGGTTGGTCTTGGGGAAGTTCGCGTTCATCGCCTCGGCGACCTCGTTGGTCGCCTTGGTCCAGATCGCGATGAGCTCCTGCGTGCGCTCTTCCTTGGTGATCAGACCGCGCTCGTACTGCTTCTGGACCTTCTCGTCCTGCGCCTCGTAGCCCGCGACGATTTCCTTCTTCGCCTCGGGAACGACGACGTCGGAGATGGCCACGGTGACACCGGAACGGGTCGCCCAGTAGAAGCCCGCCGCCTTCAGGTTGTCGAGCGTCGCCGCCACGATGACCTTGGGGTAGCGCTCGGCGAGGTCGTTGACGATCTCGGAGAGCTGCTTCTTGCCGACCGAGTAGTCGACGAACGGGTAGTCCTCGGGCAGCAGCTCGTTGAAGAGCGCGCGGCCCAGGGTCGTACGCAGCCGGAAGCTGTCGCCCTGCTGGTACTCCTGCTCGCCCTCCTCGACGGCCGGCGGGGTCCAGCCGCGCGGCGGGATGGTGCCCACCGGGAAGCGGATGTCGACCTTCGCCTGCAGCGAGAGCTCCTTGGCGTCGAACGCCATGATCGCCTCGGCCGTGGAACCGAACGAACGGCCCTCGCCCTTGACCTCGCGCTCCTCTTCGTCCGTGGTGAGGAAGAAGAGGCCGAGCACCATGTCCTGCGTAGGCATGGTGACGGGGCGACCGTCAGCGGGCTTGAGGATGTTGTTCGAGGACAGCATCAGGATGCGGGCCTCGGCCTGCGCCTCCGCGGAGAGCGGCAGGTGAACGGCCATCTGGTCACCGTCGAAGTCCGCGTTGAACGCGGTGCAGACGAGCGGGTGGATCTGAATGGCCTTGCCCTCGACCAGCTGCGGCTCGAAGGCCTGGATGCCGAGGCGGTGCAGCGTCGGCGCACGGTTCAGGAGAACCGGGTGCTCGGCGATGACCTCTTCGAGGACGTCGTACACGACCGTGCGGCCGCGCTCGACCATCCGCTTGGCGCTCTTGATGTTCTGCGCGTGGTTCAGATCGACCAGGCGCTTCATCACGAACGGCTTGAAGAGCTCCAGCGCCATGGCCTTCGGCAGACCACACTGGTGCAGCTTCAGCTGCGGACCGACGACGATCACGGAACGCGCGGAGTAGTCCACACGCTTACCGAGCAGGTTCTGACGGAATCGACCCTGCTTACCCTTCAGCATGTCGCTGAGGGACTTCAGCGGACGGTTGCCGGGGCCCGTCACCGGGCGACCACGACGGCCGTTGTCGAAGAGGGCGTCGACCGCCTCCTGGAGCATGCGCTTCTCGTTGTTCACGATGATCTCGGGCGCACCGAGGTCGAGAAGCCGCTTCAGGCGGTTGTTCCGGTTGATCACGCGGCGGTACAGGTCGTTCAGGTCGGAGGTCGCGAAGCGGCCACCGTCCAGCTGCACCATCGGACGCAGGTCCGGCGGGATGACCGGCACGCAGTCGAGCACCATGCCCTTGGGGCTGTTGCTGGTCTGCAGGAACGCGGAGACGACCTTGAGGCGCTTGAGCGCACGGGTCTTCTTCTGGCCCTTGCCGGTACGGATGATCTCGCGGAGGCGCTCGGCCTCCTCGTCGAGGTCGAAGGTCTCCAGGCGCTTCTGCAGGGCAGCTGCACCCATGGAGCCGTCGAAGTAGGTGCCGAAGCGGTCGCGCAGCTCACGGTAGAGCAGCTCGTCGCCCTCGAGGTCCTGGACCTTGAGGTTCTTGAAGCGGTTCCACACCTCGTCGAGACGGTCGATCTCGCGCTGGGCGCGGTCACGCAGCTGCTTCATCTCGCGCTCGGCGCCCTCGCGCACCTTGCGGCGCACATCGGCCTTGGCACCCTCGGCCTCGAGCTCGGCCAGGTCGGTCTCGAGCTTCTTGGCGCGGGCCTCGAGGTCGGCGTCGCGGCGGTTCTCGACCTGCTGACGCTCCACGGAGACGTGCGCCTCCAGGGAGGGCAGGTCGCGCGTGCGGCGCTCCTCGTCCACGAACGTGATCATGTACGCCGCGAAGTAGATGACCTTCTCGAGGTCCTTCGGGGCGAGGTCGAGCAGGTAGCCAAGGCGCGACGGAACGCCCTTGAAATACCAGATGTGCGTGACAGGCGCGGCCAGCTCAATGTGGCCCATCCGCTCACGACGCACCTTGGCGCGAGTGACCTCGACGCCGCAGCGCTCGCAGATGATGCCCTTGAAGCGGACACGCTTGTACTTGCCGCAGTAGCACTCCCAGTCCCGGGTCGGACCGAAGATCTTCTCGCAGAAGAGTCCGTCCTTTTCGGGCTTCAGGGTGCGGTAGTTGATGGTCTCCGGCTTCTTGACCTCACCGTGGGACCACTGTCGGATGTCGTCCGCGGTCGCGAGGCCGATCCGCAGCTCGTCGAAGAAGTTGACGTCGAGCACTTGTCGTCAATCCCTCTTTCGGGGTCGTGTCTCAATCATGGTCTGAGGGGGTCCGGGGTGGGGCCGGGTTCTCATCTCCGTACTGCACTTCCGTACGTCCATGAGAACCCGGCCAGACCCGTCAGACCTCTTCGACGCTGCTCGGCTCGCGCCGGGACAGGTCGATGCCGAGCTCTTCCGCGGCGCGGAAGACGTCCTCGTCGGTGTCGCGCATCTCGATGGACATGCCGTCCGAGGACAGCACCTCCACATTGAGGCACAAGGACTGCATTTCCTTGATGAGCACCTTGAAGGACTCGGGAATGCCGGGCTCGGGGATGTTCTCGCCCTTGACGATGGCCTCGTAGACCTTCACGCGGCCGGTCACGTCGTCGGACTTGATCGTCAGCAGCTCCTGGAGGGCGTACGCGGCGCCATAAGCCTCCAGCGCCCACACCTCCATCTCACCGAAGCGCTGGCCACCGAACTGAGCCTTACCACCCAGCGGCTGCTGGGTGATCATCGAGTACGGACCGGTCGAGCGAGCGTGCAGCTTGTCGTCGACCAGGTGGTGCAGCTTGAGGATGTACATGTACCCGACCGAGATCGGGTCCGGGAACGGCTCACCGGAACGGCCGTCGAACAGCCGCGCCTTGCCGGACGGGAGGACCATGCGGTCACCGTCGCGGTTCGGGATGGTGTGCTCGAGGAGACCGGCCAGCTCGTCCTCGCGGGCGCCGTCGAAGACGGGCGTCGCGACGTTGGTGCGCGGGGCGACCTGGTCGGCCTCGATGGCCTGCAGGCGCTGCGCCCAGTCGTCACCGAGCGAGGAGACGTCCCAGCCCTGGCTGGCGAGCCAGCCGAGGTGGATCTCCAGGACCTGTCCCGGGTTCATTCGGGACGGCACACCCAGCGGGTTCAGGATGATGTCGACCGGCGTCCCGTCCTCGAGGAACGGCATGTCCTCGATGGGCAGGATCTTGGAGATAACACCCTTGTTGCCGTGACGGCCGGCGAGCTTGTCACCGTCCGTGATCTTGCGCTTCTGCGCCACGTAGACACGAACCAGCTGGTTCACGCCCGGCGGCAGCTCGTCGCCCTCTTCACGGTCGAAGACGCGGACGCCGATGACCTTGCCGGTCTCGCCGTGCGGCACCTTCAGGGAGGTGTCGCGGACCTCGCGCGCCTTCTCACCGAAGATCGCGCGGAGCAGACGCTCCTCCGGGGTCAGCTCGGTCTCACCCTTGGGCGTGACCTTGCCGACGAGGATGTCGCCGGCGATGACCTCGGCGCCGATACGGATGATGCCGCGCTCGTCGAGGTCGGCGAGGACCTCTTCGGAGACGTTCGGGATGTCCCGGGTGATCTCCTCGGGGCCGAGCTTGGTGTCACGGGCGTCGACCTCGTGCTCCTCGATGTGGATCGAGGAGAGGACGTCGTCCTGCACCAGACGCTGGCTGAGGATGATGGCGTCCTCGTAGTTGTGACCCTCCCACGGCATGAACGCCACGAGCAGGTTCTTGCCGAGGGCCATCTCGCCGTCCTCGGTCGCGGGACCGTCGGCCAGGACCTGACCGGCGATGACCCGCGCGCCCTCGTCCACGACGACCTTCTGGTTCACAGAGGTGCCCTGGTTGGAGCGGGAGAACTTCGACAGGCGGTACGTGGTGTACGTGCCGTCGTCGTTGGCGGTGGTGATGTAGTCCGCGGAGACCTCCTGGACCACACCGTCCTTCTCGGCCTTCAGCACGTCACCGGCGTCGACCGCGCAGCGGTACTCCATGCCGGTGCCGACGAGCGGCGCCTCGGACTTAATCAGCGGCACGGCCTGACGCATCATGTTCGCGCCCATGAGGGCACGGTTGGCGTCGTCGTGCTCGAGGAACGGGATCATGGCGGTCGCGACCGACACCATCTGGCGCGGCGAGACGTCCATGTAGTCGACGTCCGTGCCGGGCACGTAGTCGACCTCGCCGCCACGGCGGCGGACCAGGACGCGGGCCTCGGCGAACCGGAGCTCGTCGGTCAGCGGCGCGTTGGCCTGCGCGATGACGAAGCGGTCTTCCTCGTCGGCCGTGAGGTAGTCGACCTCGTCACCGACGACACCGTCGACGACCTTGCGGTACGGCGTCTCGATGAAGCCGAACGCGTTGATGCGGCCGTACGAGGCGAGCGAACCGATCAGACCGATGTTCGGGCCTTCGGGCGTCTCGATCGGGCACATGCGGCCGTAGTGAGACGGGTGCACGTCTCGGACCTCGAAGCCGGCCCGCTCACGGGAGAGACCACCCGGGCCGAGGGCGTTCAGACGACGCTTGTGCGTCAGCCCCGACAGCGGGTTGTTCTGGTCCATGAACTGGGACAGCTGGCTGGTGCCGAAGAACTCCTTGATGGAGGCGACGACCGGCCGGATGTTGATCAGGGTCTGCGGCGTGATCGCCTCGACGTCCTGGGTGGTCATGCGCTCGCGCACGACGCGCTCCATACGGGCGAGACCCGTACGGACCTGGTTCTGGATCAGCTCGCCGACGTTACGGATACGACGGTTGCCGAAGTGGTCGATGTCGTCCGTCTCGACGATGATCGAGCGACCGGACTCGCCGACCGTCTCGGTCTCACCGGCGTGCAGCTTCACCAGGTACTTGATGGTGGCGATGACGTCGTCGGTGGTGAGCACGCCGGCGTCCAGCGGCTCGTCCGCGCCGAGCTTCTTGTTCACCTTGTAGCGGCCGACCTTCGCCAGGTCGTAGCGCTTCGGGTTGAAGTAAAGGTTCTCAAGCAGCGTCTGCGCGGCCTCGCGCGTGGGGGGCTCGCCCGGACGCAGCTTGCGGTAGATGTCGAGCAGCGCGTCGTCCTGACCCTGGGTGTGGTCCTTCTCCAGGGTGGCGCGCATGGACTCGTACTCGCCGAACTCCTCGAGGATCTGCTCGGTCGTCCAGCCGAGAGCCTTCAGGAGAACGGTGACGGACTGCTTGCGCTTGCGGTCGATGCGCACACCGACCATGTCGCGCTTGTCGATCTCCATCTCCAGCCAGGCACCCCGGGACGGGATGATCTTGGCGGAGAAGATGTCCTTGTCGGACGTCTTGTCGATCGAGGAGTCGAAGTAGACACCGGGCGAACGGACCAGCTGCGACACCACGACACGCTCGGTGCCGTTGATGACGAAGGTGCCCTTGTTCGTCATGAGCGGGAAGTCGCCCATGAAGACCGTCTGGGACTTGATCTCGCCGGTCTCGTTGTTGGTGAACTCAGCGGTGACGAAGAGCGGGGCGGCGAACGTGAAGTCGCGCTCCTTGCACTCGTCGATCGAGTTCTTCGGGGGCTCGAAGCGGTGATCGCGGAACGTCAGGGACATCGACCCGGAGAAGTCCTCGATCGGGGAGATCTCCTCGAAGATCTCCTCGAGGCCGGACTTGGTGGGGACGTTCTGTCCGCTTTCGAGAGCCGCCTCGACACGAGCCTTCCACGCGTCGTTTCCGAGCAGCCAGTCGAAGCTCTCGGTTTGCAGCGCAAGAAGGTTCGGAACCTCGAGGGGCTCCTTGATCTTTGCAAAGGAGATGCGCAGCGGGGCGGTGCTTGCGCCGTTGTTCGTATTCGCGGTCGAGGCAGTGCGCGAGGCGGCCAAGAGGGGGTCCTTCCGAGGGCTCGGACTCACTACGCGCGTACCGGTCCCAGCTGGACACAGAGACAGAAAAGCCCAGGTCAGGGCAGTTTCAATCCACGGTGCTCAAGCATGGGCATGCCCCTGGTGACGGGCAGGAGGCAGCTAACAGGCAGCGCAAAGGGTCAGTGTAGCCAGTAGGCCCACTGATGTCCAGTGCGGGTTTTGGGAGACCCTCGTTGTTCTCAACACCTGCGGCAAGCCACGTCCTCAGCGCACATCGATACTGCCCTCTTCGCCGCCGATCCATGCCTCGGATGCGGATCGTTGTGACGACGCGTCCTGAGAATTGCGCGCTGCGTGCGGTTCGTCAAGGCCCCCCTGCCCAGACAGGGCTCCGACATCGTCACCGCCAGGGGCCGTTTCGTGGCACAACGAAGATCACCATACTCGCCGGGACGGACAGTGCAAGGCAGCCGTCACGGGAACGCCAAAGGGCGACCACCCAGATGGGTGATCGCCCTTGGTGAGCGCCTCAGGCGGCACTCAGAAGAGTCAGACGACTCGCGAGGTCACTTGACCTCGACGGAGGCGCCGGCGCCCTTGAGGGCCTCGGCGGCCTTCTCCGCGGCGTCCTTGGCGACCTTCTCGAGGACCGGCTTCGGGGTGCCGTCGACGAGGTCCTTGGCCTCCTTCAGGCCCAGGGAGGTCAGCTCACGCACGACCTTGATGACCTGGATCTTCTTGTCGCCGGCACCCGTGAGGATGACGTCGAACTCGTCCTGCTCCTCGGCGGCGGCGGCGTCGCCACCGGCAGCGGCACCACCGGCAACGACGACCGGCGCAGCGGCGGCGGCGGTGACGTCGAACTTCTCCTCGAATGCCTTCACGAACTCGGAGAGCTCGATGAGGGTCATCTCCTCGAACTGCGCGAGCAGGTCGTCCTGGCTGAGCTTCGCCATGATGGCGGTCCTTCCACTAATTCGGCTGGTGCCGGAGTTACATGTGAGGCGGGCGTACATTCAGGCCCGCTGTGACCCGCGCCCTACGCGGCGCAGATCATGACGCGAGCCGAATTACTCGGCACCGCCCTGCTCGGCCTGCTTGGCGCGAAGCGCGTCCACGGTGCGGACGAGCTTCGACGGGAGCGCCTGGAAGACAGAGGCAGCCTGGGACTGCTTGCCCTTCATGGCACCCGCCAGCTTGCTGAGCAGAACCTCGCGGGACTCGAGGTCCGCAAGCTTCTTGATCTCGTCGGCGGACAGCGCCTTGCCATCAAGGACACCGCCCTTGATGACGAGAGCGGGGTTGTCCTTGGCGAAGTCACGAAGACCCTTCGCCGCCGTGACCGGGTCACCGGTCACGAAAGCGACAGCCGTCGAGCCCTTGAGGTGCTCGTCCAGCGGGATCCCGGCCTCGTCGGCCGCGATCTTGGTCAGCGTGTTCTTCACCACACGGTACTGAGCGTTCTCGCCGAGAGAACGGCGAAGCTCCTTGAGCTGCGCCACGGTCAGTCCGGTGTAAGAAGTCACAACAGCAGCGTTGGAGTTGCGCAGCTTCTGCGTGATCTCCTCGACAGCAGCGACCTTGTCGGACGTCGCCATGAGCCTCGGCCTCCTTCCGGGGTGATGATCCTCGACTGACCTTCCGATCAGCCGCACGTCGCCGGACCGCCTGAATCAGGCACGTGAAGAAGGGGCTCTGCAGCAAAACGAAACGCCCCGGCGCAGGCGCACGGGGCGTGAGCTCAACCGGACAGCATGCATCCGGGATCTCTTCCACAGTCACCTGCGCGGGTCGTCCGCAGTTCAGCGGATCCTTCGGCCGCCGCGCACTCGCGAGAGCACACAGCAACGACCAGCGGTCTTTGGCTTCTGTGGAAGAGTACGCGAACGGGTCCGCGTCAAGCAAATCGCTCAGATACCGCCCAGACCGGC
Organism: Streptomyces sp. NPDC059009; assembly: GCF_042740175.1. NCBI lineage: Bacteria > Bacillati > Actinomycetota > Actinomycetes > Kitasatosporales > Streptomycetaceae > Streptomyces > Streptomyces sp. NPDC059009. The sequence continues at coordinate 241,161 of NZ_JBHYJB010000003.1, read as the reverse complement.
GGACCCTCCGGCACCCGCTCCGCCCTTCTCGAACCCTTCCTTGAGGGTCTTGAACAGGTCGAAGGTGTCCTTGGCGGGCGGCGGTGTCACCTTGGCGGCGGCGCCGTAGTCCGAGTACGTCTGCGAGGTCTTCACCGTGCCCTCGGGCGACTTGATGCCGATGTCCATGCGGACCGGGTAGTCGTCCTCGTTGACCCAGACCTCGGTGTCGTAGCCCTTGATGCCCGACTTGTCGATGTTCTTGAAGAGCTGCTCGCGCTCTTGCTTGGTGAGGACGTCGTCCAATGCCTTGTTGGTCGACATCATCTCCTTGACGGTGAGGCGGCCCTTGTAGCGCTGCGTCTGCACGCCGTCGACCGTGGCGGAGCCGAGGTGCTTCAGGTTGGGCGACCCCAGGAGCATCGCGAGCTGCTGCGCCGGGCTCTGGTTCATGTTGTCGAGGCCGCCGGTCAGCATCTTCGTGAGCTTCGGGTCGCCGGCCTCCTCGGCGATGGACTTCATGTCCATCTTCATCCAGCGCTTGCCGTCCATCTTCTTGGCCCCGGCCGCGCCCATGTCCGCGTACATCACGTTGTCGCTCCAGAGCATCCGGATCTTCTCCGGTGCGTCCGGATTGCCCTCCGTGAGGGAGGAACCCGTCATCGTCACGTCCATGACGGACGGGTTCCAGCCCATGACGCCGGTCATCTTCATCTCGCCCGCGCCGCCCATGGCTTTGCCCATCGACCCGGCGGGGGTCGACATCGTCATCCGGACCTTGGCGGACTTCGCGGCCGAGGTCTTCTTGTACGCGGCGGTGATGACGTCCGTCACCTGCGAGCGGGACTGCGGCTCCCCGGCCTTCCCCGCGCCCTTGTCGGACGAGTCGCCGCCGGAACAGGCCACCGCTCCGGTGCAGAGCAGCGCGGTGGCGAGCACGGCGCCCGCCGCCCGCTTGCGGCCCAGATTTCCACGGACAACACCAGTCATGACCCCACCCCTAGGAACACATGATCGACACATTTCGTGTCCTGAGCGTACCTGAGGTGCGATTGTGGATCTTCCGGTTATGCCGCGGGCTGCTGGTTCATGAGCTCCTTGAAGTTCATGGTGTCGGCGGACGAGGGCTTCGCCACGGAGACCGGGGTGCCGTAGTCGCTGTAGTAGGCGGTCTGGGAGAACGTGCCGTTCTTCGTCTCGCCCTTCTCGATCTTCTTGACCAGCAAGTCGTCGCCGTTGACCCAGATGTCGATCTGCTCGGTGCTCATGCCCATCTGGTCGAACTGCTTCTTCAGCTCCGACTTCTGCTGCCCGTCCAGGTTCGCGCTCTTGCCGGTGAAGTCCGCCACGTCGACCGTGCCCGAGTAGTGGGTCGCCTTCGTGCCGCGGACCGTCTCCTCGCCCACGCGCTTCACATCGCCCGAGGCCAGCAGCATCTTCACCGACTGGTTCGGAGTGGTGTTCTGCATCTGGTCCTTGAAGGCCGCACCCGCGGCACCGCTCAGCTTGGCGAGGCTGTCGTAGTCGTACTCGACCCAGTGCTTGCCGCCGCCGGCCTGCGCCGCGAACTTGTCGCCCATGTTCGCGTAGAAGCCGTTCTTCAAATAGCGGTAGTTGATCTTCGGCTGGCCGAGCGCCTTCATCTGCTCGGCCTGGGCGCCACCGGTGAACGTCACCGTGACGTCCCCCGTGATGCCGTCCGACCAGGCCATGGCGCCGTCCATGTCCATCGTCGACTGGCTGCCCATCTGGGTCGTGCCCTCGACCTTGGCGGAGTCCGCCTTGTCCGTCGTCTTCGCGATGCCACGCAGGGCGGCTATGGGGCTGAGCGCCACGCTCCCCTTGCCCTTGGAGCCCTCATCCTTGCCCGAGCCCCCGTCCGAGGAGCCACAGGCCGCCACGGACGTCAGTGCGGCCGCGATCGCGATGGCCAGGCCCGCCCGGCGCACGGTCGTCGTGCTGTTCATTCGTCCCACCCCTTGTGTCCACAGAGAGCCTGCACGCTAACGCAGCCCTCTGACATCACGTACCCGCGAACTCAACAAACAAGGACGGGCCCCGCACCTCGAAAGGTTGCGGGGCCCGTCCACGGAACGCGCCGGAGCGCGTCACCTACGCGTACGCGCGACTGCCGTCAGAGTGCTCAGACGGCGGCCGGGTCCTCCTCGGTGAGGAGGTTGCGGGTGCGGTTCGAGTCGAGCGGAATGCCGGGGCCCATCGTGGTGGTGATGGCGGCCTTCTTGATGTAGCGACCCTTGGCGGCCGACGGCTTCAGACGGAGGATCTCCTCCAGGGCCGCGCCGTAGTTCTCCACCAGCTTGGTGTCGTCGAAGGACACCTTGCCGATGATGAAGTGCAGGTTCGCGTGCTTGTCGACACGGAACTCGATCTTGCCGCCCTTGATGTCGTTGACAGCCTTGGCGACGTCGGGGGTCACGGTGCCGGTCTTCGGGTTCGGCATCAGACCACGCGGACCGAGCACGCGGCCGAGGCGGCCGACCTTGCCCATGAGGTCCGGGGTGGCGACGACGGCGTCGAAGTCCAGGCGACCCTTGGCGACCTCGTCGATCAGCTCGTCGGCGCCGACGATGTCGGCCCCAGCGGCTTCCGCGGCCGCAGCACGGTCACCGGTCGCGAAGACCAGGACCCGGGCGGTCTTACCGGTGCCGTGCGGGAGGTTCACGGTGCCGCGGACCATCTGGTCGGCCTTGCGCGGGTCAACACCCAGGCGGAAGGCGACCTCGACGGTGCCGTCGAACTTGGTCGTGGAGGTCTCCTTGGCGAGACGGACGGCCTCGAGCGGGGCGTAGAGCTTCTCCCGGTCGATCTTGGCGTCCGCAGCGCGGAGGGACTTGCTGCGCTTCACTTCTACTCCTGAGGTTCAGGGATGGAGTTCGTGGTCCGAGCCAGCGCCGGCCCTACCACTGAAAGGTCAAACGGGGTGAGGTCAGCCCTCGACCGTGACGCCCATGGAGCGCGCGGTACCGGCGATGATCTTCGCCGCGGCGTCCAGGTCGTTGGCGTTCAGGTCGGCCATCTTGGTGGTGGCGATCTCGCGGACCTGCGCGTCGGTGATCTTCGCGACCTTGGTCTTGTGCGGCTCGCCGGAGCCCTTCTCGATGCCCGCGGCCTTGAGGATCATCTTGGCGGCCGGAGGCGTCTTGGTGATGAAGGTGAAGGAACGGTCTTCGTAGACCGTGATCTCCACCGGGATGACCCAACCGCGCTGCGACTCGGTCGCGGCGTTGTAGGCCTTGCAGAACTCCATGATGTTGACGCCGTGCTGGCCCAGCGCGGGGCCGACCGGCGGAGCCGGGTTGGCGGCGCCGGCCTGGATCTGGAGCTTGATAAGCCCCGTGACCTTCTTCTTCTTGGGAGGCATGTGCTCTCTCTCCGGGTCTTAGTGAGAGTGTTCAGCCATCCAGTCCGGATCATCCGGATGGAGGCATACCGCACAACGATAACGGGTATCCATGCGCGGCCAAAAACCGAGCAGGTCAGACGGGCTTTGGCAGCCCGTCTGACCTGCTCGGAAGCGTGCGGTCCGGAAGAACCTAGTTCTTCTGGATCTGGTCGAAGCTCAGCTCGACCGGGGTCTCGCGGCCGAAGATCTCGACGAGGCCCTTGACCTTCTTCGAGTCGGCGTTGATCTCGTTGATCGTCGCCTGCAGCGTCGCGAACGGGCCGTCGGTGACGGTGACCGAGTCGCCCACCTCGAAGTCCAGGACCTGGACCTCGACCTTGCGCTGCGGAGCGGGCTTGCCCTCGGCCTCGGCGGCCTCGCGGGCGGCCTTCTCCTCGGCCTCCGGGGCGAGCATCTTGACGATCTCGTCCAGGGTCAGCGGGTACGGGTCGTAGGCGTTGCCCACGAAGCCGGTGACGCCGGGGGTGTTGCGGACGACGCCCCAGGACTCGTTCGTCAGGTCCATGCGCACCAGCACGTAGCCGGGGAGCTTGTTCTGACGGATGGTCTTGCGCTCGCCGTTCTTGATCTGCGCGACCTCTTCCTGCGGCACCTCGGCCTGGAAGATGAAGTCCTCGACGTTCAGCGAGACGGCGCGCTGCTCGAGGTTGGTCTTCACGCGGTTCTCGTAACCGGCGTACGTGTGGATGACGTACCACTCGCCGGGGAGGGTGCGGAGCTCGTCACGGAGGGCGGCGATCGGATCGACCGGCTCGGCCTCTTCCTCGGTCTCGACGGGCGCCTCGTCCTCGGCGCTCTCCTCGTCGGCGACCTCGGCGACAGCGGCCTCGTCCTCTTCGGACTCCGCGACAGCCTCGGCGTCGCCCTCGAGGTGGAGGGCGGCCTCTTCGGCGGCTGCGCCTGCGGCGGCGTCGGCAGCCTCGGCCTGGTCCGGGCCCTCGGCGTCCGCCGCCTCGACGATGTCGATCTGGTCCTCCACGGACTCCGCCGACTCGATGGCGTCGTTCAGGTTCGGGTCAGACACGGTGGCTGCTTCTTCCTGGATACAAGGGGTGGAACACGCGAATAGGGGCGCCGGGAACGGCGCCCTTCGCTTTCGGCTCAGCCGAAGATGTAGCTGACTGCGTGGTTGAAGCCATAGTCAATCACGGTCACAAGACCAATCATGATGACGACGAAGACAATCACCACGGTGGTGTACGTCGTGAGCTGGCCTCGCGTCGGCCAGACGACCTTGCGGAGCTCGGCGACGATCTGGCGGTAGAAGAGCGCGAGCCGACCGAAGGGGCCCTTCTTGCCGCGCTTACCGCCCTTACGAGCCTTCTTCTTCGACTCCGGCGCCTCATCCTGGGCATCAGGCATGTCGATGGAGCCCACGGCGTCCGTCACTCGTCCTCACCTGATTCCGGGTCGTGGCCGTGCCGCGCCCGGTTGAGCCGCACGGCGGTGCATTGCAGTACGTACATGCGCACACATCCTGGCGAAGGAGTGTGTAGCAGGGCCGGAGGGACTTGAACCCCCAACCGCTGGTTTTGGAGACCAGTGCTCTACCAATTGAGCTACGACCCTTTGATTTCCCCCAACCTACCGCATCCGCCCATGTGCACGGAGTGCGTTGAGAGGCTGCGGCCGTTGAAGGCCAACGAGGGAAGAGTGTACGTGGTCTGCGAGCCCCCGTCGAACAGATACGGATCCGATGGTCTTGGAAACCTGTGTGCCGGGCCTCTTGGGGGTCTGGAACCATGGGGCTCATGAGCGCTGCTACTCCTCCCACCGAGCGCCGGGTCTCTGCCCGCATCGGCGCTATCTCCGAGTCCGCGACCCTCGCCGTGGACGCCAAGGCCAAGGCCCTCAAGGCCGCCGGGCGGCCGGTGATCGGGTTCGGCGCAGGTGAGCCCGACTTCCCGACCCCGGACTACATCGTCGAAGCGGCCATCGAAGCCTGCAAGAACCCGAAGTACCACCGCTACACGCCCGCGGGCGGCCTGCCCGAGCTCAAGGCCGCGATCGCCGCGAAGACGCTGCGCGACTCCGGTTACGAGGTCGACGCCTCCCAGGTCCTGGTGACCAACGGCGGCAAGCAGGCCATCTACCAGGCGTTCGCCGCGATCCTCGACCCGGGCGACGAGGTCATCGTCCCGGCCCCGTACTGGACCACCTACCCCGAGTCGATCCGCCTCGCGGGCGGCGTCCCGGTCGACGTCGTCGCCGACGAGACCACCGGGTACCGCGTCACGGTGGAGCAGCTGGAGGCCGCGCGCACCGAGCGCACGAAGGTCGTGCTGTTCGTCTCGCCGTCCAACCCGACGGGCGCGGTCTACAGCGAGGCCGACGCGGAGGCGATCGGCCGCTGGGCCGCCGAGCACGGCCTGTGGGTCCTCACCGACGAGATCTACGAGCACCTCGTCTACGGAGACGCGAAGTTCACGTCGCTGCCCGCGATCCTGCCCGAGCTGCGCGACAAGTGCATCGTGGTCAACGGCGTCGCCAAGACGTTCGCGATGACGGGCTGGCGCGTGGGCTGGATCATCGGCCCGAAGGACGTCGTGAAGGCCGCGACGAACCTCCAGTCGCACGCCACGTCGAACGTCTCCAATGTGGCCCAGGCCGCGGCCATCGCCGCCGTCTCCGGCGATCTGACCGCCGTGGAGAAGATGCGTGAGGCATTCGACCGGCGCCGCAGGACCATCGTGCGGATGCTCAACGAGATCGACGGCGTGGTCTGCCCCGAGCCGGAGGGCGCCTTCTACGCCTACCCGTCGGTGAAGGCGCTGCTCGGCAAGGAGATCCGCGGCAAGCGTCCGCAGGACTCGGTCGAGCTGGCCGCGCTGATCCTGGACGAGGTCGAGGTCGCCGTGGTGCCGGGCGAGGCGTTCGGTACGCCGGGCTATCTGCGCCTCTCGTACGCCCTCGGGGACGAGGACCTGGTCGAGGGCGTCTCCCGGCTGCAGAAGCTGCTCGCGGAGGCCCGCGACTGACGCCTTCGCGGTTTTCGCGCTCCACGCGCGCGTGGACGGGCCCCTCCGTAGAAAGTGTCTACGGAGGGGCCCGTTTGTCAGTTCGGGCAGGTACCCGATGGGGAAAAGCGGCTACCGGTACGACAGGTGTGTACGGCAGGATCTTGGGATGGAGCGTGTACGCGACGTAAGAGAGCTGCCGAAGGCCCATCTGCACTTGCACTTCACGGGGTCGATGCGCCCCTCGACCCTGCTGGATCTCGCCGACAAGTACGGCGTCCGGCTGCCCGAGGCGCTGACCGGCGCCGAGCCACCGAAGCTACGGGCCACCGACGAGCGCGGCTGGTTCCGCTTCCAGCGGCTCTACGATGCCGCCCGGTCCTGCCTGCGGGAGCCCGAGGACATCCAGCGCCTCGTGCGCGAGGCCGCCGAGGAGGATCTGCGGGACGGCTCGGGGTGGCTGGAGATCCAGGTGGACCCGACGTCGTACGCGCCTCGGCTCGGCGGGCTCATCCCGGCCCTGGAGATCATCCTGGACGCCGTGGACAGCGCGCAGCGGGAGACCGGGCTCGGGATGCGGGTGCTGGTCGCGGCCAACCGCATGAAGCACCCGCTGGACGCCCGCACGCTGGCCCGGCTCGCGGTGCGCTACGCCGACCGCGGCATCGTCGGCTTCGGGCTCTCCAATGACGAACGGCGCGGCATGGCACGGGACTTCGACCGCGCCTTCCACATCGCCCGCGAAGGCGGGCTGCTGTCCGCCCCGCACGGGGGCGAGCTGACGGGCCCTTCGTCCGTGCGGGACTGCCTGGACGACCTGCACGCCTCCCGGATCGGGCACGGGGTGCGGGCCGCCGAGGACCCACGGCTGCTGCGGCGCCTCGCCGAGCGGGGCGTGACCTGCGAGGTCTGCCCGGCTTCGAATGTGGCGCTCGGCGTCTACGAGAAGCCCGAGGACGTGCCGCTGCGGACCTTGTACGAGGCCGGGGTGCCGCTGGCGCTCGGCGCCGACGATCCGCTGCTCTTCGGGTCGCGGCTCGCCGCTCAGTACGAGCTCGCGCGGCGCCACCACGGCTTCGACGACGCCGCGCTGGCCGAGCTCGCGCGGCAGTCGGTGCGCGGGTCGGCCGCCCCCGTCGACATCAAGGAGAAGCTGCTTTCCGGGGTCGACGCGTGGCTGGCTAGCTGATTCCGCTCAGGAGGGTGCGGGCGACGGCTGCCGCGAACTCGTCGACGGGCTGCGGTGGTTGGCCGTCCGGCGTCATTTCGTACGCGAAAGCGCGCTGGGCACAGGCCCCCAGGAGGAGCGACGCGGCGGCGTGGGTGTCGGCGTCCGCGCGGATGCGGCCCGCCTTCTGTTCGGCGCGCAGATAGGCGTCCAGGCCCTCGATGGGCTTGTGCGGGCCCGTGCCCATCTCGCGCATCACCTCTTCATGGCGGCGCTTGAGCTGGGGCTCCGCGTACAGGGAGGCGGCCATCGGGAAGGTCTGCGCGTAGAAGAGGGCCGCCTGGCGGGCGATCTCGGTGAGGTTCTCCTCGACGCTGTGCCCGCCCGAGTCGAGGACGAGCCTGGTCAGGAGCGGGTTGAGCCGGGGCAGCCGTTCGTTGAGGACCGTCACGAACAGCTCCTCCTTGTTGGCGAAGTGCTTGTAGAGAGCCGCTTCGGAGCAGCCGGCCGCCTTGGCGATCTCCTTGGTGGTGGTGCGCGCGAGGCCGAGGGTCAGCATGAGTTCGCGTGCGGCGTCGACGAGGCGGGTGCGGGTCGGCTTCTGCTGCATGCGTACTCCAAAGAAGCTTGACGAGTGGGTGAGTGCCCACTCACCCTAGGGGTGAGTGAATACTTACCCACCTTGGGAGGGTGTGCCATGAAGCTCACAGTTTTCGGTGCGACCGGGGGCATCGGCCAGGAGATCGTCAAGCAGGCGCTCAACGCGGGCCACGAGGTGACGGCGGTCGTGCGGGACCCTGCCAGGTTCACAGTGACCGGCGAGCGCCTGGAGGTGTTCCGGGCCGACCTCAAGGACGCGGAAGCGCTGCGGCCTGCGGTCGCCGACCGGGACGCGGTCCTGTCGGGACTCGGCGCCCGCAAGCGCGCGGACGCGGGCATCGCCACCGAGGTGACCCGCCCGGTACTGCGGGCCATGGAGGCGGAGGGGGTGCGCCGCCTCCTGGTGGTGAGCGCCGGGCCGGTGGGGCTCGAACCCGCGGACACACCGCTGCTGGACCGTGCCATGCGGGCCGTGATCAGCATGATCCTGAAGGACGTCTACGCCGACCTGACCGCCATGGAGGCCGAGTTGGCGGGCAGCGCGACGGACTGGACGTCGGTGCGGCCGCCGCGGCTGCTCGACAAGCCGCTCACGGGCTCGTACCGGACGGCCGTGGGCAGCTTCCCGCGCGCGGGGCGGACGATCGCGCGGGCGGACGTGGCGCACGCGATGCTGGCCATGATCGACGATCCGGCCACCGTGAAGCAGGGGGTGGGGGTGGCTTACTGAGGTGGCCCACTGACCACCCTCCGGCCATTGCCTACAGGCTGACGCCCACCGTCACCGGCTCGTTGACCAGCGTGATCCCGAAGGTCTCGCGCACTCCGGCGACGACCTCACGGGCCAGTGCGAGCAGGTCCTCCGTAGTGGCGCCGCCCCGGTTGGTGAGCGCGAGCGTGTGCTTCGTGGAGATGCGGGCAGGCCCCGATCCGTAGCCCTTGGTGAAGCCCGCCTTGTCGATGAGCCAGGCCGCGGAGGTCTTCACGCGCCCCTCCCCCGCCGGGAAGGCGGGCGGGGCGGTGTCCGCGCCCAGGCGCTGCTCCACGCGCGCGCGGAAGGCGGCGAACTCCTCCTCGGTGAGGATCGGGTTGGTGAAGAAGGACCCGGCCGACCAGGAGTCGTGGTCCTCGGGGTCGAGCACCATGCCCTTGCCCGAGCGGAGCTTCAGGACCGTCTCCCGGGCGAGGGCGGCGGGCACGCGGTCACCCGCCTCCACGCCGAGCGTGCGGGCCGTCTCCGCGTACTTGATCGGGGCGCTCTGGCCGCCCGCGTCCTCCAGCTCGAAGCGCACGCGCAGGACCACATAGCGGTCGGGATCGGTCTTGAAGCGGCTGTGACGGTACGAGAAGTCGCACTCGGCGTTCGGAATCGTGACCGTTTCCTGGGTCTTCCGGTCGTACGCGATCACTTCGGTGATCGTCGACGAGACCTCCTGGCCGTACGCCCCCACGTTCTGGATCGGCGTCGCGCCTGCGGAGCCGGGGATTCCGGCGAGGCACTCGACGCCCGCGAGACCCGCCTCGACCGTCCGCGCGACGGCGTCGGTCCAGATCTCGCCGGCCGCCAACTCCAGCTTCGTGCCGTCGAGTTCGAAGCCCTGGGTGGCGATGCGCAGGGCGGTGCCCGCGAAGCCCTTGTCGCCGATGACCAGGTTGCTGCCGCCGCCGATGAGCAGCAGTGGCGTACCGGTGTCGTCGGCCTCGCGGACGGCGGCGATCACCTCGGCGTCGGTCGTCGCGGTGATCAGGCGGGTCGCGGGGCCGCCGAGCCGGAAGGTGGTCAGCGGGGCGAGGGGGGCGTCGTGAAGTTCCTGCACGTGCACAAGGGTACGGTCCGTGGCCCCACCGCTCGGGCGGGGCCACGGACCGCGGGAGCCGCCGTGGTCAGACACCGGCCGGGGCGCGCTCCTCGGCCGCGGGCTCCACGGCGGCCGCCACGGGGCTCCCGGCCGCCGACCGCCGCGGCAGCAGCGCCGCCGCCACCGCCGCCAGGGCCACCACCGCGGCGCCCGCCCAGAGCGCGGGCTGCAGCCCGTCCACGGCGGCCTGCGGCGACTCCCAGCCGCCCTGGCCGGAGAAGACCGAGGCCAGGATCGCGATGCCGAGGGCGCCGCCGACCTCCCGCAGGGCGTTGTTGGCGCCGGACGCGATGCCCTGCTCCGAGGGGCGGACGCTGGACATGACCAGGTCGGCGGCCGGGGCGAAGTACAGGGCCATGCCGATGCCGCTGAGGATCAGGGCGGGGAGCTGTGCGGCGTACGACACGTCGGTGGCGACGACGGTGGCGAACCAGCCGAGGCCGACGGCCTGCAGCACGAGCCCCGCGGCGACGACCGGGCGGCCGCCGATCCGGCCCGAGAGATAGCCCGCGATCGGCGAGACGAGCATCGGCATGCCGGTCCAGGGCAGCATCCGCAGCCCCGCCTCGGTGGGCGAGTAGCCGAGGACGCCCTGGAGGAACTGGCTGAGCAGGAAGATCGAGCCGAACATCCCGACGAACATCAGCAGGCTGGCGGCGTTGATCGCGGAGAAGGCGCGGCTGCGGAAGAGACGCATGGGGAGCATGGGGTTGGCGTTGCGGATGCCGTGATGGATGAACCCGGCAAGGAGCGCGGCGCCCGCGAACAGCCCGGTGAGGACCGGCATGCTGGTCCAGCCGTCGATGTTGCCGCGGATCAGGCCGTACACGATCCCGAAGAGTCCGCCGCTGGCGAGCACGGTGCCGACGATGTCCAAGGGCGCCCCCGTGCCGTACGACTCCGCGAGGCGCAGCCGGGCGAGCGGCAGCAGGGCCAGGCCGATCGGCACGTTCAGCCAGAAGATCCACTGCCACGACACATGTTCGGTGAGGCTGCCGCCGATGAGCGGGCCGCTGGCCACCGCGAGGCCGTTGACGGCACCCCAAATCCCGTACGCCATACCGCGCTTGGCCACGGGCACGGCGGCCGTGAGCAGGGTCAGCGTCAGCGGCATCATGATCGCGGCGCCGACGCCCTGGACCGCGCGGGCGGCGATCAGCCCGCCGATGCCGGGTGCGAGCGCCGCGCCCGCGGAGGCCCCCGTGAAGATCACCAGGCCCATGAGGAAGAGCCAGCGGCGGCCGAAGCGGTCCCCCAGGGCCGCGCCGAACATCAGCAGCACGGCGAAGGTGAGCGTGTAGGCGCTCACGGTCCATTCAAGGTCCTCCAGGGCCCCGCCGAGGTCCTTTCGGATGGAGGGCAGGGCGGTGGTGACCACGAGGTTGTCGAGGGCCGCCATGAATCCGGCGGCGCTGGTGACGACGAGGGCCCAGACGACTCCCCCGCGACGTTCGGCTTGCTGTGACATTGCTTCCCCTTGTTGTTAGTTATCAATGACTAACTTTTGCGGACACAGAAAGCCCGCCCCCACTCACCTGCGCACGACTCAGCCCTTGGGCTGCGACGAGTCGTAGAAGCCGGTCCAGACTCGATGATCGGGCTGAAAGCCCATCGAGACCAGGACGTTGATGAGCATCCCGTAGGCGAGGAACTGCGTCGTCTCGCCGACATCCGCCCCCAGCGCCAGCCGGCACACGTCGTACATCTCCATCCACGCCGACCGGAGCGCCTCACCGAACTCGTGGTCCCCGGCCGCCTCCGCGGCGGCCACGGCGACGTAGATCTGCATCTGCATGAGCAGCTTGTCCGGGTCGTCGGCGATGAGCGCCTGGTAGGCCGCGCCCATGGCGTGCAGGGCGGCCTCCCCCTCGAGCCCCTCGGACGCCCTCCTGAAGACTTCGGTGGTCTCCTGACAGCAACGCATGGACGCCGCCTGGAAGATGGCCTGCTTGCCGGGGAAAAGGCGGAAGAGATACGGCTGCGAGACACCGACCCGCTTGGCGATCGCCTCGGTGGAGGTGCCCTTGTAGCCGCCGCGGGCGAACTCGGTCATCGCCGCGCGGATGACGCTCTCACGTCGCTCCTCTGCGCTCATCCTTGCCATGCAAGGAAGTTAGTGGCCAATCACTATCTACGTCAAGAGGGTGGTGCGCGCCACCCTCACCGCGTGAGCCGCCGCCTCATACGCGTAAGGGGCACCCGCAATGGCCGGGTGCCCCTTACTGCGCGCTTTCGAAGCTCTCGAAGCTCAGGCCAGCCGCACGACCGCGCGCGACATGCCGAGGACCTTCTGGCCCGCGCTCATCGCCGTGAGGTCGACCCGCACCTGGCTGTCGTCCAGCTTGGCGGCGACCTTGGCGCTGACCTCGATGGTCGCGCCCTTGTCGTCGTTCGGGACCACGACGGGCTTGGTAAAACGCACGCCGTACTCGACGACGGCGGCCGGGTCGCCCGTCCAGTCCGTCACGACGCGGATCGCCTCGGCCATGGTGAACATGCCGTGCGCGATGACGTCCGGGAGACCGACCTCGACCGCGAACTTCTCGTTCCAGTGGATCGGGTTGAAGTCCCCGGAGGCACCCGCGTACTGGACGAGCGTGGCGCGCGTCACGGGGAAGGTCTGGGCCGGCAGCTCCGTACCGACCTCGACGTCGTCGTAGGAAATCTTCGCCGCCATCGCTTACGCCTCCTCGACCGCACGCGCGACGAGCTTGGTCCACGCGGTCACCACGTGCTCCCCTGCCTCGTCGTGCACCTCACCCCGGATGTCCAGGATGTCGTTGCCCGCCATGGACTTGATCGCCTCGATGGTCGACGTGACCGTGAGCCGGTCGCCCGCGCGCACGGGGCGCCGGTACGAGAACTTCTGGTCGCCGTGCACGACGCGGCTGTAGTCGAGCCCCAGCTGGGGGTCCTCGATGACCTGGCCCGCGGCCTTGAAGGAGATCGCGAAGACGAAGGTCGGCGGGGCGATCACATCCGGGTGCCCGAGCGCCTTGGCGGCCTCCGGGTCGACGTACGCGGGGTTGGCGTCCCCCACGGCCTCGGCGAACTCCCGGATCTTCTCCCGGCCGACCTCATAGGGGTCGGTGGGCGGGTAGGACCGCCCCACGAAGGACTGGTCGAGCGCCATGGCTCGGCACCTCCTGCAGCTGAAGGTCGACTGGCCGAAACAGATGCGGCCTGATCTGTAAACGCCGTGAGGCCGCCCCCAGCAATCGGGGACGGCCTCACGAACGAGCCTGTATTTATCGCGTTTCGCGGTGCGCGGTGTGCGCGTTGCAACGCGGGCAGTGCTTCTTCATCTCAAGACGGTCCGGGTTGTTGCGCCGGTTCTTCTTGGTGATGTAGTTCCGCTCCTTGCACTCCACGCAGGCCAGCGTGATCTTCGGGCGGACGTCGGTGGCAGCCACGTGAGTGCTCCTTGACGGACGGATGGACGGATGAACGCAAAAAAGAGTAGCCGATCGAAGGACCGACCCCACAATCGGCTACCAGGAGTAGCGGTGACCGGACTTGAACCGGTGACACAGCGATTATGAGCCGCTTGCTCTACCGACTGAGCTACACCGCTGCGATGCCGGATCCCCTCGCCCGAAGGCGAGGATCACTCGACATCAGAGCCCCAATGCGGAATCGAACCGCAGACCTTCTCCTTACCATGGAGACGCTCTACCGACTGAGCTATTGGGGCGAGCGATGAAGACATTACACGCTCGGTCGCCGATCGCCCAAATCCGTTTCGCCAGGGCCGTCCGGGGGCATGGGCAGCCCCGTCACTGCCGTCTGGATACGCCCCATCGGTACCCCGCACCACACCGGTACGACTATTGCGCTCCTCCTCGAAGCGGGCCGGTCGTCACCCTAGGCTCGACTCACGCTGCGTGATCTTGTGCGCCTCGACGCCCCAGCAGCCGCCCCCGAACCACAGGAGCGCGATGCCCGACAGTCAGCCGCAGCAGCCCCACTCCTCCGGGTCCTCCAGCGGCGAGTCCGCCGCCGAGGCGTCTTCCTTGCTGCTGTGCGGGGCCCGGCTCACCGACGGCAGGACCGTGGACGTGCGGCTCGGGGGCGGCCACATCGAGGCGGTCGGGACCGCCGGCAGCCTCACCGCGCACGCCGCGCGCGTAGACCTCGGCGGCTACCTCCTGCTGCCCGCGGCCGCCGAGCCGCACGCCCATGGCGACACCGCACTGTCCGCGGACGCCGAGGGCCCCGTCTCGTACGAACTCGCGGACGTCCAGCGGCGCACCACCGAGGCCGCCCTGCTGCAGCTCGGCCACGGGGCGACGGCGCTGCGCTCGCACGTGCGCATCGGAGATCTCCAGGGGCTGACGTCGATGGAGGCGGTGCTCCAGGCGCGGCGCTCGTTGCGCGGGCTCGTCGATCTGACGGCCGTGGCGATGCCGCGGCTGCTGACCGGAGCGGCTGGGGCCGACGGGCTCGCGATGCTGCGGGACGCCGTGAAAATGGGCGCCTCCGTAGTGGGCGGCTGTCCCGATGTCGACCCCGATCCGACGGGGTACGCGGAAGCTGTCCTGGAGATCGCGGCGGAGCACGGCTGCCCCGTCGACCTGCACACGGACGGCAGCGACCCGGCGCGGCTCGCCCGGCTCGCCGCGATGGCGGGCGGGCTGCGGCCGGGAGTGAGCATCGGGCCGTGCGGGGGACTCGGGCGGCTGCCCGCCGACGTCGCCTCACGGGCCGCGGATCAGCTGGCGGCGGCCGGGGTGACCGTGGTCTGCCTGCCGCAGGGCGGGTGCGGAGGGGCGGAGGGGCGCGGGGTGGCGCCGGTGCGGCTGCTGCGGTCGGCGGGGGTGCGGCTCGCGGCGGGCAGCGGGGCGATGCGCGACGTGTCGAACCCGGTGGGGCGCGGGGATCCGCTGGAGGCCGCCTATCTGCTGGCCTCGCGGAGCGGGCTGCGACCCGAAGACGCGTACGGGGCGGTGAGCGGGGCGGCGCGCGCGGCCATGGGGCTGCCCGAGGTCCGCGTGGAGGCGGGCTTTCCGGCCGAGCTGCTCGCCGTGCGCGGGGACCGGCTCGCGGGCGCGCTCTCGCTCGCGTACAGCCGCATCGTGGTGCACCGGGGGCGCGTGGTGGCGCGGACCAGCGCGGTGCGCGAATACTGCGACTCGGCGGCTGCCGTCGCGCTCGACCTGCCGCGGCAGGGGCGGTCGAAGGGCAGTGAGCAGGGGCGCACGAAGGGCGGCGAGCCGTCCTGACGCGCGCCCGGGACCGCCGGGCCTGAGCGGGCCGGCCCGCGCGCCTGTCCGGAAGCGCGCTGCCCGCTGTGGGGGCACGCGTGCGTGCCGGGGCGAAGCGGTCGCGCCTGCCGTACGGTCGGAAGCATGCGCATTGTCATCGCTGGGGGACACGGTCAGATCGCGCTGCGGCTGGAGCGTCTGCTCGCCGCGCGCGGTGACGAAGTAGCCGGGCTGATCCGCAATGCCGGGCAGGAAGCCGATCTGCGGGACGCCGGTGCCGAACCGGTGCTGTGCGACCTGGAGTCGGCGTCCGTCGACGAGGTCGCGCGCCACCTGGAGGGCGCGGACGCGGCGGTGTTCGCCGCGGGCGCGGGGCCCAGCAGCGGTATCGACCGCAAGGAGACCGTCGACCGGGGCGCTGCCGTGCTCTTCGCCGACGCGGCGGAGCAGGCCGGGGTGCGGCGCTATGTCGTGGTGTCCTCGATGGGCGCGGATCCGGCCCGCCCGGGCGACGAGGTCTTCGACGCCTATCTGCGCGCCAAGGGCGAGGCCGACGCGAACGTACGCGCGCGTGCGGGGCTCGACTGGACGATCCTGCGGCCCGGGATGCTCACGGACGACGCGGGCACCGGTCTCGTACGTCTGGAGGCGTCTACGGGGCGCGGGCCGGTCCCCCGGGACGATGTCGCCGCGGTCCTGGCCGAGCTCCTGGAGAGCGCGGCCACGGCGGGGCTGACGCTGGAGCTGATCAGCGGCTCCACGCCCGTCTCCGTGGCGGTCAAGTCCGTGGCGGGCAACTGAGCTTCTGAGCGAGGAGCAGGCGCGTCAGAACAGCGGCAGCTGGCCCGGGAAGTCCGGGACCGTGTAGCCGTCGAGAGCCGGTTGTGCGGCGCCGAGTTGGGCCAGCCTGCGGGAGCCGGGGCAGGAGACGAGCTCGCCGGTGCCGTGCGCTCCTGGAGGGTCGTGGCGTGCGAAGCGGCCCGCGACGACGGCGATCTCGCGGCGGCACTCCGGGCAGTTCCTGCGACGGGACGACATGGGGACAGTCTGCCCGCGCCGTGGCGGCGTGCATACGAAAAAGCCCCCTCCATGCTGCGTTTCCGCAGTTGGAGGGGGCTTCCTCAATGTGGCGGCGCCAGGATTCGAACCTGGGAAGGCTGAGCCGGCAGATTTACAGTCTGCTCCCTTTGGCCGCTCGGGCACACCGCCTGGGTCGCTGCCTGAGATCCGCTTTGGGGCGGCGCTCCGTGGCAACGACGTAAACGATACCTGATGCACAGGGGTGCTTCGCCACCCGATTGATCGGCACCCCGCGCGGGGGCAGTGGCTAGGCTTTGCGGGATGCGGTCGGCGGCTGTAGGCCGTGTATCCGCTGAGTACGCATACCCCGATACAAGGAGCCACAGGACATGGCCGACTCCAGTTTCGACATCGTCTCGAAGGTCGAGCGGCAGGAGGTCGACAACGCCCTCAACCAGACCGCGAAGGAGATCTCGCAGCGCTACGACTTCAAGGGCACGGGCGCTTCGATCTCGTGGTCCGGCGAGAAGATCCTGATGGAGGCGAGCGGCGAGGAGCGGGTCAAGGCGATCCTCGACGTCTTCCAGTCCAAGCTCGTCAAGCGGGGCATCTCGCTGAAGGCGCTGGACGCGGGCGAGCCCCAGATCTCCGGCAAGGAGTACAAGATCTTCGCCTCGATCGAGGAGGGCATCTCCCAGGAGAACGCGAAGAAGGTCGCCAAGATCATCCGCGACGAGGGCCCCAAGGGCGTCAAGGCGCAGGTCCAGGGCGACGAGCTGCGTGTCAGCTCCAAGAGCCGCGACGACCTGCAGGCCGTGCAGGCGCTGCTCAAGGGGCAGGACTTCGACTTCGCGCTGCAGTTCGTGAACTACCGCTAGGCGCAGGCGAATCGCTCTCCAGGAGAGGCCGGTCCGCAATCGGCGTCCTGGAGAGGGCCGACAGACGTGGGGCGGGCACCCGGACCGGGTGCCCGCCCTTGCTGCTGGCTGCAGTTCTTGCGCCTACGGAGAGGTCAGCGGCGGGAATTGCCGAAGAGGAGGCGGTAGGCGATCAGCAGGACCAGGGAGCCGCCGATCGCGGCTGCCCAGGTGGCTCCGTCGAAGAAGTCCTTGACTATGGGGCGGTCGAAATAGCGGGCGGAGAGCCAGCCGCCGATGAAGGCGCCGGCGATGCCGATGACCGTCGTACCGACGAAACCGCCCGGGTCGCGGCCCGGCAGCAGGACCTTGGCGATGGCTCCGGCGATGAGGCCCAGAAGGATCCAGCTGAGGATGCCCATGCGGTGACCTGACCTTTCGTGCGCTGTTGACGGGGAAGACGCCGCGCGGACGGGGCGCGGTTGCGGCGATCAGTAGGGTGCGGCGCATGACACAGCCAGAGCTGCGACGGACGCTGGGCGTCGGGGACGCGGTCGTGGTCGGGCTCGGGGCGATGGTCGGGGCGGGCGTCTTCGCCGCTCTGGGGCCCGCGGCGGAGGCGGCGGGGCCGGGGCTGCTCGTCGGCCTCGGGATCGCCGCTGTGGTGGCGTACTGCAACGCCACGGCGTCCGCACGGCTCGCCGCCAGGTACCCCGCGTCCGGCGGCACCTACGTGTACGGGCGGGAGCGGCTCGGGGAGTTCTGGGGATACCTCGCGGGCTGGGCCTTCGTCGTAGGGAAGACCGCCTCGTGCGCGGCGATGGCGCTGACCGTGGGGGCGTACGCCTGGCCGGGGCAGGCACATGCGGTGGCGGCGGGGGCCGTGGTGGCGCTGACCGCCGTGACCTACGGAGGCGTGCAGAAGTCGGCGTGGCTCGCGCGCGTGATCGTGGCCGTGGTCCTCGCGGTGCTCGCGACGGTCGTCGCCGTCTGTCTCGGTTCAGGGGCGGCGGAGGCGGGCCGGCTCGACGTGGACCTCTCCGGTGGGGCGGGCGGGGTGCTGCGGGCGGCAGGGCTGCTCTTCTTCGCGTTCGCCGGGTACGCGCGCGTGGCGACGCTCGGGGAGGAGGTGCGCGATCCGGCGCGGACCATTCCGCGGGCCGTCCGGCTGGCCCTGGGGATCACGCTGTGCGTGTACGCGGCCGTGGCGGTGGCCGCCCTGTCGGTGCTCGGTGCGGGCGGGCTCGCCGGGGCCACGGCGCCGCTGGCCGACGCGGTGCGGGCGGCGGGGGTGCCGGAACTCGCGCCGGTGGTGCGGGTGGGGGCGGCGGTGGCGGCGCTCGGGTCGCTGCTCGCGCTGGTCCTCGGGGTATCGCGGACGATGCTCGCCATGGCGCGGGACCGGCATCTGCCGGGGGCGCTCGCGGCGGTGCATCCGCGGTTCCGGGTGCCGCACCGGGCGGAGCTCGTGGTGGGCGCCGTGGTGGCGGTGCTCGCGGCGACGGTGGACGTGCGGGGTGCGATCGGCTTCTCGTCGTTCGGGGTGCTGGTGTACTACGCCGTCGCCAACGCCTCGGCGTGGACGCTGAGTTCGTCGCCGCTCGCGCGCATGGGGCCGCTGGTGGGGGGCCTGGGGTGTGTGGTCCTCGCCTTCGCGCTGCCGGTGGGGGCCGTGGTGGCGGGGAGCGCGGTGCTGGGGGTGGGGGTCGCGGTGTACGGGGCGCGGAAGTGGTTGTCCCGTGGGTAGTTGGGGCGCGCGCGGGCCTCTGGGGCCCGGCCGACCGGGTCGGGGCAGCCTGCGTCAGGCGAGCTCGACCTGGACGCGTTCCTCCACGAGGAACGTGAGGAGTTCCTCGAAGGTGTGCGGACGCTGGTCCACGCGCGGGGTCAGGCCCAGGCAGGACCGGGCGATGTGGGCGTCGTGCCAGACGAGGGTGACGGGCGAGCGGGCGCCGAAGCCGCCTCGGAGGCAGTCGGTGACCGCGTCGAGATTCCGGCCGAAGTAGCCCCCGGGCCCGTTCACCGCCTCGCCCAGCGCGCAGTAGAAGCCGGGTACGTCGGTGATGTGGCGGCCGTCCAGGTGGTACGTGGCTCCGGGGCCGGCGTCGGGGGCGTACCACGCGCGGTTGACCAGTGCGGTGCCCATCCAGTGGTCGCGGCCTTCGGTGGTGAGCGGCGCCCACAGGTTGGGCTCGGTGGGGTGGCCGGGCCACCATGTGTCCCAGACCTGCCGGGCCGCGGGCGGCGGACGGTCCGACCACGGGTCCAGGGTGAGGTCGACGAGGCCACGCCCGCGCGCGGACGGGATCCACGCGATGAGCTCGCCCTCCGCGGCCTCCTCCAGCGTCTTCCCGGACTCGTCGAGGCGGAGCAGCGCGGCGTGGCCGAGGGCCTCCTTGCCGGCGTCCAGGGCCGTGCGCAGGGCGCCCCGGGGTGCGCAGCCGAGGAGTCGTACCGGGGGCCCCTCCGGTGCGGCCGTCGCGGGGCCGCTGTCCCGTACGCGGGCCAAGTCCCGGCAGGGGCCCCACGGTTCGTCCGCGGGGCCGAGGAGCCGGTATCCCGGGGACAGGGGCGGGCACTGCGGGTAGTCGGCTTGCCCGTCCGCCTCCGACGCCTCGACGGTGAGGTCCAGGCGGGACAGGTCGC
Source organism: Streptomyces sp. NPDC059009 (assembly GCF_042740175.1). Lineage (NCBI taxonomy): Bacteria > Bacillati > Actinomycetota > Actinomycetes > Kitasatosporales > Streptomycetaceae > Streptomyces > Streptomyces sp. NPDC059009. Next base: position 221,447 of record NZ_JBHYJB010000003.1, on the reverse strand, counting down.
GGGCGCAGACGCGGGCGCCGAGGACCCGTACGTCTTCCAGATACCACTCCCCCACGCCCGTGTGTGCCTTGTCGAGGATCTCCAGGGCGAGGAAGCCGAGCGGGGCGGAGCCGTCGGCCAGCGCCGCCTCCACGGCAGCGGCCAGCTCTCCCTGCGGGGTGCAGCCGAGGAGTTCGTAGCGGGCACGCGCGCGTGGCGGCGGGTCGGCGAAGAGGGCCTCGGCGTCCTCGCACAGGGCCCAGATGTCGTCGTGCTGGAGGTTCTCGGCGTCGTACGCCGCGAGGGCGTACTTCGGGAGGTGCACTACCAGGCCGCGAACTGCTGGTCCGTGGGCACGATTTCGCGGCCCAGCGGCAGCAGCGAGACCGGGATGAGCTTGAAGTTGGCGACGCCCAGGGGGATGCCGATGATCGTGACGCAGAGCAGGAAGCCGGTGACGATGTGGCCGAGGGCGAGCCACCAGCCCGCGAGCAGCAGCCACAGGACGTTGCCGATGCAGGAAGGGGCGCCCGCGTCGCGGCGCTCAACTGTCGTGTAGCCGAAGGGCCAGAGGGCGTAGCGGCCGATGCGGAAGCTCGCCAGACCGAAGGGGATGCCGATGATCGTGATGCAGAGGATGACACCGGCCAGGAGATAGGCGAGGAACATCCAGAAGCCGCAGAGGACGAGCCATATGACGTTGAGGATTGTCTTCACTGCTGACGACCTGCCATCCGCTCGAGCCGGGCGATCCGCTCCGCCATCGGCGGATGCGTCGAGAACATCTTGGACATGCCCTGGCCGGGCCGGAAGGGGTTGGCAATCATCATGTGGCTCGCCGTCTCGATCCGGGGCTCGGGCGGCAGCGGGAGCTGCTTCGTACCCGCGTCCAGCTTGCGCAGGGCGCTGGCCAAGGCTAGCGGGTCGCCGGTCAGTTGGGCTCCGGAGGCGTCCGCCTCGTACTCCCTGGAGCGGCTGATCGCGAGCTGGATGATCGAGGCCGCCAGCGGGCCGAGGAGCATGATCAGGAGCATGCCGAAGATGCCCGGGCCGTCGTTGTCGTTCGACCGGCCGACCGGGATCAGCCAGGCGAAGTTGACCAAGAACATGATCACGGAGGCGAGGGCTCCGGCGACCGACGAGATCAGGATGTCGCGGTTGTAGACGTGGCTGAGCTCGTGGCCGATGACGCCGCGCAGCTCGCGCTGGTCCAGGAGGCGGAGGATGCCGTCGGTGCAGCACACCGCGGCGTTACGGGGATTGCGGCCCGTCGCGAACGCGTTCGGCGCTTCCGTGGGTGAGATGTACAGGCGGGGCATGGGCTGGCGGGCCTCGGTGGAGAGCTCGCGGACCATGCGGTACAGCTCGGGTGCCTCGAACTCGCTCACCGGGCGGGCACGCATGGCGCGCAGGGCCAGCTTGTCGCTGTTCCAGTACGCGTACGCGTTGGTGCCGAGCGCCACGAGGACGGCGACGATCAAGCCCGTACGGCCGAAGAAACTGCCGATGACGATGATGAGAGCGGACAGTCCCCCGAGCAGTACGGCGGTCTTCAGCCCATTGTGCCGGCGGTGCACGGTGGCCCTCCTGATGGTGCGTGGGGGAACCCTCTGCTGACTGGTCTTCCACTGTTCAGTGGACCCTCCCGTACTGGTCAACGCCAGGCGAGGAGCGCTAGTTCCCTTGTGCGCGCAGGAGCGGTGTGGGCCTTACGGGTGACGGCCTCGGGCCGGTGTCCGGGGCCCGGCCGGGGGCGGCCGTCAGAACAGGCCGGTGTCCGCGAACCGCAGCACGAGCTGGGGCGCTCCGGAGAGGGCCACCGCGAGGACGGCGGTCAGCGAGATGGCCACGGTCAGCGGCGCCGGGACGCGGTGCTTCTGCGGCTCGCCCTCGGGGGCGCGGAACAGGAGCGCGGTCCACTGGAGGTAGTAGTAGAGCGCGATGACGACGTTCGCCGCCATGATCACTGCGAGCCAGCCGAGGCCCGCGTCGACGACCGCCGAGAAGACCGTGACCTTCGCGAAGAGGCCGATGATGCCGGGCGGCAGGCCCGCGAGGCAGAGCAGGAAGAAGGCCAGGACGACGGCGGCGAGGGGGCTGCGCGCGTACAGGCCGCAGTAGTCGCTGACGCGGTTCAGGCGCCGGCTGCGGCCCACCAGGGCGGCCACGGCGAAGGCACCCAGGTTCACGGCCGCGTACATCAGGGCGTACGCGACGGTGGAGCCGACCGCCTTCTGCGCGGCGGCGCCGTCATCCGCGTACCCGGCGGACGCGATGGGCACCAGGAGGTAGCCCGCCTGGCCGACCGACGACCAGGCAAGGAGGCGTACCGCGCTGTACGCGCGCGTGGACTGCTGCCGCAGCGCGGCCACGTTGCCGACCGTCATGGTGAGCGCCGCGAGCACGGCGAGGGCCGGGCCCCAGACGTCCGCGTACGACGGGAAGGCGACGACGGTGACGAGGATCAGGCCGGTGAAGCCGACCGCCTTGCCGACCACGGAGAGGTACGCCGCGACAGGCAGAGGCGCGCCTACGTAGGTGTCGGGCACCCAGAAGTGGAAGGGGACGGCCGCGACCTTGAAAGCGAAGCCGACCAGAGTGAGGACGACTCCGGTCTGGGCGAGGGTGTCGAGCTGCCCGTCGACGTGCTGGAGCTTGTCGGCGATCTCCGTGAGGTGCAGGGTGCCCGTCGCCGCGTACACGAAGCTGACGCCGAGGAGGGTCACGGCGGTCGCCGTCACGGAGGACAGGAAGAACTTGAGGGCCGCTTCCGAGGACTTCTTGTCGCCGCGCTTGATGCCGACCAGGGCGAACGCGGGCAGCGAGGCCACTTCGAGGGCGACGACGAGCGTGGCGAGGTCGCGGGAGGCGGGCAGGAGGGCGGCGCCCGCCGCGGAGGAGAGCAGCAGGAACCAGAACTCCCCTTCGGGGAGTTCCCGGTCCGCGCGCTTGGCGTCCTTGAGGGTGCTCATCGACAGCAGGGCCGCCAGTAGCGCCCCGCCCAGGACGAGGAGTTGGATGACCAGCGTGAAGCGGTCGGCGGTGTAGCTGCAGGCGTCCGCTCCGCCGCCGGTCAGGCAGAACGTGGAGCGGTCGTCGTCGAGGAGCGGCAGCAGGGCGAGCGCGGCGGCGGCCAGGCCCACCACGGAGACCCAGCCGAGGAGCGCCTTGCGGTCCCCGGGCAGGAAGAGGTCGGCGACGAGCACGACGAGGCCCACGACCGCCGCGATGGTGGGCGGCGCGATCGCGAGCCAGTCGACGGACTGGACGAGGCTCGCGGCGCTCTCGGTGACGGCTGTCGATGCGGCCACGGTCACGACTTGCCTCCTGCGAGGAGCTGCTGCACGGCCGGGTCGGTGAGGCCGAGGAGAGCCGCGGGCCAGAGTCCGGCGAGGACGGTGAGGGCGACGAGCGGGGTCCAGGCGGCGAACTCGTAGCCGTGGACGTCGGCGAGCTTCGGGGTCTCCTGTGCGGTCGGGCCCATGCAGACGCGACGCACGACGACGAGCATGTACGCGGCGGTGAGCAGGGTGCCGAACGCGGCGATCGACATGAAGGTGAGGAAGGCGGGGCGGCTCAGGTCGTCGGCGGGCCGGAACGCGCCGAACAGGGCGAGCATCTCGCCCCAGAACCCGGCGAGGCCGGGCAGGCCGAGCGAGGCGACGGCGCCGAACGCGAGCAGGCCGCCGAGGCGCGGGGCCCTGCCGTACAGCGCGGCGCCGGACTGCTGCGCCAGGCTGTCGAGGTCGGTGGTGCCCGTGCGGTCCTTCAGCGCGCCGACGAGGAAGAACAGCAGGCCGGTGATGAGGCCGTGGGCGATGTTGGCGAACAGCGCGCCGTTCACGCCGGTCGGGCTCATCGTCGAGATGCCGAGCAGGACGAAGCCCATGTGGCCGACGGACGAGTACGCGATGAGGCGCTTGAGGTCGCCCTTCGCGCCCTGCTTGGCGAGCGCGAGGCAGGCGAGGGACCCGTAGATGATCCCGACGACCGCGAAGGCCGCGAGGTACGGCGCGAACTCCCGCATCCCATCGGGCGCGACGGGCAGCAGGATCCGGACGAACCCGTACGTACCCATCTTGAGCATGACGCCGGCCAGCAGGACCGAGCCGACGGTGGGCGCGGCGGTGTGGGCGTCCGGCAGCCAGCTGTGCAGCGGCCACATCGGCGTCTTGACCGCGAGCCCGATCCCGATCGCCAGAACGGCGATGACCTGCACGGATGTGGTCAGCGACCGGCCGTTGTCAGTGGCGAGTGCCACCATGTCGAATGTGCCGGACTTGAGCCCGATGAGGAGCAGGCCCAGCAGCATGACGACGGAGCCGAGCAGCGTGTAGAGGATGAACTTCCAAGCAGCTTGGGTCCGTTGCTCACCGCCCCAGCGGGCGATGAGGAAGTACATCGGGATGAGGACCATCTCGAAGGCGAGGAAGAACAGCAGCAGATCGAGGACGGCGAAGGTCGCGAGGGTGCCGGACTCGAGGACGAGGATCAGCGCCACAAATGCCTTGGGGGACGGGCCCGTCGGCATCTTGAAGTAGGAGTACAGCGCGCAGAGGAAGGTCAGCAGCGCGGTCAGGACCAGGAGGGGGAGCGAGATGCCGTCGATGCCGAGATGGATGCGCACGTCGAGTGCGGGGATCCAGCTGATATCCGTCGTGGCCTGCATCTTCGACGGGTGGTCATGGTCGAAGCCGAGCGCGAGGACGATCGCGGCGAGCAGGATCACGCCGGTCACGGTCACGCCGTGGCGCAGCACGGCCTGCTCCGGCGACTTCCCCTTCAGCCCGGGCGGGGCGGGGAGGAAGGCCGCGGCGGCGCCGATGAGCGGGCCGACGACGATCAATGCGAGAAGGAACTGCATCACGGACTCACTGATACCGATCACGGCTGCTCACGCTCCGGCGGTGGCGACGAGGACGGCGGCGACAGCCAGGACGACGGCGCCCGCGAGCAGCGCGCTGAGGTAGGTCTGCACGTTGCCCGTCTGGGCCCGGCGCACCGCGGCGCCCAGCCAGCGGGGGGCGGCGCTCGCACCGCGTACATAGGTCTCGACGACCTCGCGGTCGAGGAAGCGGACGAGGCTCGCGGCGGCCTGGACGGGGCGCACGAACAGAGCCGTGTAGACGGCGTCGAGGTGGAAGCCGACGGCCGCGTGCCGGTGCAGGGGGCCCAGCAGGAGTCGGCCGGGGTCCGCCGGGTCGGGGGCGGTCGCCGGGTCGCCGTACTCGACGGTGTGCGTGGCGATGGCCTCGGCCTCGACGAGTCCGCCGTCGGCGTCCGGGTCGGCGGCGACGGCGCCCAGGGGGACGCGGGCGGCGAGGGCCGAGGTGTGCCGCCACGCGCCGTAGGTGACGAGGGCGCCGACCAGGGCGAAGCCCGTGCCGAGGACGGAGGTGGTGAGGGTCGGGGTGAGTTCGTGCCCGTCGAACCAGTCGGGCAGGGCGCCGACGGAGAGGCCGAAGGCGAGTGAGGGGACGGCGAGCACCCAGAGCACGGCGGTCATGGTGACGGGCTGCCGCCATGGGGTCTCCCCTGCTCGAACGGAGTTGAGAGCTTGGGGAAGGTCAGGGGCCTCGACGCCCTTGCCCCGGAAGGCGAGCAGCCACAGGCGGGTCGCGTAGGCGGCCGTGAGGAGGGCGGTGACCAGAGCGGCGACGAGGACGATCCAGCCCGCCGCGTGCGGGACGGACTCGGCGTGGCCGGTGGCGGCGTGCTCGGCGGACCCGAGCACCGCCTCCTTGGAGAAGAAGCCGCTGAACGGCGGGATCGCGGCGAGCGCGAGGAGCGCCACGCTCATCGTCCAGTAGGCGTCGGGCACGCGGTCGCGGAGGTCCTTCATACGGGACATCGCGGCCAGGGAGTTGGTGCCCGCGGCGTGGATGATCACGCCCGCGGCGAGGAACAGGAGCGCCTTGAAGGCGCCGTGCGACAGGAGGTGGAAGACGGCGGCGCCGCGGTCGCCGACCGCGAGGGCGCCGGTCATGTAGCCGAGCTGGCCGATCGTCGAGTACGCGAGGACGCGCTTGATGTCGTCCTGGGCGAGCGCAGCGAGCGCCGAGCCGGCCATGGTCACGGCGGCCATGACCGCGAGGACGACCAGCGCCGCCTGCGAGGCGGCGAAGACCGGGAGGAGGCGGGCGACGAAGTAGACACCGGCGGCGACCATCGTCGCGGCGTGGATCAGCGCGGAGACGGGTGTGGGGCCCGCCATCGCGTCGGGCAGCCAGGTGTGCAGCGGGAACTGCGCGGACTTGCCCGCCACTCCGGCGAGCAGGAGCAGGGCGATCAGCGTCGGGTGGTCGAGGCCGCCGTCCGCGACGGTCGCGAGGATCTTCGTGATGCGGAAGGAGCCCGCGTCCGTGGCGAGCGCGAACAGGCCGATCAGGAAGGGGACATCGCCGAGCTTGGTGACCAGGAACGCCTTGAGCGAGGCGGCGCGGGCCTCCGGGGTCTCCCAGTAGTGGCCGACGAGGAAGTACGAGCAGATGCCCATGACTTCCCAGCCCACCAGGAGAACCATCAGGTCGCCCGAGTAGACGACGAGCAGCATCGCGGAGGTGAACAGAGAGACGAGAGCGGCGTACGAGGGGTAGCGCGGGTCGTCGCGCAGATAGCCCGTCGAGTAGATCTGCACACAGGACGCGACCACGCCGACCAGGACGGCGACGAGGGCCGCGAAGCCGTCGATGTGCAGGGCGAGTTCGATGGGGACCGAGCCGGTCGGGGTGAGCTCGGTGGCGGCGTCGACGGACTGCTCGCCGCCCTGGCGGACGGCCACGAGCACGGCGAGCACGAGGGCCGTCAGCGTGGGCAGGACGGCGAGGGGGCGGACGAGACCGGGGGCCCGGCGGCCGAGGAGCAGACCGGCGGCCGCGCCCAGGAACGGCAGGAGGGGGACGAGTACGGCGAGGGTGGTCGTGGTCACGCGGTGGCCTCAGCCTTCTGTGACGGCTCCGCGGGGGCGGGTTCGTCAGCGGCGGCGCCCTCGGCACCGTCATCCGGGTCATCGGGGTCGTCGGGGCGTTCGGCGGTGTCGCGGAGGTCGTCGACGGCGGACGTGCCGCGGTTGCGGTAGACCGCCAGGACGATCGCGAGGCCGATGCCGATCTCGGCGGCGGCGATGGCGATCGTGAAGAGGGTCAGCGCCTGCCCGGCGTGCAGGGCGTCGCGCAGCCAGACGTCGAAGGCCACGAGGTTGAGGTTGACCGCGTTGAGCATGAGCTCGACGGACATCAGGACCAGGATCGCGTTGCGGCGGGCGAGCACGCCGTAGAGGCCGACGCAGAAGAGGAGGACGGCGAGGACCGCGGGATAGGCGAGGTGCATCAGTTGGTCTCCTCTCGATCCGAACGATCCGAACGATCCGCGCGGCCCGAACGGCCCGAAGCGGTGCGCGTGGTGGGCGCCTTTCCGTTGGTGCTCTCGTCGGCGTCCTTCTTGCGGGACAGGACGATCGCGCCGACCAGGGCCGCGAGGAGGAGGACCGAGAGCGCTTCGAAGGGCAGCACCCAGTGGCGGAACAGGATCGATCCCGTGACGTCCGTGGAGCCCTGCGGGGAGTCCACGTCGATCCACTGCGTACGGAAGGCGTCGACGACCACCCACACCAGGGCGGCCGCGGCGGCGACGGCCACCGCGAGCGCGACCGGCCGGTTGCCCGAATCGGCCTCCGGGGAGCGGCCGATGGGCGCCCTCGTGAGCATCAGACCGAACAGGAGGAGGACGACGACGGAGCCCACATAGATCAGGACCTGGACCCAGGCGATGAACTCGGCCGTGAGGAGCAGGTATTCGACGGCGAGCCCGCCGAGCGCCACGACCAGCCACAGCGCCGCGTGCACCAGCTGCTTGGTGGTGACGGTGATGACCGCCGCGCCGAGGGTGACGAGGCCGACGAGCAGGAAGGCGATCTCGACGCCGGACGGGGAGAGGAAGCCCTGGGGGGCGCCTGCCGCGAGAGTCACGCGTCGCCCTCCGTTCCGGCAGCGGTCCCCTGGGCCTCGGCCCCCTGAGCCTCGGCCTCCTGGGCTGCGGCCGCCTGCGTGGCGGCGAGCTTGTCCGCCGCCTTGCGGGCCGCGGCGATCTCCTTCGGCTCCTCGGCGCTCGGGTCGAGGGCGGGCGGGGCCGGGACGGTCCACATCCACTCGCGGAGCTTGTCGCGCTCGTGGGTGAGTTCGTGGATGTCGGTCTCCGCGTACTCGAACTCCGGGGACCAGAACAGCGCGTCGAAAGGACAGACCTCGATGCAGATACCGCAGTACATGCAGAGCGAGAAGTCGATGGCGAAGCGGTCGAGGACGTTGCGGCTGCGCTCGCGGCCGCCCGGGGCCGCCGCCGGGAGCGTCTCCTTGTGGGAGTCGATGTAGATGCACCAGTCGGGGCACTCGCGGGCGCACAGCATGCAGACCGTGCAGTTCTCCTCGAACAGGCCGATGACGCCCCGGGTGCGGGGCGGGAGTTCGGGCTGGACGTCGGGGTACTGCTCGGTGACGGTCTTCTTCGTCATCGTGCGGAGCGTGACGGCCAGGCCCTTGGCCAGGCCGGAGCCGGGGAACGGAGCCACTAGTTGATCGCCACCTTCACGATGCCGGTGAGCGCGATCTGCGCGAGGGCGAGCGGGACGAGGAGGGTCCAGGAGAGCTTCTGGAGCTGGTCCTCGCGGAGACGGGGGTAGGTCACGCGCAGCCAGATGACCACGAAGGCGAGGACGGCCGTCTTCAGCAGGGTCCACAGCCAGCCGAGGCCGTCGGCGCCGCCGGGGCCGTGCCAGCCGCCCAGGAACAGGACGGTGGTGAGGCCGCACAGCACGACGATCCCCGCGTACTCGGCGAGAAGGAAGAGCGCGAAGCGGAGGCCCGTGTACTCGGTGTAGGCGCCGAAGATGATCTCGGAGTCGGCGACCGGCATGTCGAAGGGCGGACGCTGGAGTTCGGCGAGGCCCGCCACGAAGAAGACCAGGGCGCCGACGATCTGCCAGGGCAGCCACCACCACTCGAAGGCGTGGAGGATGCCGGGCAGGGAAACCGTTCCGGCGGCCATCGCGACCGAGGCGGCGGCCAGCAGCATGGGGAGTTCGTAGGCGAGGAGCTGGGCGGCGGTGCGCAGGCCGCCGAGGAGGGAGAACTTGTTGGCCGAGGCCCAGCCCGCCATGAGCGAGCCGAGGACGCCGACGCCCATGACGGCGAGGACGAAGAAGATGCCCGCGTCGACGAGCTGGCCGACGGCACCGTCGCCGGGGCCGATCGGGATGGCGATCAGCACGAGGAGGTAGGGCAGCAGGGCGACGGCGGGGGCGAGTTGGAAGACGCGGCGGTCGGCGTCGGCCGGGACGACGTCTTCCTTCTGCGCGAACTTCACGCCGTCGGCGACGAGTTGGGCCCAGCCGTGGAAGCCGCCCGCGTACATGGGGCCGAGGCGGCCCTGCATGTGAGCCATCACCTTGTGCTCGGTCTGGCCGATGACCAGGGGCAGCACGAGGAAGACGACGAAGACGGCGAGGAGCCGCAGGGTGACGTCGAGGGCGTCGGTCACTCCGTTCCTCCTGGGTTGTCTTCTGACGTTTCCGGTCGCGGCTTGGGCTCCGGCTTGGCTTCCGGTTCCGGCGCGGGCTCCGGCTTGGCTTCCGGTTCCGGCTTGGGCCTCGGGTCGTCGAAGGCGGGCTTCGCGTGGTGCCAGGGGGCGTCCGGGCTGCTGCTGCCGGCCGCCGAGGGCTGCGGCGCCGTCGGGGGCTCGGGCGTCGTCGCCCGCTGGCTCGCCGAGCCCTGGCTCGCGCTGCGTGCCCGGCGCGGAGGCTTCGCCTCGGTGGTCTCCGGCGCGCCCGTCGTGGGGGCGGCGGCCTGGCTCGCCGAGCCCTCCCCCGCCGTCCGGGTCCGCCGCGCCGGTCGCTCACCCGCGGCGCCCGCGCGGCCCGCGCCCCGCGCCGGTCGCGCCGGGGCAGGCGGGAGTTGGCCCTTGAGCGGGCCCCACTCGTTGGGGTCGGGCACGCCGGGGGGCAGCATCTGGCGGCGCTTGGGCCCGCCGTGCCCCGCGCCCTCGCCCGGCTCCTTCGCGCCCGGCCACGCCTTCGCGACGCGCGCCGCGAGCACGAAGTCCTTACGGAGGGGGTGGCCCTCGAAGCCTTCGGGCAGCAGCAGCGGGACCAGGTGCGGGTGGTCCTCGAAGCGGACGCCGAACATCTCGTGGGTCTCGCGTTCGTGCCAGGCTGCGCCCGCGTAGACGTCGACGGCGGTGGCGAGGACCGGGGCCTCGTGCGGCACCGTCGTACGGACGAGGAGGCGGCGCACCGGGGCGAGGGCGACGATGTGGGCGCAGACGCGGAAGCCGGTGCCCGGTTCGTCGACGGCGCTCAGCCAGTCGAAGTAGGTGCAGTTCAGGGTGGTGCGCGCGGTCCGAAGTGCCGTGATCCAGGCGGCCGCGGGCACGTCCACCGTCAGGACCTCGTACGACTCCTCGGCCGTCGCCTCGGCACCGAAGAGCTCCTCGACGGGGCTCGGCAGCCAGCCGGTCATGCCCGTGCCTCCCCCGGCGTCGGCGGTTTCACCAGGTCGCTGCGGAGGGCGGCCGTCGAGGGCCTGCCCGAGCCGTTGGCGCCCGAGCCATTGACGCCCGCGCCGATGGAGCCCGCGCCGTTGGAGCCGTACCGCTCCCCCAGCGACTCGCGGGCGATCTTCTCCTGGAGCTTGAGGATGCCCTGGAGCAGCGCCTCGGGCCGGGGCGGGCACCCCGGCACGTACACGTCGACGGGGATGATCTGGTCGACGCCCTTGGTCACCGAGTACGAGTCCCAGTACGGGCCGCCGCAGTTGGAGCAGGCGCCGAAGGAGATGACGTACTTCGGCTCGGGCATCTGCTCGTACAGGCGCTTCACGGCGGGGGCCATCTTGTCCGTGACTGTGCCGGAGACCACCATCAGGTCGGCCTGGCGCGGCCCCGGCGCGAACGGGATCACGCCGAGCCGGATGAAGTCGTGGCGGGCCATCGACGCGGCGATGAACTCGATCGCGCAGCAGGCGAGGCCGAAGTTGAAGACCCAGAGCGAGTAGCGGCGGCCCCAGTTGAGGACCACCTTCATCGGCTCGGGCGCCAGCCGGGCGAGCGCGCCGAGGCGCTTCGGCTCGGGGAGCAGGACGGGCACAGGGTCCGGGATCGCCGGGTTCACCGGGTTCTGGTTCTCCGGGGTCACGTCCACGTGAGGACGCCCTTCTTGTATGCGTACAGCAGTCCCACGGCCAGGAAGCCGAGGAAGATGAACATCTCCACGAGCGTCGTCGCGCCGTAGCCGGGCGCGGCGAACACGGTCGCCCAGGGGAAGAGGAAGATCGAGTCCACGGCGAAGATCACGTACAGGAACGCGTAGACGTAGTACCGGACCTGGGTGTGTGCCCAGCCCTCGCCGACGGGGTCGACGCCGCACTCGTACGTGAGGAGCTTCTCCGGGGTCGGCACGACGGGGCGCAGCAGCCGTCCCGCGCCGAACGCGACGCCGACGAAGAGGACACCCACGAGCGCGAGCAGCCCGACGACGGAGTACGACTGGTAGTAGCTCGCGGCGAGGTGCGACACATGATCGTGCGTCATGTGGTCGTGCGCCGGTGCGTGCACGTCAGCCCTCACTCCCTCGTTCCCTGCGGATGCTGTCCAGCGGACCCGCTTCGACGATCTGTACGGACGGGAGTCTAGGCCCTGCTAAAGGTTCGGTAAGCAGAGCGTCAGGCATCTGTCACGGCCATTCCGTTACCGGGTCGGGGAGCGTACCGGGAGGAACCGGGGGCGGTGCCGGGAGGAACCCGGGCCGGTACCGGGAGGAACCCGGGGCGGATGGGGGGTTATCCCCCGTACGCCCCGGCAGCGCACCTCATGGCGTCGCGGCGCGCGGCCGGGCACGCTTGCGCGTATGACCGCGAGCACTTCGACCTCCTCCGCCGCCGCAGCCGCGTCCACGGGCGCGTCCGCGTCCGCCGACGGGCCGCCGCCCGCCCGGTTCGCGTACGGCGGGCACACCTGGCGGGAGATCGCCCATCTGCTGGTGAACCTGCCGATGGGCATCATCGGCTTCGTCTACGCCGTCACCGTGGTGTTCACGGGCGGCCTGCTGTCGGTCACGGTCATCGGCCTGCCGCTGCTCGCCCTCGGCCTGGCCGGGGCGCGGCAGTACGGGCGGATGGAGCGGGCCCGCGCCCGCACGCTGCTCGGGCTGCACGTCGACGAGCCGAGCCCGCTGCCCACCGCGCGGCACAGGGGCGGGTTCTTCGGCTGGCTGTGGACCGGGCTCAAGGACCCGGTGGGCTGGCGCACCATGCTGTACGCGGTCATGCGGCTGCCCTGGGGCGTGGTCACCTTCGCGGTCACCACGGTGGGGCTGTTCGTGCTGTGGCCGGTGCTGCCGTTCGTGGTGCGCGGGCTGGCCAACGCGGACCGGGCGATGGTGCGTGGACTGCTGTCCCCGTCCGACGAGTTGGAGCAGCGCATCGCGGAGCTGGAGTCGGACCGGGGCGTCGTCGTGGACACGGCCGCCGCCGACCTGCGCCGCATCGAGCGCGATCTGCACGACGGCGCGCAGGCCCGCCTGGTGGCGCTCGCCATGGGGCTCGGCCTCGCCAAGGAGAAGCTCCTGGAGGACCCGGACGCCGCCGCCGAGATGGTCGGCGAGGCGCATGGCGAGGTGAAGCTCGCCCTCCAGGAGCTGCGCGACCTGGCCCGCGGCATCCACCCCGCCGTCCTCACCGACCGCGGCCTGAACGCGGCGCTGTCCGCGGTGGCCTCGCGGTGCACCGTGCCGGTGAAGGTGACGGCCGAACTGCCCGAGCGGCCCGCGGAGGCCATCGAGGGCATCGCGTACTTCACGGTCTCCGAGCTCCTCCAGAACGTCAGCAAGCACAGCGGCGCCCGGTCCGCGAGCGTCGACGTGTGGCGGTCCGACCGGCGGCTCCTGATCCAGGTGTGGGACGACGGGCGCGGCGGTGCCTCCCTCGACGGCGGCACTGGCATGGCGGGCCTCGCGGACCGGCTCGGCGCGGTCGACGGGCTCTTCGTCATCGAGTCGCCGCAGGGCGGGCCGACGACGATCACGGCTGAACTGCCGTGGCGGGACCGGAAGTCGACTCCGTAAGGGTCGGCAAGGGGCGGCTCCGTAGGGGGCGGCTCGGTGGGGAGCGGGTTCCGTAGGGAAGTGCCCTTACGGGGTGGGTGGGGCCCCTGTGTGATCCCTGCCCATCGCCGAGGCACGCCAAAGGCAGCTCGCCCAAGGTGTCGAAGCACGCCAAAGGCAGCTCGCCCAAGGTAGGGAAAACCCCCGGTCCAAGACGCCGACGTGCTCCATGGCAGCGATGCGCCGGGGCGCGGATTCTGGAGGTACGACGCACGGGGCGGGCACAGTTGCCGCCCGGGGCGGCACACGGGGCGGACGCAGTCGCCGTCCGGAGCAGCAACGGAGCAGAAACGGATGACGCCGATGGTCACGGAGTACGGACAGGGGCAGGGGTACGCGCCGGAGCGGCGGCATCGGGTGCCCTCCGGGCTGCGGGCGCCGCTTGCCGCCCGTACCTGGCGGGAGCTCGGTTATGTGGTGCTCTCGCTGCCGATCGGCGTCTGCGCGTTCGCGTTCGCGGTGGCGGTGATGTCGCTCGGCGTCGGGCTCCTGATCACGTTCATCGGCATCCCCGTGCTCGCGTTCGGGCTCTTCGCCTGCCGGGGCTTCGGCGCCCTGGAGCGGCAGCGGGCCCGCGCCCTGCTCGGCCTCGAGGTGGATGCGCCGGAGCCGCTGCGGCCCCGGGACGGCGGGGCGTTCGCGTGGATGGGGGCGATGCTCAAGAGCGGTGCCTCCTGGCGGCATCTGCTGTACGCGCTGATCCACATGCCGTGGGCGATCTTCTCGTTCGTGGTGGGGGTGGGCTTCTGGTCGTACGGCTGGGCGATGCTGACGTATCCGCTCTGGTTCTGGGTCTTCCCGATGTACGCGGGCCAGGGCGGGCTGCAGATCTACGGCGACGACCAGCACCGCATCTACCTCGACAACCCCTTCGAGATCGGCCTCGTCGCGCTGGTCGGCCTGCTGGTGACGCTCGCCACGCCGTGGATCGTCCGGGCCCTGACGACCGTCGACCGGCTGCTGGTGTTCGGGCTGCTCGGGCCGTCGCGGCTGGCGTCCCGCGTGGTGGAGCTGGAGTCGGACCGGGGCGTCGTCGTGGACACGGCCGCCGCCGATCTGCGCCGCATCGAGCGCGATCTGCACGACGGCGCGCAGGCCCGGCTCGTCACCCTCGCCATGGATCTGGGCCTGGCCAAGGAGAAGCTGACCGAGGACCCGGAGGCCGCCGCGCGCATGGTCGACGAGGCGCACGGCGAGGTGAAGGTGGCCCTGCAGGAGCTGCGCGACCTGGCCCGGGGCATCCACCCGGCCGTCCTCACCGACCGTGGCCTGAACGCGGCGCTCTCGGCGCTCGCCGCCCGCTGCACGGTGCCGGTGCAGGTCGAGGTGGATCTGCCGTCCCGCCCGGCGGCGGCCATCGAGGGCATCGCGTACTTCACGGTCTCCGAGCTGCTGCAGAACATCAGCAAGCACAGCCGGGCCACGCAGGCCGGCGTCGAGGTGTGGCAGGTCGAGAACCGGCTGATGCTCCAGGTCTGGGACAACGGCCGGGGCGGTGCCGACGCGAGCGCCGGGTCCGGTATCGCGGGGCTCGCCGGGCGGCTGGACGCGGTCGACGGGATCCTCGTGGTCGAGTCGCCGCAGGGCGGGCCGACCACGGTCACGGCCGAGCTGCCCTGGCGGGGGTGAGCGGGGGCAGAGCAGGAGGGCGCCGGGAGCACCCCGGCGTCCGGCATGAGGGCGGGCCCGCCGAAGGCATGGCGCGGCCCGCCCTCATGTGCCGTATCCGGGCCCCGTCCCACGCCCCTCGGACGTGGGACGCCGCTGGTGCAAGGGCACCGAAGCCTGTCGTATCCCCGTCGCTCGGGCGCGTGCGGCTCGCGATGCTGGGATGCTGGATGCTGTTGCACCGGGGCGGGGACAGGGCTGGGGGGCCAAGAACATCGTGGAGGACAAGGTGCGGGTGGTCATCGCCGAGGATTCAGTGCTGCTCAGGGAGGGCCTGACCCGGTTGCTGACCGACCGCGGCCATGACGTGGTCGCGGGTGTGGGTGACGCGGAAGCACTGATCAAGACGGTCACCGGGCTCGGGGAGCAGGGCGCGCTCCCGGACGTGGTGGTGGCCGATGTGCGGATGCCGCCGACGCACACCGACGAGGGGGTGCGGGCCGCGGTCCAGCTGCGCCAGCGCCACCCCGGTCTCGGTGTGCTGGTCCTGTCGCAGTACGTGGAGGAGCAGTACGCGACCGAGCTGCTCGCCGGTTCGAGCCGTGGCGTCGGCTATCTCCTGAAGGACCGGGTCGCCGAGGTCCGCGAGTTCGTGGACGCGGTGGTCCGGGTGGCGGAGGGCGGTACGGCGCTCGACCCGGAGGTGGTGGCCCAGCTCCTTGGGCGCAGCCGCAAACAGGACGTTCTCGCGGGGCTCACGCCGCGTGAGCGGGAGGTCCTCGGTCTGATGGCCGAGGGGCGCACGAACTCGGCGATCGCCCGTCAGCTCGTGGTGAGCGACGGGGCCGTCGAGAAGCACGTCAGCAATATCTTCCTGAAGCTCGGCCTGTCCCAGAGTGACGGGGATCACCGGCGGGTGCTCGCCGTCCTCACCTACCTCAACTCCTAGCAACCTGACACCCTGTCAGATACCGCACCAGCCACGGAACCGCGCACAGACGTATAGGCAGCAGCACACACAGCACCACTCCTAGAACACAGTCCTAGAACCAATGGATGAGCGAGGAGCGTCTTTCCATGAAGGGCGAGGGGCGGGTCAGACCATGACGAATCAGGGCATCACGGCGTCTCAAAGTAGCGTCCAGGATGCGAGAGGCCCGAGGAAGGCAACCCTCACCGACGTAGGGTGGGCCTTGCGAGGGCCGGTCGTCCCGTCCTTCCAGCTCAGCCGCCTCGAGGGAGGTCCAGTTCAGTGACCAGCCAGGTCAGTAGCCCAGCCGAGCAGGCCGACGGGGCTGTCGTCGGAGAGCAACGCAAGCCTGCGGGCGAGAAGGACGTACGCCGTCTCGACCGGGTGATCATCAGGTTCGCGGGGGACTCTGGTGACGGTATGCAGCTCACGGGCGACCGTTTCACCTCGGAGACGGCATCGTTCGGCAACGACCTCTCGACGCTGCCGAACTTCCCGGCCGAGATCCGTGCCCCGGCCGGCACCCTGCCGGGTGTCTCCTCGTTCCAGCTGCACTTCGCCGACCACGACATCCTCACTCCGGGCGACGCCCCGAACGTGCTGGTGGCGATGAACCCGGCGGCGCTGAAGGCGAACATCGCCGATGTGCCGCGCGGCGCGGAGGTGATCGTCAACACGGACGAGTTCACCAAGCGGGCGATGCAGAAGGTCGGCTATGACGTCTCGCCGCTGGAGGACGGCTCGCTGGACGGCTACAACGTCCATCCGGTGCCGCTGACCACGCTGACGGTGGAGGCGCTCAAGGAGTTCGACCTGTCCCGCAAGGACGCCGGGCGCTCCAAGAACATGTTCGCGCTGGGTCTGCTGTCGTGGATGTACCACCGGCCGACCGAGGGCACGGAGAAGTTCCTGAAGGCGAAGTTCGCGAAGAAGCCGCAGATCGCGGCGGCGAACATCGCGGCGTTCCACGCGGGCTGGAACTTCGGTGAGACCACCGAGGACTTCGCGGTCTCCTACGAGGTCGCCCCGGCCGCCACGGCCTTCCCGACGGGTACGTACCGCAACATCTCGGGGAACCTGGCGCTGTCGTACGGGCTGATCGCGGCGGGCCGGCAGGCGGATCTGCCGCTGTATCTGGGCTCGTACCCGATCACGCCGGCCTCCGACATCCTGCACGAGCTGTCCAAGCACAAGAACTTCGGTGTGCGGACCTTCCAGGCCGAGGACGAGATCGCGGGCATCGGTGCCGCGCTCGGTGCGGCCTTCGGCGGCTCGCTGGCCGTGACCACCACCTCCGGTCCGGGTGTGGCGCTGAAGTCGGAGACGATCGGTCTCGCGGTCTCGCTCGAACTGCCGCTGCTGATCGTGGACATCCAGCGCGGCGGGCCCTCGACCGGCCTGCCGACCAAGACGGAGCAGGCCGACCTGCTGCAGGCGATGTACGGGCGCAACGGCGAGGCGCCGGTGCCGATCGTGGCGCCCAGGACCCCGGCGGACTGCTTCGACGCGGCGCTGGAGGCGGCGCGGATCGCGGTCACCTACCGCACCCCGGTCTTCCTGCTCTCGGACGGCTACCTGGCCAATGGTTCCGAGCCGTGGCGGATTCCGGAGGTCGACGAACTGCCGGATCTGCGGGTGCAGTTCGCCTCCGGGCCCAACCACACGCAGGACGACGGCACCGAGGTCTTCTGGCCCTACAAGCGCGACCCGCAGACCCTCGCGCGGCCGTGGGCGGTGCCGGGCACGCCGGGTCTGGAGCACCGGATCGGCGGCATCGAGAAGCAGGACGGCACGGGCAACATCTCCTACGACCCGGCCAACCACGACTTCATGGTCCGCACCCGGCAGGCCAAGATCGACGGCATCGAGGTGCCCGACATCGAGGTCGACGACCCGGACGGGCAGGCCGACACCCTGGTCCTGGGCTGGGGTTCGACGTACGGCCCCATCACCGCCGCCGTGCGCCGGCTGCGCGCGGCCGGGGAGCACATCGCGCAGGCCCACCTGCGCCACCTCAACCCCTTCCCGCGGAATCTCGGCGAGGCCCTGAAGCGTTACGACAAGGTGGTGATCCCCGAGATGAACCTCGGTCAGCTCGCCACCCTCATCCGGGCGAAGTACCTGGTGGACGCCCACAGTTACAACCAGGTCAACGGCATGCCGTTCAAGGCTGAGCAGCTCGCCACGGCTCTCAAGGAGGCCATCGATGGCTGACACGACGACCACGGAAGGGACCGGGGGCACGACCGAGACGCTTCTCTCGCTCGTCCCCAAGGCCGAGGCCAAGCAGTCCATGAAGGACTTCAAGTCCGACCAGGAAGTGCGCTGGTGCCCCGGCTGCGGTGACTACGCGATCCTCGCCGCCGTGCAGGGCTTCATGCCCGAGCTCGGCCTGGCGAAGGAGAACATCGTCTTCGTCTCCGGCATCGGCTGCTCCTCCCGCTTCCCGTACTACATGAACACCTACGGGATGCACTCCATCCACGGCCGCGCCCCGGCCATCGCCACCGGACTCGCCTCCTCCCGGCGGGACTTGAGCGTGTGGGTGGTCACGGGCGACGGCGACGCGCTGTCCATCGGCGGCAACCACCTCATCCACGCGCTGCGCCGCAACGTGAACCTGAAGATCCTGCTGTTCAACAACCGGATCTACGGGCTCACCAAGGGCCAGTACAGCCCCACCTCGGAAGTCGGCAAGATCACCAAGTCGACGCCGATGGGCTCCCTGGACGCCCCCTTCAACCCGGTCTCCCTGGCCATCGGGGCCGAGGCGTCCTTCGTCGCCCGGACCGTGGACTCCGACCGCCAGCACCTCACCTCGGTGCTGCGCCAGGCCGCCGACCACCAGGGCACCGCGCTGGTGGAGATCTACCAGAACTGCAACATCTTCAACGACGGCGCCTTCGAGGTCCTCAAGGACAAGCAGCAGGCCGAGGAAGCCGTGATCCGCCTGGAGCACGGCAAGCCGATCGTCTTCGGCACCGACGGCTCCAAGGGCGTCGTACGGGACTCGATCACCGGGGACCTCAAGGTCGTCGCGGTCACCGAGGACAACAAGGCGCAGATCCTCGTCCACGACGCGCACGCCGCGTCCCCGACGACGGCCTTCGCGCTCTCCCGCCTCGCCGACCCCGACACCCTGCACCACACCCCCATCGGCGTCTTCCGCTCCACCGACCGGCCGGTCTACGACACGCTCATGGCCGACCAGCTCGACACCGCCATCGAGCAGAACGGCAAGGGAGACCTCGCCGCCCTGCTCGCCGGCGGCGACACCTGGACCGTCGTCGGCTGACACCGATCACGTCAACCGCCGCAGTACGAGGCCCGGTTCTGAATCTTCAGGACCGGGCCTCGTCGTACGCCAGGCGCGCCTTCTGCACGTCGTCCATGCGCTGCTCCGTCCACGCCGCGAGGGCGCGGACCTGTCCGGCGGCCTCGCGGCCGAGGTCCGTCAGGGAGTAGTCGACGCGGGGCGGGATCACCGGCTTGGCGTCGCGGTGGACGAGGCCGTCGCGCTCCAGGGTCTGCAGGGTCTGGGTCAGCATCTTCTCGCTGACCTTGCCGATCGCCCGGCGCAGCTCGCTGAAGCGGTACGAGCGCTCCTCCAGGGCGATCAGGACCAGCACGCCCCAGCGGCTGGTGACGTGCTCCAGGACGAGGCGCTGGGGGCACATCTCGTCACCGCTGAGATTCCATTCGCTTACTGCCATGCCAGTACCTTACTTCAAAGTGGGTACTTACGAATAGTTAGCGCTCGACGTACGCTCGGTCCCAGAAGCAGCGGAAGACCCCGTACCAGGAGATTCAAGACATGAGCATCGTCGTCACCGGAGCCACCGGGCACCTCGGCCGTCTCGTCATCGACGCCCTTCTCGACCGCGGTGTGCCCGCGGCCGACATCGCCGCCGTCGTCCGCGACAAGGACAAGGCCGCCGCTCTCGCGGCCCGCGGGATCGAGCTGCGCATCGCCGACTACAGCGCCCCCGAGACGCTGGCCGGGGCCTTCCGCTCCGGCGACCGCGTCCTGCTGATCTCCGGCAGCGAGGTCGGGCGGCGCGTGCCGCAGCACACGGCGGTGGTGGCCGCGGCCAAGGCGGCGGGCGTCGCGCAGCTCGCCTACACCGGCATCCTCGGCGGACCGGACGCGGACTTCCTCCTGGCCGACGAGCACAAGGCCACCGAGCAGGTCATCCTCGACTCCGGCCTGCCGTACACGTTCCTGCGCAACGGCTGGTACCACGAGAACTACACCGAGAACCTCGCCCCGGTCCTCGCGCACGGCGCCGTCGTCGCCAGCGCGGGCGAGGGGCGGATCGCCTCGGCCGCGCGCGCCGACTACGCCGCCGCGGCCGCCGCCGTCCTCACCGGCGACCTCGACGCCCACCTGGGGCGCGCCTATGAGCTGAGCGGGGACGTGGCCTGGTCGCTCGCCGAGTACGCCGCCGAGGTCGCGCGGGCGTCCGGCCAGGAGATCGCCCACCGCGACGTCCCGGCCGCCGCGCACCTGGAGGTCCTGACCGGGGCCGGGGTGCCGCAGCAGTTCGCGGAGATCCTGGTCGACGTGGACGCGGCGGTGGCTCGTGGCCGCCTGGCCGGGACGAGTGGGGAGCTGGCCGCCCTCATCGGGCGCGCGACGACGCCGCTGGCCTCGGCGGTGGCCGTCGCGGTCAAGGGCTGAGCTTCTGGGTGGGGCGCCCTTCCCGGGGCTTCGCCCCCGGCCCCCCCCATCGGCGCTGCGCGCCTCGTCCTCCAACGCCGGACGGGCTGATTCCGACGGGCTGATTCCGACGGGCTGATTCGCCCCACGCTTGTCCCACCAGCGCCGTCATGAGTGTTCAGTTCATACGGGGCTGACAGATCCAGGTCTTTCCGGATACTTTCAGCGGGCAGCACGGTGCTGCGCGCGTGAAGGAGGGACCGTGAAGGGTCCGGTGGGGCAGGCGGGCCCCCAGTCGCAGGGTGACCTGCAGGGTGAGCAGTCCGGAAGCGAGCAGCGGATCGGGCTGCTGAACGGCTTCGCGGCGTATGGGATGTGGGGGCTCGTGCCCCTGTTCTGGCCGCTGCTCAAACCCGCCGGGGCGGCCGAGATCCTGGCCCACCGCATGGCGTGGTCGCTCGTCCTGGTCGTCGTCGTGCTGTTGTGCGTGCGGCGCTGGGCGTGGGCGCTGGAACTGCTGCGCCAGCCGCGCCGGCTGGGCCTGGTGGCGGTCGCCGCCGCCGTCATCACCGTCAACTGGGGCGTCTACATCTGGTCGGTGAACTCCGGCCACGTCGTGGAAGCCTCCCTCGGCTACTTCATCAACCCGCTGGTCACCATCGCGATGGGCGTGGTGCTGCTCGGCGAGCGGCTGCGGCCCGTGCAGTGGGCGGCGGTCGGCGTCGGCCTTTCCGCGGTCCTCGTGCTCGCCTTCGGATACGGGCGGCCGCCGTGGATCTCCCTCGTCCTCGCCTTCTCCTTCGCCACGTACGGCCTGGTGAAGAAGAAGGTGAACCTCGGCGGTCTGGAGTCGCTCGCCGCCGAGACCGCGATCCAGTTCCTGCCCGCGCTCGCCTATCTGATCTGGCTCGGCACCCAGGGCGGCCTGGCCTTCGGCCACCACGGGACGGGGCACGCGGTGTTGCTCGCGGCGACCGGTGTGGTGACCGCCGTGCCGCTGGTGTGCTTCGGCGCGGCCGCGATCCGGGTGCCGCTGTCCACGCTCGGGCTGCTGCAGTACCTGGCGCCGGTCTTCCAGTTCGTGATCGGCATCCTCTACTTCCACGAGGCCATGCCGATCGAGCGGTGGGCCGGGTTCGGCCTGGTGTGGCTGGCGCTCGCGCTGCTGACCTGGGACGCGCTGCGGACGGCGCACCGGGGCCGGGTGGAGCTCTCCCGCGCCGCGGCGGCCGCGGAGCGGGAACGAGAGCGGGAGCGGGTCTCCCGGGCGGGCACGCCTTCGGAGAGCGTGTCCCAGGACGGCGTGTCCCAGGACGGCGTCTCCCGGGAGACCGTGGGCTGACCTTCGGCTACGACCACGCACCGGCCGCGGCCGCCGACTTCACATACTCGGAGAAGTCGCGCGGCTCGCGGCCGAGTACGTCCCGGACGCCTCTCGCCACCGAGGAGTTGTGGCCCTCGGAGAGCCAGACCAGGACGTCCGCGAGCGAGCGGGCGTCGGCCTCGGGGACCCCGTCCGCGGTGAGCTCGGCGGTGTACGCGTCGGCCGTGATCGCCTCGAAGCGCATCGGACGCCCGGCCGCCGCGGAGATCTCCGCCACCGCGTCGGCGAAGGTGAGCGCGCGCGGCCCGGAGAGCTCGTAGACCTTGCCGGTGTGGCCGTCCTCGGTGAGCAGAGCCGCGACGACGTCGGCGATGTCCTCCACGTCGATGATCGGCTCCAGGACATGGCCGGTCGGCAGCGCCAGGCGGCCCGCCAGGAGCGGGGCCCGGAAGAGGTCCTCGTCGAAGTTCTGCACGAAGTTGTTGGGCCGGATCACCGTCCAGTCCACGCCCGCCGCGCGCACCACGCGCTCCGCCTCCGCCATCGACGGCTCGAAGGAGTCCCCGTACTGCTCGATGCCCCGGCCGGACAGCACCACGAAGCGGCGCACGCCCGCGGCCCGCGCCCGCTCGACGAACGCGGCGATCGGCTCAGGGCGGGGCGGCGGCACCAGATAGACGGCGGACACCCCTTCCAGGGCGGGGCCCCAGGTCGCGCTGTCGGTCCAGTCGAAGGGGGTCTCGGCGGTACGGGACGCGGCGCGCACGGGCCGCCCCGCCGCCCGCAGCCGGGCCACGACGCGGCGGCCGGTCTTGCCGGTGGCGCCGAGGACGAGGATGGGTGCGGGTGCGGACCCGGATTCGGATGCGGATCCGGGTGCGGGTGTGGATCCGGGTGCGGGTGCGGGTGCGGGTGTGTTCGTGTCGTAGGTCGTCATGGGTTCAGCCAACCGCCCTTCCCGTACTGCTGACATGGGCGTCCGTCTCGCCCTCATGGGTGTCCGTCTACGGTGGTGGGGTGGACGCTCTGGGGGATCTGCTGCGAGGGGTGCGCGCGGACGGCGCGCTGTTCGACCGGGCCGTGCTCAGCGGGCCGTGGGAGCCGCGCCGCACCGGGGGCGCCGCGCTCGAACTGGTCACGGTGGTACGGGGATCCGCCCGCATCACGGACCCGGCGGGCGGTGCCCCGCACCGCTTGCGCGAGGGCGGCGCCGCCGTGATCTGCACGACGGCGCCCACCGTGCTGACCGTCGAGGGCGAACTGGTCGCCGGTGCCTACGAGTTGGCGGGCTCGGTCGGGCGGCGCCTGATCAGCGCGCTGCCGCCGGTCCTCGTCGTGCCGTCCGGCGAGGAGTGCCTGCCCATCGTGGAGCTGATCGCCGCCGAGGTGACCGCCGACCGGCCGGGCCGCCAGTACGTGATGGACCGGATGCTCGACTGGATGCTGGCCTGCACCCTGCGCGAGTGGTTCGACCTGCCCGAAGCCTGCCCGCCCGGCTGGTACCGGGCGCTCGGCGACGACGTGGTCGGCCCCGCCCTGCGCGCCATGCACGACGAGCCCGCCCGGTCCTGGACGGTGGCCGGGCTCGCGGCGCGCGCCCAGGTCTCCCGCGCCGCCTTCGCCCGCACCTTCGCCGAGCTGGTCGGCAAGCCCCCGATGGCCTACCTCACCGAGTGGCGGATGACGCTCGCCGCCGAGCTCCTCGCCGAGCCCGGTGCGACGGTCGCCGGGGTGGCGGGGCAGGTGGGGTACGCCGACGGGTTCGGCTTCAGCGACGCCTTCAAGCGGATCCGGGGCATCGCGCCGAGCGGCTACCGGGCTTCGCTCACGGCCGTGGGCTGAGCGAAGTCCGCGTCCGAACCCGCCTGCTCCGGGCGTGTGTTCACCACAGCGCCGGGAACGCCCCTGCGGGACCGCAGCCCGAAGACGGCGACAGCCGTGCCGACCGCCACCATCGCCACGGGCACCACGAGCGCCGCCCGGTACGCCGAGAGGGTCTCCCCCGCACTGGCTCCCACCTCCGGCGAGGCGAGCCCGTACACCGCCGTCACCGCCGATATCCCTATCGCCGAGCCGAACTGGGTCCCGGTGTTGAGGAGCCCGCCCGCGAGCCCCTGCTCCGACTCCGGCACACCGTCGGTCGCCGCGATCATCAACGGGCCGTAGGCCAGGGCGAAGGCGGTGCCCGCGAGGAGCAGCGCCGGGAACATCACCGCGTACGTCCAGTCCGGGCCGACCGGCAGGAAGAACCCGTACGCGAGGACCGCGAGGACGAACCCGCCGAGGATCACCCGGGCGTTGCCGTAGCGGTTCACCAGGCGGGGCGTCAGCGTGGGCGCGAGCACCACGTCACAGCCCATGGCGATCAGGGCGACGGCGGTCTGCCACGACGACCAGCCGCGCAGCTCCTGGAGGTAGAGGGTGAGCACGAACTGGAAGCCGAAGAAGGCCCCGACGAAGAGCAGCGCCCCGAGCCCCGCCCTGACCACCGAGCCGGTACGGAAGATCCCGAGCCGGACGAGGGGCACGGCCACGCGGCGCTCGATGCCGACGAACGCGGCGATGAGCAGCAGCCCCGCCAGCGCCGCACCGGCCGTCAACGGCCAGCCGTCCAGGCCGTGTTCGAGCCGCACGACCCCGAAGGCGAGCAGCAGCATGGCACCGGCCGCGGTGGCCGCTCCCGCGAGGTCGAAGCCACCCCGCTCTCCCCTCGGCGCGGACCGGCCGGCAGGCGCGGGGACGAGGCGCAGCGCCGCCACGAGGAGGGCGCCCGCGAGGATGACGGGGGCGAAGAACACCCAGCGCCAGCCGAGTTCGGTGAGCAGCCCGCCGATGACGAGGCCGAGCGAGAAGCCCCCGGCGCCCGTACCGGCGAAGACCAGCAGGGCCTTGTTGCGCTCGGGCCCCTCCGCGTACGAGGTGGTGATGAGCGACAGCGCGGCGGGCGTCATGAACGCGGCGGACACCCCCGTCACAAAGCGCGCGACGATCAGCATCCAGCCCTCCGTCGCAAAGCCGCCGAGGCCGGAGAAGACGAGGAAGGCACCGAGCCAGATCAGGAACATCCGGCGTCTGCCCAGCAGGTCGGCGGCCCGGCCGCCGAGCAGCGTGAAGCCCGCGTACCCGAGGACATAGGCGCTCAGCAGCCAGGCCGCCGTGCCCGTGGACAACTCCAGATCGGATCTGATCGACGGCACGGCGACCGCGATCATGGCTACGTCGATGCCCTCCAGGAAGATCGTTCCGCAGAGGACCAACAGCAGTGCCCAGGCGCGTGCGCGCATGACGTTCTCCTTGAGCTCAACACACGGACCACCAGCGGTAGTTACTGAAACGCCGGTCAGTTCCCTCTTGTAACCACTGCGATGCTGCGGCAGCATCGACGGGTATGGAAGAAGGCACTTCAAAGTCACCGAGTGACTGCGCGGGCACCATGGACTACGGCGACGCCGATCCCTTCCAGTGGGATACGCGCGAGGACTGCCAGGTGCGCCAGATACTCGACCGGATCGCCGACAAGTGGTCGCTGCTCGTCATCGCCCTGCTCGACCGGCGCAGGCTGCGCTTCACCGAGCTGCGGCGCGAGATCGACGGGATCAGCCAGCGCATGCTCACCGTCACGCTGCGCCAGCTGGAGCGGGACGGCCTGGTCAAGCGCACCGTCCACCCCGTCGTCCCGCCCCGCGTCGAGTACGAACTCACGCCCCTCGGCGGGACGTTGCACCACACCATCCAGTCCCTGGTCTCCTGGACGGAGGAGCACCAGAACGAGATCGCGGGGGCGCGGGCCGACTACGACGCGCGGGAGGCGGCCGCCCTGTAGGCGGAGACGACCCCGAGCAGGCAGAGGTCCATGCCCAGTTCGACGACGGCCGCGAACTGGTCCATCGTGAACTTGAAGACCTGCCCGAACAGGATGTCCGCGAGCAGCGCCGCCTGGAACAGCCGGAAGGCGGCCGCCCGGTCCGTGCGCAGCCGTATCAGGCCGGCGACGCCGAGCCCCGCCGAGACCACCTCCGTCAGCGCGACGGCCAGATTGGCGCCCTCCTGCGGGTCGTTCGCCAGCGCTCCGTCGTAGACGTCCCACGACATCATCCCGGCGAAGAGCAGCGCCTCGGTCAGCACGCAGAACACGGCGAGCACGAACACGGTGCGGGTGCGGGCGATCCGGCGCAGGCAACGCCCTGCCTTGCGGGCCACCGCCCGCCACCGGGCGGCGGGTGCGGGCGGGCGCTGCGGAAGGGTGGCGAGCAGCCGGGCGAGCGCCACGTCGACCTCGCGCTCCGAGCCCGCCAACAGGCCGAGGGCCAACTCCCGCTGCTCGGTGGTGAGTCCGGAGGTGACGCCGGTCAGGGCGAGGTCGGCGGCGTGCGCGGTGCGCTGCGTGTGCTCTGTGTCTTGCGTGCTCTGTATGCCCTGTGCGCCCCGCGTTCCTTGTGCGCCTTGGATGCCCTGTGGGCCCTGTATGCCTTGGATGCCTCGCGTGCTTCGTGCGCGGAGTCTGTGTGTCAGGACCAGGAGCAGCGCGAAGCTCGCGTAGATGAGCCCGGCCGCGGGTTGGTAGAAGTAGCCCGGCTCGTCCGTGACCTGCTTGCCGATCTCGTCGATGAAGAGGCCGAAGCCGACCCCGCCGACGACGGCGACCCCGCGCCGGGCCGCTCGGCCGGAGCAGGTGAGCGCGAGCAGGATCGCCGCCGTCATCAACAGGCCGCCCCAGAGCATGTGGGCGATGTGCAGGCCGCCGCCACCGCCGCTGCCGAGCTTGGGATACCCGGCGAGGGAGAGGAAGGCGCGCGTGGCGAGGACCGTGGCGATCCCGCACAGCGTGAAGGCCATGAGGTGGGCGGGGCGCCGGGCGTGCGGACGAGCACGCGGGCCCGCCGGGTGGGGGGCTGTTGCTGCGCGTCCGTCTGCTGCGTGTGCTGCGCGCGCGTCTTCTGCGAGTGCTGCGTATGCGTGTGCGGCATGTGCGTGCTCTCCCCCGATGGCCCACGGCGCCGAGCCGCTCGTGCCGGGCGGCGCTCCCGTGCGATTCCAGACTGCGCCCCGCACCCGCCGCCCCGCGATCCGGGATCACCCCGACCCGCCCCTCAACTCCCCCTTAGGTGCCGGGAGTCGCACGCTCAGGGGTCGACTCGCGAATCACGCGCTTGAACTTCACATCAATGTCAGGGTCGACCATCCCGGCATGCGAACTCGAACTCGAACCCTCAGCCCGGAAAGCCCTGTTGCCTCTTCCCGGAGCACGCCGCAGGAGACGGAGCGGAAGCTTCCCCTCCTGGCCCTGCTCGCCCTCGCCACCGCCGTCTTCATCACCAGCCTCACCGAGACCCTGCCCGCCGGGGTCCTGCCCGCGATGAGCGCCGACCTCGGCGTCAGCGAGTCCGCGATGGGGCAGTCCGTGACGATCTACGCGATCGGCACGGCACTCACCGCGATCCCGCTCACCGCGGCCACGGCGTCCTGGCGGCGCAAGCGGCTGCTGCTGACCGCGATGGCGGCCTTCGCCGTCGCCAACACCGTCACCGCGCTCTCGGCCGACTATCTCCTCACCATGGCCGCCCGGTTCGTCGCCGGGGTGGCCGCGGGGCTCGCCTGGGCGCTGCTCGCCGGGTACGCGCGCCGCCTCGCGCCCCCCGGGCTCCAGGGCCGGGCCATCGCCGTCGTCATGACCGGCATCCCCGTCGCCCTGTCGCTCGGGGTGCCCGCGGGCACGTTCCTGGGCGAGGTGCTCGGCTGGTGGGTGACATTCCTGCTCATGACGGGGCTCGCGGTCGGCGTGATCGCCTGGATCGCCGCGCTCGTCCCCGATCAGCCCGGTGCGACCGGTGCGACCGGTGCGACCGGTGAACACCCGGGCGGCGGGCGTGCCCCCGTGATCCGCTCCCTCGCCGTCCCCGGCGTGGCCCCGGTCCTCTTCGTCACCCTCGTCTTCGTCCTCGCCCACACCGTCCTCTACACCTACATCGCCACGCTCCTCGACCACCTCGGCATGGGCGACGCCACCGACCTCGTCCTCCTTGTCTTCGGCGGCGCCTCCTTGGTGAGCATCTGGGTCGTGGGTGCCCA
The DNA here is from genome assembly GCF_042740175.1 of Streptomyces sp. NPDC059009. Lineage (NCBI taxonomy): Bacteria > Bacillati > Actinomycetota > Actinomycetes > Kitasatosporales > Streptomycetaceae > Streptomyces > Streptomyces sp. NPDC059009. The sequence continues at coordinate 193,687 of NZ_JBHYJB010000003.1, read as the reverse complement.
CATCCACCGGCGGGCGCGCGCCCTCATGCTCGCCAGTGCTCTCCTTGTCGCCGCCGGGGCCGCCCTGCTGGCCGTGGTCTCCGTGGCGCCGGGGGTCTCCGGGAGCGAGGCGCTGGTCTACGGGGCGGTCGCCCTGTGGGGGCTCGGGTGGGGCGGCGCACCGACCCTGCTGCAGACCGCCGCGGGCGAGGCCGGGGGCGAGGCGGCGGACGCGGCGCAGGCCATGCTCGTCACCCTGTGGAACGTGGCGATGGCCGCGGGCGGCGTCGTCGGCGGCGTGCTGCTCGGCCTGTTCGGGTCGACGTCCTTCTCCTGGAGCGTCCTCGTGCTCCTGGTGCCCGTCCTCGCCGTGGTGATCGCGGCGCGCACGCACGGCTTTCCGGCGCGGCGGTGATGGCCTGCGGCCTCGGCGGTGACGATCCGCGGGCCCGGCGGTGGCGATCCGCGGGCTCGGCGGGGAATGGCAGTGGCCTCGGCGGGGATTGTCAGTGGGCCCGGTTATAACTGCCCCATGACCTTGCACTGGAAGCTCGTCGTCGACGCGTCCGATCCGCATGCCCAAGCCGCCTTCTGGGCCGAGGCGTTGGGATATGAGGTGGAGGACAACAGTGAGCTGATCGGCAAGCTCCTCGGCTTCGGCGCCGTACAGGAGTCGGAGACCCTGGAGTTCCGGGGGCGCCACGCCTTCCGCGACCTCATCGCGGTACGGCATCCCGAGGACCCGTACGACCAGGAGAGCGGCACGGGCCTCGGGCGCCGGATCCTCTTCCAGCGGGTGCCCGAGCCGAAGCCGGACACCAAGAACCGGCTGCACATGGACGTGCATGCGGCGCCGGGCGAGCGGGACGCCGAGGTCACGCGCCTGGAAGGGCTTGGCGCGGGTGTGGTGCGGCGGGTGGCGGCGCAGGGGGGCGAGTGGGTGGTGATGACGGACCCGGAGGGGAATGAGTTCTGCGTCCACTGAGGGGAAACACATTCCCTCTGCTGACCCCTTGCCGAGGCACACAATGGTGCGACGGCCTCCCTTCCGGGCCGTCACCCGCCGTGTCGCCAGGCCAAGGGAGCCAACGCAGGATGAACCAGAGCAAGACACTCACCGTCCAGGAATTCGACCCCGAATGGGCCGGCCTCTTCGCGGAGTTGCGGACGGTTCTCGCGTCGGCCCTCGAGGACGTCCGCCACACCGTCGAGCATGTGGGCAGCACCTCCGTGCCCGGCTGCGCCGCCAAGCCCATCATCGACATCGACATCGTGGTCGACGACGCCTCCCTCCTCCCCGAGGTCATCTCCCGGCTCGTGAAGCGGGGCTATCACCACGAGGGCGACCTCGGCATCACCGGGCGCGAGGCGTTCCAGGCTCCCCCGGGAGACATCGACCACCACCTGTATGCCGTGGTCGCGGGATCCACACCGCACCTCGACCACGTGCTCCTCCGCGACCATCTGCGCGCCCACCCCGAAGACGTCCTGCGCTACAGCCAGTTGAAGAGAGAGCTGAGCCGGCGTCTCCAGGACGTCGACAACGCCAGGGAGCGCTATGCCGAGGCGAAGGGCGCCCTGGTGGCTGAGCTCATCGAGACGGCGCGGTCCGGGGACGTCGTCATACGTCCCCTCAGCGGCCCCGAAGAAGTGGGCCTGTTCAATCAGCTCCCGTACACCCTCAACCACGAGATCGCCGAGGACCTCGCGGGCGGCCGTCGCAGGCCCGAGTGGATGTGGGTCGCCGTGCGCGGGAGCCAGGTCCTCGCACGGATCGCGTGGTGGGGGCGGGCCGCCGAGGACGAGCCCCTGGTGCTCGACGTCTTCGACGTGCTCGACACGGACCTCGCCGACTCCACCGCCGAGGGCGCCGCGTCCCTCCTCCTCGACACCGCCCTGGAGAAGGTCGTCCCGATCCGGGAGGACCAAGTGCGGCCGGAGTACAGCCGGTTCCTCCCCGGTGACTGGCGCGAGATCCCCGCCGAGCGGCGTGCCGTGGAGCGCCGCGCCGGGCTCCTGGAGGCGACCGGGGCCCGGCACTCCGTGGAGCGGCTGCGCCTCCAGTGGGAGCCCGGCAGCCCGGTGCCCGAGCCGGACGGCCGCCTCCTCTTCCGGTCCGTCGAGGAGACCGACGCCGGGACCGAGGAGCTCATCGGCCTGATGACCCGCGCTCTCGACGGCACCCTCGACCACTACAGCCGCACCGAACTCGCCCGTATGACGCCCCGCGAGGCCGCCGTCGAGCACTACGCGGGCGAGCTCGCCCGGTACGGGACTCCCCGCTCCTGGTGGCGCATCGCCACGCTCCCCGGAGGGGATCCCGTGGGCTTCGTGATCCCGGCCCGCAACACCTACAACGCGATCGTCGCCTACATCGGGGTCGTCCCCGAGCACCGCGGCCACGGCTACATCGACCCGCTCCTCGCCGAGGGCACCCGGGTTCTCGCCGCCGAGGACGTGCCCCGGATCCGGGCCTCGACCGACCTCGGCAATTCACCCATGGCGGCGGCCTTCGCGCGTGCCGGATATGCCACGTTCGAGCGGGAGTTCAAGATGGCCTGGGGCCGCCCCTGAGGGGAACTCTCACGGCCCCACGAACAGATAGATGAGTGAAGGCTGAAGTCGCCGGGCCTTCACTCATGGGCATGTGGGAGCCAGTAGGGGGCGTCAGCAGCATGGCCGATACCAGGACCCGTGCCGACACTGGAACCCGAGCCTGTGCTGGTACTGATTCCGGTGCTGATCCCGGTGCCGTTACTGGGACCGGGATCGGAGCCGGTACCGGTACCGGGATCGGTACCAGGATCAGCACCCGCCCCCTCCTCGTCCTCTCCCTCACCTTCGCCCTCCTCTCCCTCGTCCTCGTCCCGCTCAACCTCCCGCTCGGCTGGGACGAGACCGTCTACGCCAGCCGGTTCGGCCCGTACGCACACGGGCCCGCCGTGCCGTTCAGCGCGCCCCGCACCCGTGGCGTGCCGCTGCTCATCGCGCCCGTCGCATCCTGGAGCGACTCCGTCGTGCTGCTGCGGGTGTGGCTGACGCTGCTGTCGAGCGCCGCGCTCTACCTGGGGTTCCGGCCCTGGCTGCGGGTGCTGCCGGGGCGGACGGCCGTCGTCGCCGGCGCGCTCTACGGAAGCCTCTGGTTCACGCTCTTCTACGCGGGCGCCGCCATGCCCAACCACTACACGGCCATGGGTGCCACGGCGGCCACCGGCCTCCTCCTGCACGACAAGGGGCGCCCGACTCCTCGTACGTACGCGGGAATCGCCGTCGGCACAGCGCTTGCCACGCTGATGCGTCCCAACGACGGTGCCGCCGTCGCCGCGCCGCTGCTGCTCGCTGCGGTGTGCGTGCCGCGGTGCCGGGGGTGGGGGCGGGCGCTCGCGGTCGTCGGCGGGTTCGCGGCGGGCGCGGTGCCGTGGGCCGTCGAGGCGGTGGTGCGCTTCGGGAGCGTGGGCGCGCGGCTCCGCGAGGCCAGCGACGTACAGGGTGGGCTGCGGCCCGGCCCCTCGGCGCTGCATCAACTGACGGCGCTGGACGGGCCGTTGCTCTGCCGTCCGTGCGAGGGCGACCGACTGCAGGCCGTCGCGCTGGAGTGGTGGATCGTGCTGCCGGTACTGGTGACGCTCGGGCTGTGGACGCTGCATCGCGCCGGTACCAGCACCAAGCTCCGTACCCGTACCGAGAGCCGTACCTGTACCAAGCCCAGCACCCCTACCCGTACCAAGCTCCGTACCCGTACCAAGCCCAGCACTCCTACCCTTACCAAGCCCGGCACCGGCACCAGCCCCCGCGCCCGCGCCGCCGCCTGGCTCGCCCTCGCCGTCGGGCTCTGTGCCGCCGCCCCGTATCTCCTCCTCGTCCCCTACGGGGCGCCCCGCTTCCTGCTGCCCGCGCACGCCCTGCTCTCGCTGCCCGCCGCCCTCGGTGTGCTCGCCGTCGCACGGCTGCTGCGGGCCCGGCTGCGGTCCGCCGCGGCCACGGCCGTCATCGCCGCCGCCGTCGCCGGTCACCTCGGCGCCCAACTCCCCTTCACCTACACCAATACGGGGATCCAGAGCCGGGCCCGCGACGACTGGCCGCGCGTCGCCGCCGTCCTGCGCGACGAGGGGGTGCGCGCCTCCTGCGTGCTGCGCGGGAACACCTCGGTGATCCCCATCGCGTACGCCACCGGGTGCGCGGCCGGTCCGCGCGGCACCCGGAGCGGCGGCACTCCCCCGCCCGACGCCCTCGTCCTGCGGAAAGCGGAACCTCCGGGGTGGGCCCGCGGCTGGCCCCGCCACTCGGTTCCGGACACCTATGCCCAGGGCTGGACGGTGGCCCTCAACCCGGAGCCTCCGCACCACCCTTGAGCAACTTCCTGTGCACCACCTTTGCGCCCCCTGAGTGCTCCTCCGAGACACCCCTCGCCGCTATGCGGAACGTTCCGTCCGGATCGCGCTCTTGACGTCACGTGAATCCCACCCTCACCATCAGGCTCGCCAACACCCGTTCGGGGAAGACCCGTTCGGGATTCACGGAAATCGGAGCCCCCCCACATGAAACTCTCCGTTCCCGGGCGTACCGCGGCAGCCGCCGTCATAGCCGTCGGCGCGCTCCTCACCACCAGCGCGATCGCCGGTGCCGCCCCCACGTCCCAGGCATCCAAGGCCGCCGCCCCCGACATCTCGGTGGCCAACGTCAAGGCACATCTGAACGAACTGCAGTCCATAGCCGACGCCAACGGCGGCAACCGCGCGCACGGCAGCAAGGGCTACCAGGCGTCCCTCGACTATGTGAAGGGGAAGCTGGACGCGGCCGGATTCACCACCTCCGTCCAGGAGTTCACCTCCAACGGGAAGACCGGCTACAACCTCATCGCGGACTGGCCGGGCGGTGACGAGGGGCAGACCGTGATGCTCGGTTCGCACCTCGACAGCGTCGGCTCCGGTCCCGGTATCAACGACAACGGCTCGGGTTCCGCCGCGATCCTGGAGACGGCCCTGACCGTCGCCAAGGAGAACTACAAGCCCGCCAAGCACCTGCGGTTCGCCTGGTGGGGCGCGGAGGAGCTGGGGCTCGTCGGCTCCTCGCACTACGTCGACAAGCTCGCCACCGGCGACCGTTCGAAGATCAAGGACTACCTGAACTTCGACATGATCGGCTCCCCGAACCCCGGCTACTTCGTCTACGACGACGACCCCACCATCGAGAAGACCTTCAAGGACTACTTCGCCGGGCTCAACCTCGCCACCGAGCCGGACGAGGAGGGCGACGGCCGCTCGGACCACGCGCCCTTCAAGGACGCGGGCATCCCGGTCGGCGGCCTGTTCAGCGGCGCCGACTACGAGAAGACCGCGGAGCAGGCGCAGAACTGGGGCGGCACGGCCGGGAAGCCGTTCGACCCCTGCTACCACTCGGCCTGCGACAAGACGTCGAACATCGACGAGACCGCGCTCGACCACAACAGTGACGCCATCGCGGTGGCGCTGTGGGGGCTCTCCGCGTAACTCCCTTCCCAGGGGCCGCCCTTGAGGGCGGCCCTCAGGAATGCCCCTGGACGCGATTACATGCGTGTGCATAAACTGCACACGCATGTAATCGCGACGAGGGAGTATGGCCATGACCCGGAAGTTCCTGTTCGTGCTCGGCAGCGCCCGCACCGGAGGCAACTCCGAGCTCCTGGCCCGCAAGGCCGCCGAGCAGCTCGCCCCCGACGTGGAACAGCGCTGGCTCCACCTCGCCGAGCACCACCTCCCGGACTTCGAGGACCACCGCCACGACGGGACCCGCCCCCGCGCCCGCCCGCGCCCCGTCGGCGACAACGAGGCGCTGCTCCTGGACGCGACCCTCGAAGCCACCGACATCGTCATCGTGTCGCCGCTGTACTGGTACTCGCTCTCGGCCACCACGAAGCGCTACCTCGACTACTGGGACGCCTGGCTGGAGGTCCCGGAGGTCGACTTCAAGAACGCTCTCGCGGGCCGCACCCTGTGGGGCGTGACGGCGCTCGCCCACAGCGAGGAGGAAGTGGCCGCCCCGCTGATCGGCACCTTGAACCACACGGCCGCCTTCTTCCCCATGCACTTCGGCGGCGTCCTGCTCGGCAACGGCTCCCGGCCCGGCAACGTCCTGACCGACACCGAGGCCCTCACCCGCGCCAAGACCTTCTTCACGCAGGAGCCGGCGCTGGCCCGCTACCCGTACCAGAGCCAGGACCAGGACCAGGGCCAGGGCTGACCGCCAGGACTGACCGCCAGGCACCGACCGCTGCGCGGCGGCCGCTACGCCGTGATGTCCTTCGCGCCGAACCGCGCCCACGCAGCCGAGCCGAACACCGCCGCGTACAGGCCCTGCAGGCCGAGGTTCTTGACCAGCTCGTCCCAGTACACGGGCTCGCGCATCAGGTCCGCGAAGGACAGCCAGTAGTGCGAGAAGAAGTACGGCTGGACCGCGTGGAGCTGGGGGATCTGGTCGAGGATCTGGACCGTGATCAGCAGGCCGACGGTCGTGGCCATCGCCGCGATGCCGCTGCCGGTCAGGGTCGACACGAACAGGCCGAGCGCCGCGACCCCGATCAGTGACGCGGCCACCACGAGGGCGATCAGCAGCGCGCGCAGCATGCCGTCGGCCAGGCTGATACGGGTACCGGAGATCGTGGTGAGCTCGCCCAGCGGGAACAGCAGGGCGCCGACGAGGAGGGCGGAGGCCGCCACCATCAAGGTCGCCACCAGGCAGAAGGCCATCGTGGTCGCGTACTTGACGAGCAGCAGCCGGGTGCGGCCCGCCGGGGCGACCAGGAGGTAGCGCAGGGTCCCGGAGTTGGCCTCCCCGGCGATCGCGTCGCCCGCGATCACTCCGACGGCCATGGGCAGGAAGAAGGGCAGGGTCGCGGCGAGCGCGGTGAAGACCAGGAACAGGCCGTTGTTGGTGATCTGCGCGATGAACGCGGGCCCGCCGCCCTCGCCGCCCCCGCCGACCGTCGAGCCGTCGCTGGTCTCGATCTTCACGGCGACGCCGATCAGGATCGGCACCGCGACCAGCACGCCGAGCAGCGCGAGGGTGCGCCAGCGGCGGAAGGTCACGGAGAGCTCGCTGCGGAGGAGGCCGAAGGTCCACAGGGGGCTGGTGGCCCGGGCGGCCGGAAGATCGGCCGGAAGGTCGGCCGCCCCGAGTTGATCAGCCTGCGACATCGAAGCCCTCCCCCGTCAGGGCCACGAACGCGTCCTCCAGGGAGGGGCGTTCGAGGCCGAAGCCGCGGACGCGGACGCCCGCGCGCACCAGTGCGGCGTTCAGATCGGCGAGGTCGGTACCGGCACCGGGGCCTGTACCGGTGCCGGGACCCGTATCGGTGCCAGGACCCGTACTGGCATCGGGGCTCGTACTGGTACCGGGGCCCGTACCGGTGTCGGCGCCCGTACCGACACCAGTACCGGTACCGGGACCGGGACCGGTACTGGTGTCGGGGCCGGGTGGTTCGCCGGTCACCCGGTCCTCCGTCACCACCAGGTCGGCGACGCCGTGCTCCTTCAGGACGCGGGCCGCTTCGCCGGGGTCCGGGGTCGTCACGACGAGCCGCCCCCGTACGCCCGCGGCGAGTTCGGCCACCGACCCCTGGGTGATGAGGCGGCCCTGGGTCATCACCGCCGCGTGCGTGCAGACCTGCTCGATCTCGTCGAGGAGGTGCGAGGACAGGAACACCGTCGTGCCGTCCGACGCCAACTCCCGCACCAGCGACCGGATTTCCCGCATCCCCTGCGGGTCCAGGCCATTGGTCGGCTCGTCGAGCACCAGGAGGCGGCGCGGCTGGAGCAGGGCGGCGGCGAGGCCGAGGCGCTGCTTCATGCCGAGCGAGTACGCCTTCGCCTTGCGGCCCGCGGCGGCGGTGAGGCCGACCCGGTCGAGCGCGGCGGCGGCCCGGGCCCGGCGGGTGCGCGGGTCGGCGGTGGGGTCGGCGGCGTCGTACCGCAGGAGGTTGTCGCGGCCGGACAGGAACCCGTACAGGGCGGGGCCCTCGATCAGGGCGCCGACGTGCGGCAGGACGGAGCGCGTCGCGCGCGGCATGGCGCGGCCGAGGACCCGGGCGCCGCCGGAGGTGGGCTCGATGAGGCCCATCAGCATGCGGATGGTGGTGGTCTTGCCGGAGCCGTTGGGCCCCAGGAACCCGAAGACGCTGCCCGCCGGGACGGTGAGGTCGAGGCCGTCGACGGCGAGATGCCTCCCGTACCGCTTGGTCAGCGCGTGGGTCTCGATCACGCTCTCGGTGTCCTGCACGTGTTCCCCTCCCCTGGCCCGCCCCCACCGTACGGCTGAGCGGCGGGCCGAGGGTGTGGCACCCTCGGCCCGCCGCCACGTACCGCTCCTGCCCGCGCGCCCTAGTGGGCCGCGTTCGCCGCCTTCACCAGCGCGTCCTTGGTGACCGCGCCGACGTAGACCTTGCCGTCGTCCGTGATGAGGGCGTTGATCAGGCGGGTCTTGAAGACCGTGCCCGAGCCGAACTTCCCGGTGACCTGGTCGCCGAGGGAGTCGAGGAACTTGGCCGCGTCCGGCGGCAGTTCACCGGAGTGCGTCGACGGGATGCCCTGGCCGCCCGGGATCTTCAGCTCGGCGATGGAGTTCCAGCCCTCGCCCATGACGTTCAGGCCGTTCATGCCCCCGGCGCCCTCGCCGCCCGCGAACTCCTTGCCGCCGAGGCTCTTGTCGAGGTCCTTGTCGAGCTCCTTGCCCAGCTCCATGCCCTCGCGGGCGTCACGGTGCCGGGCGCCGCGCTGCTCGTCGCCCTCGGTGACCTTCGTGCCCTTCGGGGGCGTGAAGTCGAAGGTGGACGCCGACGGCTTGGAGAAGTCGACCTTCGTGAAGCCCGCGTCCACGACGGCCGCGCCGCCGCCCGCCGGGGTCAGCGTGAACTTGAGCGGCACACCTTCCTTCGCGTCGACCGCGACGGTGATCTGGCCGACCGTCGACCGGGCAGCGCCGGACTGCTTGGGCTTGATGACCAGGCGGTAGGCGTCGCGGCCCGCCACCTGCGCGGTGCCGTCGACCTGCACGGACGTCGTGTCGTCGACCGCCTTCAGGGCCTGCTTCGCGAGCTCTTCGGGGGTGGCGGGAACGTCCTTCGGCAGCTTCTTGTGGGCGCTGTCGCCGCCCTTGTGGCCCTGCTGCTTGGAGTGGAACGCCTCGTTCGACGCGCTGTCGTACGCCCACATCTCGTCGCCGTTGTGGAAGAGGCTGTACTCCGAGGCGTCGTCCAGGATGGAGAGCTTCTGCTTGTCAGGGCCGTCCGCCGCTACCCTCAACGTGTGCGTGCCGGAGGCGAGTTCGAGCAGCTTGGACGAGGGGTCGGCCGACGATCCGCCGTCGCCCCGGCCCCCGCCGCCCCCACCGCCCCCACCCGCGAAGCCGCCGGCGAGCCCGGAGGCCACGGACGGCAGGCCGAGGTCGGTGCTGACCTTCACGGTGCCGGACAGCTGCTGGGTGTCCGACTTGGCGATCTTCTCGATGAGTTCCTGTGCCGTGACCTTCGGCAGATCGGGGTCGCCCGAGCTGGCGAGCGCCGGGACCAGCCCGATGGTCGCCGCCGCCACCCCGATCACCGCGACCGGGACGGCATAGCGCGCCGCCTTGCGGCGACGCACGCGCGGCTCCCCGGCTCCGCTGGTGTCCTGCTCCGGTTCGTACGGTGCCATTGTGTGCCCTACCTCCGTGGTCGGCGGCGGCCTGCCCTGTACGTGCGGTCGTCCACCCCGCGCCGCCATTCTCACCCGATTTGGTGAGGAGTGGTTGTTTCTTGCCGGACCTTGCTTCCCTCCATACGACCAAATCGGCCAGGCGGAATCGTCAGACCCCGGGAGCAACTCCGCGTACTGCCATGGGATGACATGAAGAGGCGGTGCCTCCCCCATCCCGTAGGGGAAGGCACCGCCCAGGGCCTGTCCGGGGAAACAGGCCCGGTCCGTGAGGGGCGTTCAGCGCCGCACGAAGACGTAGTCGGCCTGATAGGGGACGCCGACCACCGCTCCCTTCGCGCAACTGCCGGACGGGGCAACGCCGCCCACGGTGTTCAGGCGGAGGATCTCCGCGGTGCCGGCGAGCAGCCCCTGCCGCTTGCCGCTCTGCGTGGCCCTGAGGTCCAGCTCCGGGATGTTCTCGGTCCCGTTGGGCGTCTTGCTGACCAACTGGCCGGTGACAGCGCTGCGGTCGGGCGCGATCCACTGCGGCGTACCGGAGTTGGGGGCGACGAAGCTGTGGGCGATGTCGCCGCCGAGGCGGGCCCGCACGTCGCGCTGCGCGAAGGCGAACTTCCCGGAGTCGGAACCAGACCCGGCCCCGGACCCGGAGCCTGTCGCGGCCCCGCCCGCCGCCTTCTTGCACTCGTAGATCTGCTGGCCCTGGATCACCGACGCCTGGAAGCTCGCCCTGGCGCCCTGGAAGCCGATGTTCGCCGAGACCTTGTGGAGCTGGCCGCGGACGGCGCCCCCCGGGAACTCGGCGGTGTGCAGGTTGGCGTAGAAGCCGCCCGGGTCGGCCTTCAGCTGCTTCAGGAGCGCGGCGTCCGCGACCTTGACGGTGCCGGTGACGCTGTTGCCCTTGATGGCGCCGAGCAGCTTGGTGAAGTCGACCTTGATGCCGCCGTTGACGCCCTTGTTCCCCTGGTGGATGTGGAGCATGGTGGGCCGCCCGGTGCCGCGCCACTTGACCGTCACCGTGACCCGGTCGCCCTTGACCTGGACGAACTCGAGGGCCTTGCCGTCCTTGTCGCCGACGGCGGGACCGCCCTGTACGGGCACCTCGTTGGCGCCGTTCATGCTCGCCACGAGGAGCGCGCCGCCGCGGGAGACTCCGGCGCCGTCACGGGAGACCGCGGCGCCGCCGCTCTGGACCTCGACGGACTGGCTGTGCGCACCGTGCGTGCCGCCCCTCGCCGAGTCTCCCTCGCCGTCGCCCGGCAGCACGAAGGCCGTGACTCCGGCGGCAGCGGCGACCACGGCGGTCGCGACGAGCAGCGTCCGGCGACGGCTCGTGGGCGTGGAGCTAGATGTGGACGTGGACGTGGATGTGCTGAACGTACCCATGGTGTGACTCCCCCCTGCGGGCCGGCGTCCCCAGCGGCGCCGGCTTCTGGGCGGGAGTACGGACCGATTCCTAGCCTGGACTCAATCCAGTCTGGAACTCATCAAGTGACCTGCGTCACACTCATGGGTGCGGCCGGGCTCAGCCCGCCCGGTGCACCACCGCGTCGCACAGCTCCACCAGCGACGTCTTCGCGTCGCACTCGGGCAGCGGCGCGAGCGTCGCGCGGGCCTCCTCCGCGTACCGCACGGTGTCCCGGCGGGCCTGCTCCAGGGCGGGGTGGGCGCGCAGCCGGGCGAGGGCGTCGGCGTGCCGGGCGTCGTCCGTCAGGTCCGAGTCGAGGAGCTCGCTCAGGGCGATGTCCTCGGCCAGACCGAGCTTGCGCACGCGCTCGCGCAGCCGCAGGACCGGCAGCGTCGGGATGCCCTCGCGCAGGTCGGTGCCGGGCGTCTTGCCCGACTCGTGCGAGTCGGAGGCGATGTCCAGGACGTCGTCGGCGAGCTGGAAGGCGACGCCGAGCCGCTCACCGTACTGGGTGAGGACGTCCACGACGGTCTCGTCGGCGCCCGACATCATCGCGCCGAAGCGGCCCGAGACGGCGATCAGGGAGCCGGTCTTGCCGCCGAGCACGTCCAGGTAGTGGTCGACCGGGTCGCGTCCGTCGCGCGGGCCCGCCGTCTCCAGGATCTGCCCTGTGACCAGGCGTTCGAACGCCTCCGCCTGGATGCGGACGGCCTCGGGGCCGAGGTCGGCCAGTATGTGCGAGGCGCGGGCGAACAGGAAGTCGCCGGTGAGGACCGCGACCGAGTTGCCCCAGCGCTGGTTGACGCTCGGGACGCCGCGGCGCACATCCGCCTCGTCCATCACGTCGTCGTGGTACAGCGTCGCGAGGTGGGTGAGCTCGACGACCACCGCGGACGGCACGACTCCGGGGGCGTACGGGTCGCCGAACTGGGCGGCGAGCATGACCAGGAGCGGCCGGAAGCGCTTCCCGCCCGCGCGCACCAGGTGCTGCGCGGCCTCCGTGATGAACGGGACCTCGCTCTTGGTGGCCTCGAGCAGCCCCTCCTCGACGGCAGCCAACCCGGCCTGGACATCGGCTTCGAGAGCCTGGTCCCGCACGCTCAGCCTGAACGGCTCGACGACGGTCACGAGCGGTCTCCTGTCTGCTGACGATCACAAGGTCGGTCATTGGTCGATGACACGGTTTGTCGATGTGTCGCTGCCATCACTCAAGTCAGCGTATCCGGTCGCCTTTCGATCACAGCGGGGGCCCGGCTGCGCTTGAACGAGCGCAGCCAGCCCGGGCGGACCTCGATCACCACCGGTATGTTCGTGATCAGCCTGTATGCCCGAGAGACCCGTCCTAGCACATACGTCACGCAATGAACGGAAGCGGAACCTTTGTCTCGTAATCCGGCTGAGACGCAGCCTTCCACAGAGCCGCCGCCGGGCGACGACACCGCCTTCTTCGGCCAGCCGCGCGGCCTGCTGACGCTCTCCGGCCTGGAGGTGTGGGAGCGGTTCTCCTTCCTCGGCATGCAGGCCATCCTCGTCCTGTACTTCGCGGACTCGGTCGCGAACGACGGCATGGGCATGGACCCCGGAACGGCGGCGTCCGTCTCGGCCGCGTACGGGACGCTCGTCTATCTGGTCTCGGTGGCGGGCGGCTGGCTCGCCGACCGGATCCTCGGCTCGTACCGCGCGGTCCTGTGGGGCGGCATCCTCATCGCCTGCGGCCACTACTCGATGGCCGTGCCCACGCCGACCATGACCTGGGTGGGCCTCGGCCTGATCAGCGCCGGCACCGGCCTCCTGAAGCCCAACGTGGCCTCCATGGTGGGCAAGCTCTACCGCACCGAGGACGAGCGGCGCGACGCCGGATTCGCCCTCTACTACATGGCCATCAACATCGGCGCCTTCGCCGGACCGCTGATCACCGGCTGGCTCGGCGACCACAAGGGCTGGCACTGGGGCTTCTCGGCGGCCGCGATCGGCATGACCTTCGGGCTCGTCCAGTACGTCGCCGGGCGGCGCCACCTGGCCGGGCGCGGGCACACCGCGGAGTACGCGCTGCCGCCCGAGGGGATGCGCCGGGCGGTGCGCCTCATGGCCGTCGGGGCGGTCGTGGTGGCCGCGCTCGCCGCGCTGCTCGCGGGCGTCGGCTGGCTGACGATGGACCGCTTCGTGGACGTGCTCACCGTCATCTCCGTGATCGCGCCCGTCGTGTACTTCGCGGTGATGTTCAAGAGCCCGCGCGTGACGGCCGAGGAGCGCGGGCGGCTCCGCCCCTACCTGGTGCTCTTCGTCGCGTCCGTCGCCTTCAACTTCATCCTGTTCCAGGCGTACTCGACGATGATGCTCCTGGCCTCGACGAACGCCCGCACCGAGATCCTCGGCTTCCACTTCCCCGCCAGCTGGTACGCCTCCGCGCTCGGGGCCTTCGAGGTGGCGCTCGCGCCCGTGGTCGCCGCCGTGTGGGCGCGGATGGGGCCGCGTCAGCCGCACGCCTCCAACAAGATCGCGCTCGGCGTGATCCTGGGCGGCCTCTCCTTCGTCCTGATGGTGCTGCCGACCGTCGGGCACTCCGGGGACTCGTACAAGATGGCGGCCTGGTGGATCGTCGGGTCCTACCTGCTGCTCGGGCTCGGCGACATCCTTCTGGAGACCTCCGGGATGTCGGCCACCACGAAGCTCGCCCCGAAGGCGTTCGCCAGCCAGACCATGTCCCTGTGGTTCCTTTCGCTCGCCCTGGCCAACGGCATCCAGGCACAGACCGTGAAGCTCTACGGCAAGGTCTCCAACCCCGCGTACTTCGGCGTCAACGGCGCCATCGCGATCGCCGTCGGCGTCGCCGTGATCGCCCTCGCGCCCTGGCTGCGCCGCACCATGCACCCCGTCCACTGAGGACGCCCGTCCCCTGAGGTACCCGCCATGACCGACATCCAGATCCGCCACTCCTTCCCGTACGAGACCACGCGCGAGGACGTCCGGATCCCGCTGCCGGACGGGACCAGGCTCTACGCGCGCGTGTGGCGCCCGGTCACGGACGAGCCCGTCCCCGCCCTCCTCGAGTACCTCCCCTACCGCCTGACCGACTGGACGGCGCCCCGCGACTGGCAGCGCCACCCCTGGTACGCGGGCCACGGCTACGCCTCCGTGCGCGTCGACGTGCGCGGGCACGGGAACTCGGAGGGGCTGCCCGGGGACGAGTACGACGCGACGGAGCTCGCGGACGGCGTGGCCGTGGTCGAGTGGCTGGCCGCGCAGCGCTGGTGCACCGGCAAGGTCGGCATGTTCGGCATCTCCTGGGGCGGCTTCAACTCCCTGCAGATCGCGGCCCTCGCGCCCGAGGCGCTCAAGGCGGTCGTCACCGTCTGCTCCGCCGACGACCGCTATGACAACGACGTGCACTACATGGGTGGTTCCGTCCTCGCCGTCGACATGCACGCGTGGGCGGCCACGATGCTGGCCTTCGTCTGCCGCCCGCCGGACCCGCAGTACATGGGCGAAAAGTGGCGCGAGGAGTGGCGCGAGCTGTGGCTGAAGCGCCTGGAGGCCGTCGACCCCTTCATCCACACCTGGCTCGGCCACCAGACCCGTGACGCCTACTGGCAGCACGGCAGCGTCTGCGAGGACTACTCCGCGATCAAGGCGGCCGTCCTCGCGGTGGGTGGCTGGCACGACCCGTACCGGGACACGGTGCTGCGCCTCGTCGAACATCTCCCTGGAGACGTACGGGGGTTGATCGGGCCCTGGTCGCACCAGTACCCGGACCGGGGCCTGCCGCCCGGCCCCGCCATCGGCTTCCTCCAGGAGACGCTGCGCTGGTGGGACCATCACCTCAAGGGCGTGGCCAACGACGTCATGGAGGAGCCGAAGCTGCGCTCCTGGATCAGCGACTCGCACCGGCCCGCGACGGTGTACGAGGAGCTCTCCGGCGGCTGGGCCGGCGACCCCTCCTGGCCGTCCCCGAACGTCACGCCCGTCTCGTACGCCCTTCAGGGAGCCCCGGTCCAGGTCAACTCCCCCATGCACACCGGCCTGGACGCCGGCCGCTTCTTCCCCTTCGGGAACGACGCCGACCTGCCGCCCGACCAGCGCGAGGAGGACGCGAAGTCGGCGTGCTTCGAATTCGAAGTGGATCAGCTGGTACGGGTATCGGGGCGCCCCCGCGTCACCCTGCGCCTGCGCATGGACGTCCCCTACGGGCAGGCCGTCGCCCGGGTCTGCGACGTGGCCCCGGACGGCGCCTCGACCCTCGTCACGCGCGGGGTGCTCAACCTGTCGGCCCGGAACGGCCGGGACCGCGCCGACGCCTGGCCGCTGGGCGCCACCGAGGACGTCACCTTCGAGCTCAACGGCATCGGCCACACCTTCCCGCCGGGCCACCGCATCCGGCTCGCGGTGTCGTCCGCGTACTGGCCGTGGATCTGGCCGCAGGCGGACTCGGCCGGGTTCACCCTCGACCCGGCGGGCAGCTCCCTGGAACTTCCCGTAAGGGACGGCGACTTGGACCCCTCGATCACCTTCGAGTCCCCGGAGCAGTCGGAGCCCCTAGGGGTCGTGTACCCGGCCACCCTCGACGAACAGCGGCCCGAGCGCCTCGTCGTCCGCGACGTGGCCAAGGGCGAGTGGCGCCTGGAGGTCGACCCGCGCTACGGCGGGACCCGGGTCTACCCGGACGGCCTCGAGTTCACCGAAGACGCCCTGGAGACGTACACGATCGACGAGGCGGACCCGCTGAGCGCCCGCACCCGCTCCGACTGGCACATCCGCCTGCACCGCCCCGAGCTCGCCTGGGACGTGACCGTCGAGACGCACTCCGAGATCACCTGCGACGCGGCGGACTTCATCACCTCGAACGAGGTGGTGTGCCGGGACGGCGTCGAGGTCGTGTTCCACCGGACGTGGGAACGACGGATTCCGCGCACGGCGGGGTGACCATCCTCAGGGGGCTCCCTGGGCGCTCCCTGGGCGCTTTCAGGCGCTCCCCGGGGGTGCCCCTCAGAGCAGCCGCTCCAGCACCACCGCGATCCCGTCGTCCTCATTGGACGCCGTCAACTCATCGGCGACGGCCTTCAGTTCGGCGTGCGCGTTGGCCATGGCGACGCCGCGCGCGGCCCAGGCGAACATCGGGATGTCGTTGGGCATGTCCCCGAAGGCGAGGGTGTCGGCGGCCGAGAGCCCGAGCTGCTCGGCCGCGAGGGCGAGGCCCGTCGCCTTGGTCACGCCGCACGGCTGGAGCTCCACGGTGCCGGGCCCCGACATCGTCACCGTCGCGAGCGTGCCCACCGCGGCCCGGGCCACCGCCGCCAACTCGTCGTCCGCGAGGGTCTGGTGGCGTAGCAGGACCTTACTGATGGGCTCCTCCCACAGCAGGTCACGCCCGGGCACCCGGACCGCGGGGAGCGTCGGGTGCGGCATTTCATAGCCGGGCTCGATGAGCGTGAGCCCGTCCACGCCGTCCTGGTCCACGGCCGCGTAGACCATCCCGACCTCCGCCTCGATCTTGCCGAGCGCCGCCTCGGCGAGCTCCCGGTCGAGGGTCACGGACCACACCATCCGGTCACGGCGTGCGTCATACAGCTGCGCGCCCTGCCCGCACACCGCGAGCCCGTGGTTGCCGAGCTCGTCGAGGAGCGGCTTCACCCTTGGGGCGGGCCTCCCGGTGACCACGAGGTGCCGTGCCCCCGCCGCCACCGCCCGTGCCAGCGCGTCCCTCGACCGGTCGGAGACGGTGTCGTCGCCGCGCAGCAGCGTCCCGTCCAGGTCAGTGGCGATGAGGGCATATGCGATCTGAGCGGCCATGATCAGAGAATACGGACCTATGGGCTCACTGGCCCCTCCTCGGAGCGCCCGGCACGCGAACACTCCGCGTTCGCGCGGCATGCCGTACCTTTGGGCCACGCAGAGTGCCCATGATGCGAGTGTGACGGGGGAACACCATGGGAGGCCATCGGCCGGCGGATTGGCATGTCCTGGATCTGGACAAGGACCCGACGCCGGGGGATCCGCAGCGAGTTCGTCAACTCGCCAAGAATCTCCATGACTTCGCGGATGACGTGTCGTCGGTGTTGCGGGACATCAAGGGGATGGCGGGCGATGACGCGATCCTGACCTGGGCGGGGAAGACGGCGGACTCCTTCACCGCCGAGTTCGAGGACGCCCCGGGCAAGCTGAAGAAGCTCAAGAAGAGCTACGAGATGGCCGGTGACGCGCTCGCGGACTACTGGCCGAAGCTGGAGCGCGCCCAGGCCCTGGCGGACAAGGCGCTCGCCAAGGGGCGTGAGGCGCAAGGGGACTTGAGCGAGGCCAAGTCCAAGCTGTCCTCGGCGGACTCGTGGGTGGACCGCGCCGGGAAAGAAGCCGACAAGTACAAGGACAAAGACGGCAGCGACAAGGGCAAGGACGTCCCCAAGCCCGACGAGGACAAGGTCAAGGCCGCCACCCGCAACGCCCACGCCGCCGAGAAGGCCCAGTCGGACGCCAAGTCCGACGTCTCGAACGCGCAGGGCGCCCTGGACGCCGCCAAGAAGATGGCGGAAGACGCCCGCAAGATGCGCGAGGACGCCGCGGGCACGGCCAAGAAGAAGATCGACGAGGCGTCGGACGCGGGTATCCATAACCGCAAGTGGTGGGAGGAGGTCGGCGACTGGGTCTCCGACAACTGGGACACCATCGTCGCCGTCTGCAAGGTCGTCGTCGCGGTTCTGGGCATCGTCGCCATGATCATCGGCGGGCCGATCCTCGGCGCGATCGTCCTCGTGGCCGCTCTCGTCGTGCTCGCCGACACCCTCAACAAATACGCCAACGGACAAGCCAGCCTCTGGGATGTGGCGTTCGCGGCGCTCGACTGCATACCCGGCATGAAAGGGCTGACCAGCCTCCGCGGTCTCGCCAAGGGACTCAAGGGGCTCGCCAAGGGCGGTCTCAAGGGGATGGCGAAGGCCGCCAAGGGCGGCATGGGCAAGCTGCGCCAGCAGGCCCAGATGATGGCCGAGCGCCGCTGCAAGAGCGACCCCATCGATGTCGTGACGGGTGACATGGTCGCCTCGGCCGTCGACGTGGAGCTGCCCGGCGTGCTGCCGCTGACCCTCGAGCGGCACCATGTCTCGTCCGTGCAGAGCGGACGCTGGTTCGGCGCGGCCTGGGCCTCAACTCTCGATCAGAGGCTGCTCCTCGACTCCGACGGGGTGCGGTTCGTCACCGAGGACGGGATGGTGCTCAGTTACCCCGTGCCGGAACCCGAGGTGTCCGTCCTGCCGGTCATGGGCCCGCGCTGGCCCCTCCAGTGGTCCGCCGCCGACGGGGGCACCCTGACGGTGCACCGGCCGGAGTCGGGCCTCACCTCACACTTCCGGGCGCTCCCCGGCACCTCGGGCGCGGAGCTGCCGTTGGCCGCGGTGACCGACCGGAACGCCAACACGGTCACGTTCGCCTACGACGCCGACGGCATGCCCCGGGAGGTCAGCCACTCCGGCGGCTACCGGGTCGGCGTCGAACTCGACCGCGAGGCGCGCCGGATTCGCGCGCTCAGACTGCTCAGCGACCCCGAGCAACCGCCGATCGTGCGCTACGGCTACGACGGCCAGGGCAATCTGACCGAGATCTACAACTCCTCCGGAGCCCCCCTGCGCCTCGCCTATGACGACGCGCACCGCATCGTCGCCTGGGAGGACCGCAACTCCACGCGGTACGCGTACACGTACGACGATGCGGGACGCTGCGTGCGGACCAGCGGCTCCGACGGGTTCCACGACGGCAGCTTCGCCTACGACGAGGTCAACCACCGGACGGTGCACACGGATTCACTCGGTCATTCCACTACATACCAGTACAACCGTGACTTCCGCATCGTCGGTGAGACGAACGCTCTCGGGCAGACGATCACCTCGGAGTGGGATCCCCTCGACCGGCTGGTCGCGCAGACCGACGCCCTGGGCCGGACGACTCGCTACGTCTACGACTCCGAGGGAAACACAGCGGAGTTGATCCGCCCGGACGGGTCGCGCTCCACCGCCGCGTACAACGAGCTGCGACTGCCCGTACTGATCACGGAAGCCGACGGGAGCCAGTGGCGCTTCCGGTACGACGACCGCGGCAACCTCCTCGCCATCACCGACCCGTCGGGCGCCACCACGGAGCATGCCTTCGACCCCCGTGGCGGTCTGCTCGCGACCATCGACGCGCTGGGCCACGCGCGCCGGGTCGAGAACGACGCCCTCGGCCGGCCGACCTCGGTCGGCGACGCGTTCGGAGCCGCGACCCGCTTCACGTACGACGGATACGGGCGGATCGCCACCCTCACCGAGCCGAACGACGCGGTCACGCGGTTCGGCTGGACCCCGGAGGGCCGGATGGCCTGGCGCACCGCGCCGAGTGGTGCGACCGAGCGCTGGACGTACGACCCGGAGGGCAACGAGGCCGAACACGTCGACGCCGTCGGCGGCGTGACCAGGTACGAGTACACGCACTTCGATCTGCTCAGTGCCGTGATCCGGCCGGACGGCACGAGCCTGCGGTTCACCCACGACACGGAGCTGCGGCTCACCTCGGTCACCAACCCGCTGGAAGAGCAGTGGCGATACGAGTACGACGCGGTCGGCAGCCTGGTGCGTGAGACCGACTTCAACGGCCGCGTCCTGACGTACGGCTATGACGCGGCACGGCAGTTGACGCGCCGGACGAACGCTCTCGGACACACCACCCGCTACACCCATGACGTCCTCGGGAACATCGTCGAGCAGCGCGGCGAGAGCGACGAGACCTGCACCACCTTCTCGTACGACCTGCTCGGCCGCACCACACGCGCGCAGAACGCCGCCGCGGTGCTGACGTTCGAGCACGACCGGGCAGGCCGGGTCACCGCCGAGACGTGCAACGGCCGTACCGTGCACAGCACGTATGACGCCGTCGGCCGACGGACCGCGCGCCGCACCGCCTCCGGGGCGCTGAGCAGCTGGGAGTACGACGCCGGCGGACGGCCTGTGCTGCTGACCACCGGTGGACAGTCGCTGCGCATCGGCTACGACATGGTCGGCCGGGAGACGGAGCGCCGCGTCGGGGCGGCCGTCCTGAGCAGTCACTGGAACGACGATCACCAACTGACGGAGCACAGCGTCGACGGGGGGTCCCAGCGCACCCGGCGCACCTATGGCTACCGGGCCGACGGCCTGGCCACGGCGATCGGGGACAGCGTCACCGGAACCCGTCGGCTCGACCTCGACGCCGCCGGACGGATCACCTCGGTCCGGGCCGACGCGTGGTCGGAGCAGTACGCGTACGACGCGACGGGCAATGTCACCCGCGCGATGTGGCCCGGGGGCAGGGAGGGGCACGAAGTCCACGAGGCCGTGGCCGGGGGGCGGACGGGTGGCGACACGGCCGGCGAGCGGTCCTACGACGCGTCGCTGCTGCGCCGCGCGGGCCGGACCACCTTCGCCCACGACGGACAGGGCCGGGTCGTCCGCCGCACCACCAAGCTGCTCTCGGGCGGCTCCCGCACCTGGCAGTACCACTGGGCCGACCACGATCACGACCAGCTCACCGAGGTGATCACTCCCGAGGGGAACCGCTGGCGCTACCTCTACGACCCGCTCGGCAGACGCATCGCCAAGCAGCTCCTCGACGAGGCGGGCGGAGTACGCGAACAGACCGACTTCGTCTGGGACGGCACCGTGCTCGCGGAGCAGACCGACTCCGTCGGCGCCGGGGCCGGGGCCGGGGCCGGGGCCGCCAGGACCCTGACATGGGACTGGTCGCCGGAGACGGACCTGCCCGTGGCGCAGACCGAGCGCCGCGCGCGGGATCTGGACCAGGCGGAGACCGACGCCCGCTTCCACGCCATCGTGACCGATCTCGTGGGCGCGCCACGCGAGCTGGTGACTCCGGGTGGCGACACGGAGTGGCGCCGGGAAGACACCGTGTGGGGACTGCCCTCCGAGCCGTCCTCCGGCCCGTCCTCCGATGCGGTCGACTGTCCGCTTCGCTTCCCCGGCCAGTACGAGGACGACGAGACGGGGCTGCACTACAACTACTTCCGCTACTACGACCCGACGGTGGGCCGCTTCTGCAGCCTCGACCCGCTCGGACTCGGAGGCGGGCCCAACCCGGGCTGGTACGTGCCGAACCCGACGGCCTGGATCGACCCGTTCGGGCTCGCTCTGTGCCGCAAGAAGCCCCGCCTGGAAACCGGGAACCTCAAGGAGGGCTGGCTTCACATCGACGCCCGCCACATCACCGGAGACCATCCCAAGGGGCCCGGTGACCTGATGCCGCCGGGGACCACGCGGGAGCAGGTCTACAAGGCCGCGTCCAAGGCGGTGCGCAAGGGAACCCGGATCACCGAGAACCCGAACAGGCTCATGCAGTCCTTCGAGAAGAAGATGACCGTGAACGGCTTCACCGCGACGTATCGCGTGTCCGTAGACTCGACCGACGGCAACCGCATCATCTCGTTCTTCCCTGTCGGAAAGAGTTACAAGTGATCCGCTTCTTCTTCGATGTGGACCCGTCCGAGCTCGAACCTCCGTCGCCGGGCTTCGCGTTGGGCGACATGGAAGTGGTGGGCAGCGCGGGCCGGGTGACGTCGAAGGGGCACACCCCGGATCAGTCCATGATGATCTTCGTGGCGCTGAGCGAACTCCTCGACGGCCTGCGGGCACTCGTCGAGCACCGTCGCGCCTCCTTCCGCTTCGTCGGGTCCGACTCCTCGTTCCGGCTGGACTTCGCGCTCGACGGCAAGGACGGCCGCATCACCACACGGGGCGGCGACGGGATCGTCGACGAGTCGCCCGCCGCCGAGGTCCTCGGCGCGGCCCACCGGGCGGCCCATGCCTTCCTCGACAGCCACCGGGCACAGCTGCCCACGCAGGACCCGGCGCGCAGGGACCTGGAGATGTCGCTGGAGGAGTTCGGGGATTTCATCGGGCCGGCCGGTGGAACGGCACCATGACGGCTGAGTTCCTGATGCGCCTCGACGACGGCATGCTCGCGTACTTCCGCGAGATCGTGGACGAGGCCGCGACCCGTTTCGGGATCTCCCGGGCCGAAGCCGTGGCCCGGGTGAACGAGCGGTACGGGCGCCTGGAGATCGGTCCCTGCCCGGACCTCATGTGCCACGAGATGCCGGAGTTCTGGGCGTTCGGGCTGTACCTGAAGGAGCGCCCGGGCGGAAAGCTGCTCCCCTCGGGCGACCCGGACGAGGACGTCGACTTCTCCGCGTACGACATCCGTCCCGCACCGCCCGAGGGCTCCCCCGCCTGGACACTCCCGTACGACGCCGCCTAACCGTGCGCCCGCACCAAATGCCCCGCCAACCGCGGTGACGCGTACTCCGTCCCGCACACGAACCGCATGACCGGCCCGTACGAGGAACCGCCCAGCATGCCCGTGAAGTAGAGGCCCGGTACCGAGGAGACATAGCCGGCGCCCAGCTTCGGAGTGCCGCGGCTGGTGGCGAGGCGGGCGCGGAGGGCGGGACCGAGGAAGCCCATCGCGTTGACGTCGACGCGGTAGCCCGTCGCCGCGATGACGTGGTCCGCCGCCAGCTCCTCGATACGGCCGCCGGGGGTCCGGACGGTCAGGACCGAACGGCCCTCCCGCGCCTCGGACTTGGTGATGGCCGCGATCTCTCGGGTCGTGACCCGGCCCTCGTAGCGGTCGCGCAGCCACCAGGCGCCGAGCGGGCCCAGGATGCGGCGGACCAGGAAGTGCCGGGCCTGCGGGGGCAGATAGCGGTACGGGTGGGGGTAGTAGCTGAGGGCGTAGAGGGACCAGGCGCGGCCGAACGGCGACTCGGGGCGCAGCTTCGGCTGCTTCCACGGGGGCGCCCCGAAGCCGACGGCGCCCTTGCCGCGGGCCACCACGCGCACGCGTGCCCCCGCCTCCGCCGCCAGCACGGCCGTCTCCAGGGAGGACTGGCCGGCGCCGACCACGAGGAGCTCCTTGTCCTCGTAGCGGGACAGGTCGCCGTGTTGCGAGCTGTGTGAGACGGGCCCTGTGGGGGTGGGTCCGTCCGGGGCGGCCGCGGCGAGCTCCGGGGGCAGGTGGCTGAGTCCGGACAGGCCGGTCGCGACGACGACCGCGCGCGCCGTGAACTGCTCCCCGGAGTCCAGCTTCAGCTCGAAGCCCTCCGTGCCGCGCCGGTCCACGGAGACCACGCGCACCCGCTCAAGCTCGGGCACGAGCCGGCTCTGGAACCAGTCCCCGTACGCCACGAACGTCTCGATCGGGATGATGTCCTCGTCGGTCACGAGGCGCGGGACGCCCGCGTCGTCGCAGTAGTCGGCGAGGGTGTGGCCGCGCTGCGGCGCGTCGATGCTCGAGGCCACCGGTGTGGACTTCAGCAGCATGCCCTTGGGCATGTGGGTGCGCCAGCTCACCATGGGCTCGCCGAAGGCGCGCACCGGGATGCCGCGGGCCCGCAGATGGGCCGCGGCGGACAGGCCGTAAGGACCGGCCCCGATGACTGCAACTGGTTGGATCACGAAGTCCCTCCCCAAGGACGACACTCACTTCGTGCACTGCGGACTCACTTCGCGCACCGCGTCAACTTCCGGCGCTACCCCGTCTGTTGGTGCGCCACAACTGGTACAGATGCTTCGCCCCCGGCCGCACGAAACGCGCGAGCATCGTGAAGAACGGCAACATGTCGTCCGCCGCGAGCCACGCCAGCTCCGTGGAGGACGGGCGGGCCGGCGCGTGCGGCGTGGTGTAGCCGCTGCGGCGGTACGCGAGGAGGGCGGGCAGGTCGATGTTCTCCACCACGTAGCGGTGGCCGGCGCGCTGTTCGCCCTCCGGGACGGCGCGGCCGGTCAGTTGCAGATGCATGGCGCGGACCACGTCGATGCCCGACTCGCTCTCGAAGAGACGGAACTGGGCGCCCATGCGGGGGTTGAAGTCGAGGAGCTTGTACCGGCCGTCACGCCGGTCGAAGCGGAGGTCCAGGTCGATGATGCCGGTGAAGCCGATCTGCTTGATGAACCGCGTGGTGAGGTCGGCGAGTTCGGGGTTGTCCACCACGTATGCGTTCGCCGTCATGCCCGCGTGGGGCGGCCAGGAGCGGACCTTCACGCCGGTGAAGAGCGCGAGGGGCGTGGAGTCCGCGTCGAAGTACGCGTGCACGATCCAGTCCTCCGCCTGCTCCCGCGGCAGATACTCCTGGAGGATCACTCCGGGGCGCTCGCCCCAGTCCCGGGCGAGGGTGAGCAGGCCCGCGGGGGTCTCGATGCGGGTGGTGCCGTTCACCGCGGGCTGTTTGCGGCGGGTGAACGCCTCGCGGTTCTTGGCGACCACCGGGAAACGGGCCGCCCCGGCGAACTCCTCGATGTCGGCGTACGACTGCGGGAACGCCGCCGGCGGAGAGGCGATGCCGTGCTCCACGCACAGCTCGTGCAGCCCCTGCTTGCTGGCGAGGCGGCGGGGTAACTCGGGCTCCACGCGCGGGAAGAGGAAGCCGCCGAAGCCGCTCTCCTTGTCGCCGAGCTCCTTCTGGTGCTCGGCGATGAGGACGGCCGCCTCCTCGTCCGTGGGGATCAGCACCGTCGGCCGCCCGATGCGGCGCCCGACCCGCAGCAGGCCGTCGACCAGCCGCTCCGGGTCCTCCGTGCCCGTGGTCCGCCACGGGAAGGCGCGGGTGAGGTGGCGGGAGGCGGCCGCGGGGGTGTAGCGGTCTTCCGTGATCGCATACATGGGCACGCCGAGGCGGCCGAGGCTGCGGATGGCGCCCACGCCGCCGTGGTGCAGCGGGTAGTCGCCGAACTTCACGATCAGTCCGGGCACGCTGCGGTCCGGCTCGAACGGAAGGCTGCTGCGGTTGTTGGCCACGGGTCCCCCCACGTGTCCCCCTTCCGACCCGGACCCACGCATCCGTGTCCGCGTCCCCCAAAGGACGCTAAGCCGGAACTGAGCACTCCAGCAAGACCTATTCGGACATTGCGAACTCTTTAGGCACTGCCCCTGATACGGGTTCCCACGTAACGTGTGGCACACCCCGATGGAAGTGAGGCAGGTACGCATGTCCGAGCAGACCCCG
Source organism: Streptomyces sp. NPDC059009 (assembly GCF_042740175.1). Classification (NCBI taxonomy): domain Bacteria; kingdom Bacillati; phylum Actinomycetota; class Actinomycetes; order Kitasatosporales; family Streptomycetaceae; genus Streptomyces; species Streptomyces sp. NPDC059009. The sequence goes on along the minus strand of NZ_JBHYJB010000003.1, from coordinate 168,621 downwards.
CTCGATGTCCCCGAAGGCGACCCCTTCGGTCCGCACAACCTTCCCTACGGTGTGTTCTCGCTGCGGGGCGCCGCGCAGGGCGACCGGCGGGTGGGTGTACGCCTGGGCTCGCACGTCCTGGATGCGGGCGCCGCCGCGGCCGCGCTCGGCTCCCCGTATGTCTCCCTGCTCGCGCAGCCCACCCTGAACCCGCTGCTCGCGGCGGGGCGCACGGCGTGGAGCGATGTGCGCCGGGCGCTCACCGCGTGGGTCACCGTGCCCGCCCACCGCGCCGTGGTGGAGCCGCTGTTCCACCCGCTGTCGGACGTGGAGCTGCACCTTCCCTTCGAGGTCGCGGACTACGTCGACTTCTACGCCTCGGAGCACCACGCGTCGAACCTGGGCCAGATGTTCCGCCCCGACGCGCCGGCCCCGCTCACCCCCAACTGGAAGCATCTGCCGATCGGTTACCACGGCCGGTCCGGCACCGTTGTCGTCTCCGGGACGGAGGTGGTACGTCCGACCGGGCAGCGCAAGACGCCCGCCGAGACCGCCCCCGTCTTCGGCCCCTCGGTCCGGCTCGACATCGAGGCGGAGGTCGGCTTCGTGGTGGGCACGCCGTCGACGCTCGCCACACCCGTGCCGCTCGCGGACTTCCGCGACCACGTCTTCGGGCTCTGCCTCCTCAACGACTGGTCGGCGCGCGACATCCAGGCGTGGGAGTACGTGCCGCTCGGCCCCTTCCTCGGCAAGTCCTTCACGACCTCGGTGTCCGCCTGGGTCACCCCGCTGGAGGCCCTGGACGCGGCGCGTGTGACCCCGCCCGAGCGCACCCATGAGCTCCTCCCCTACCTCGACGACTCGGCGGAGTCGGTGGCCGACGAGCCCGGCGGCTACGACCTGCGCATGACCGTGACCCTCAACGGCCAGGTGATCTCCGAGCCCCCCTTCTCGACGGTGTACTGGACGGCCGCCCAGCAGCTCGCCCACATGACGGCCAACGGCGCGTCCCTGCGCACCGGCGACCTCTACGGCTCGGGCACCGTGAGCGGCCCCGAGCCGGCCCAGTACGGCTCCCTGATCGAGCTGACGTGGAACGGCCGCGACCCGCTCGAACTCCCCGACGGCAAGCGGACGTTCCTGGAGGACGGCGACGAGGTCACGCTGTCGGCGTGGGCCCCGGGGCCGGACGGGACGCGGGTGGGTCTGGGCGAGGTGACGGGGCGGATCCTGCCTGCGCGGTAGCCCTCGCGGGCGAGGGGTGCTCCTTGCCTCACCCCTCGCCCCCCTCGCCCACCGGCCGTGGCCTACCAGTCGAGCTCCGGGTCCGGTTCGGCGTCGTCCCAGCCCAGGTCGTGCGGCTCGCTCGCGGGGGCGGGGGCGGGGGCGGCGGGGGCACCCTGCTGCTGCGGTGCGGGGGACGGCGCGGGAGTGCCGCCGAAGCCGGACAGGACCTCGATCACGCCCTCCCCGTACGTCGCCAGCTTCTTCTCGCCGACCCCGCTGATCCCGCCGAGCTCCGCCACCGTCGCGGGGCGGAGCGTGGCGATCTCCCTGAGCGTCGCGTCGTGGAAGATCACATACGCGGGGACGCCCTTCTCCCGGGCCTGGGCGCCCCGCCAGGCCCGCAGCTCCTCGAAGAGCGGGACCAGCTCCTCGGGCAGGTCCACCGCGGCGGCCTTGGACTTGCCGCCGCCGGAGCCACCCGAGCCGCCGGAGCCGCCCGAGCCCCGCCCGCCACGGGCGGGCCGCTTCGGCTCCTTGCGCAACCGCACCTCCCGCTCCCGGCCGAGGACGGAGCCGCTGGTCCCGGTCAGCACCAGCGTCCCGTACTCCCCCTCGATCGCGATGAGGCCCTGGGCCAGCAACTGCCGCACCACGCCCCGCCATTCGCCCTCGCCGAGCTCCTCGCCGATGCCGAAGACGCTCAGCTGGTCGTGGTCGAACTGGATGACCTTCGCGGTCTTGCGGCCGAGCAGGATGTCGATGATCTGGCCCGTGCCGAACTTCTGGCCGCGCTCGCGCTGCAGGCGCACCACCGTGGACAGGACCTTCTGTGCCGCGACCGTGCCGTCCCAGGTCTCGGGCGGGGTGAGGCAGGTGTCGCAGTTGCCGCAGGCGGCCGCGACGGGCTCCTGGCCGAAGTAGGTGAGGAGCTGGGCGCGGCGGCACTGGGCCGTCTCGCACAGGGCCAGCATCGCGTCCAGGTGGGCGGCGGCGCGGCGCTGGAACGCCTCGTCGCCCTCGCCGGACTGGATCAACTTGCGCTGCTGGACGACGTCTTGGAGTCCGTAGGCCATCCAGGCCGTGGAGGGCCGGCCGTCGCGGCCCGCGCGGCCCGTCTCCTGGTAGTACCCCTCCACCGACTTGGGCAGGTCGAGGTGGGCGACGAAGCGGACGTCCGGCTTGTCGATGCCCATGCCGAAGGCGATGGTCGCGACCACGACCAGGCCCTCCTCGCGCAGGAAGCGGGACTGGTGGGTGGCGCGCGTCGAGCCGTCCAGGCCCGCGTGGTACGGGACCGCCTCGATGCCGTTGCGCGAGAGGAACTCGGCGGTCTTCTCCACCGAGTTGCGCGAGAGGCAGTAGACGATGCCCGCGTCGCCCTCGTGCTCCTCCTTGAGGAAGGAGAGGAGCTGCTTCTTCGGGTCGGCCTTCCCGACGATGCGGTACTGGATGTTGGGGCGGTCGAAGCTCGCCACGAAGTGCTTCGCGTCGGGCATGCCCAGGCGCTGGGTGATCTCGCGGTGGGTGGCGTCCGTCGCCGTCGCCGTCAGGGCGATGCGCGGGACGTCCGGCCAGCGCTCGCCCAGCAGGGAGAGGGAGAGGTAGTCCGGGCGGAAGTCGTGGCCCCACTGCGCCACGCAGTGCGCCTCGTCGATCGCGAAGACGGAGATCTTGCCGCGGGAGAGCAGGTCGAGCGTGGCGTCCAGGCGCAGCCGCTCGGGGGCGACATAGAGGAGGTCGAGCTCGCCCGCGAGGAACTCGGCCTCCACCGTGCGGCGCTCGTCGAAGTCCAGCGTCGAGTTGATGAAGCCGGCCCGCACGCCGAGCGCCCGCAGCGCGTCCACCTGGTCCTGCATGAGCGCGATGAGCGGGGAGATCACGACGCCGGTGCCGGGTCTGACCAGGGCCGGGATCTGGTAGCAGAGCGACTTGCCGCCGCCGGTGGGCATCAGGACGACGGCGTCCCCGCCGTCCACCACATGCCCGATGATCGCCTCTTGCTCGCCCCGGAAGGCGTCGTACCCGAACACCCGGTGGAGCGTCCGCAGCGCGTCGCTCTCCACCACCTCAGTCATCCCGTCGACCCCACTGATCCCGCTCATCGCCGTGCCCCCGCCTGTCGCGCCTCGACCACTGCGTCCACGATAGGCGCCCGCGCCGACACCCCGAGAGTTATCCACAGGCCCACCCGGAGAACGGCACGCCCACACAGAACCGCCCGGCCCCCTTATCGAACAGAGGGCCGGGCGGAACCGTACGGACAGTGATCGGCTAGCGGACGAAGACCCCTGCCTGGTTCGCCAGGTCCAGGAAGTACTGCGGGGCCACACCGAGCACCAGCGTGACCGCCACACCCATGCCGATCGCCGCCATGGTCAGCGGCGACGGCACCGCGACCGTCGGGCCGTCCGCCTTCGGCTCGCTGAAGAACATGAGCACGATCACGCGGATGTAGAAGAACGCGGCGACGGCCGAGGAGAGCACACCGATCACGACCAGCGGTCCCGCGCCGCCCTCCGCCGCCGCCTTGAAGACGGCGAACTTGCCCGCGAAGCCGGACGTGAGCGGGATGCCCGCGAAGGCAAGGAGGAAGATCGCGAAGACCGCCGCGACCAGCGGCGACCTGCGGCCGAGCCCCGCCCACTTCGACAGGTGCGTCGCCTCGCCGCCCGCGTCCCGCACCAGCGTGACCACCGCGAACGCGCCGATCGTCACGAAGGAGTAGGCGCCCAGGTAGAAGAGGACCGACGAGACGCCGTCCTCACTGGTGGCGATGACACCGGCCAGGATGAAGCCCGCGTGGGCGATCGAGGAGTAGGCGAGGAGCCGCTTGATGTCGGTCTGGGTGATCGCGACGATCGCACCGCCGAGCATCGTGATGACCGCAACGCCCCACATGACCGGCCGCCAGTCCCAGCGCATCCCCGGCAGGACCACGTAGAGGAGCCGGAGCAGGGCGCCGAAGGCCGCGACCTTCGTGGCCGCCGCCATGAAGCCGGTGACCGGGGTCGGCGCTCCCTGGTAGACGTCGGGCGTCCACATGTGGAAGGGCACCGCGCCGACCTTGAACAGCAGGCCCATCACGACGAGGGCCGCGCCCACCAGGAGCAGCGCGTCGTTGCCCATCGTGCCGGCCAGGGCCGGGTCGACGGTCTTCACGCTGCCGTCCACGACGCTCGCGATCTTCGCGTACGAGACGGAGCCCGCGTATCCGTAGAGGAGCGCGATGCCGAAGAGTGTGAACGCGGAGGCGAAGGCGCCGAGCAGGAAGTACTTCACCGCGGCCTCCTGCGACATGAGCCGCTTGCGGCGGGCCAGGGCGCACAGGAGATAGAGCGGGAGCGAGAAGACTTCCAGGGCGATGAAGAGGGTCAGCAGGTCGTTGGCCGCCGGGAAGACGAGCATGCCGCCGATCGCGAAGAGCGCGAGCGGGAACACCTCGGTGGTGGTGAACCCGGCCTTCGTGGCGGCCTGTTCGCTCTCGCTGCCCGGCACGGCACCGGCCTGCGCGACGAACGAGTCGACGCGGTTGCCGTGCGCCTCCGGGTCCAGGCGCCGCTCCGCGAACGTGAAGATCGCGACGAGTCCGGTGAGCAGGATCGTCCCCTGGAGGAACAGCGCGGGGCCGTCCACCGCGATCGCACCCATCGCCGCGATGTGCGCCTTCGTGGTGCCGAAGCCGCGGGCGGCGAGCCCGACGACCGCCGCGAAGGCCGCCGCGAGGGCGACCACCGAGACGAACACCTGGGTGTAGTAGCGGGACTTGCGCGGCACGAAGGCTTCGATGAGCACTCCGATGACCGCCGCGCCAATGACGATCAAGGTCGGGGAGAGCTGGCCATACTCGATGTCGGGGGCGTCGATCTTGTCGATCTGATCGGCCGCCGCCGTTGTCCACAGGCTGTGGACGGCTGATGCGCTCACTTGGCCGCCTCCACCTCGGGCTTGGGGTCCTTCTTGTGTACGTCGGACATGGTGTGCTGCACCGCCGGGTCGACCAGCTCGGTGAGCGGCTTCGGGTAGACGCCGAGGCCGATCAGGAGCGCGATCAGCGGTGCGACGACCACGAGTTCACGGACCTTGAGGTCGGGCATGGCCGAGACCTCGGGCTTCACCGGGCCCGTCATCGTCCGCTGGTAGAGGACGAGGGTGTAGAGCGCGGCGAGCACGATGCCGAAGGTCGCGATGATCCCGACCACCGGGTAGCGCGCGAACGCGCCCACCAGGACCAGGAATTCACTCACGAAGGGCGCGAGCCCGGGGAGTGAGAGCGTGGCGAGACCGCCGATCAGGAAGGTGCCCGCGAGCACCGGGGCGACCTTCTGCACCCCTCCGTAGTCCGCGATGAGGCGCGAGCCGCGCCGCGAGATCAGGAACCCTGCGACCAGCATCAGCGCGGCCGTCGAGATGCCGTGGTTGACCATGTAGAGCGTCGCGCCCGACTGGCCCTGGCTCGTCATCGCGAAGATGCCGAGGATGATGAACCCGAAGTGCGAGATCGACGCGTACGCCACCAGGCGCTTGATGTCGCGCTGGCCGACGGCGAGCAGCGCCCCGTAGACGATCGAGATCAGGGCGAGGACGAGGATCACCGGCGTCGCCCACTTCGACGCCTCCGGGAAGAGCTGGAGGCAGAAGCGCAGCATCGCGAAGGTGCCGACCTTGTCCACCACCGCCGTGATGAGCACGGCGACCGGGGCCGTGGCCTCGCCCATCGCGTTCGGCAGCCAGGTGTGCAGCGGCCACAGCGGGGCCTTCACCGCGAAGGCGAAGAAGAAGCCGAGGAAGAGCAGCCGCTCCGTGTTGGTCGCCATGTCGAGCGAGCCGTTGGCGCGGGCCTCGGCGATCTCCTGGAGGGAGAAGTTCCCGGCGACCACATAGAGGCCGATCACCGCGGCCAGCATGATGAGGCCGCCGACGAGGTTGTAGAGGAGGAACTTCACGGCCGCGTACGAGCGTTGCGCCGAGGCGTTCTCGTCGCTGCCCGCGTGAGCGCGGTCTCCGAAGCCGCCGATGAGGAAGTACATCGGGATGAGCATGGCTTCGAAGAAGATGTAGAAGAGGAAGACGTCGGTGGCCTCGAAGGAGATGATCACCATCGCTTCCACGCCGAGGATCAGGGCGAAGAAGCCCTGAGTCGGGCGCCAGCGCGACGACTTGGTCTCCAGAGGATCGGCGTCGTGCCAGCCCGCCAGGATGATGAAGGGGATCAACAGGGCGGTGAGCGCGACGAGCGCGACGCCGATGCCGTCGACCCCGAGCTCGTAGCGCACCCCGAAGTCCGCGATCCAGGCGTGCGATTCGGTGAGCTGGTAGCGGTCGCCGTCCGGGTCGAAGCGGACCAGGACGGCCACGGCGAGCGCGAGCGTCGCGAGCGAGACGAGGAGCGCGAGCCACTTGGCGGCGGTCCGCCGGGCGGCCGGTACGGCTGCCGTGGCGATCGCGCCGACCGCGGGCAGGGCCGCCGTCGCTGTCAGGAGAGGAAAGGACATCGGTATCAGACCGCCCTCATCAGCAGGGTCGCGGCGATGAGCACCACGGCGCCGCCGAACATCGAGACCGCATACGAGCGGGCGTAGCCGTTCTGGAGTTTGCGCAGCCGTCCGGAGAGCCCGCCGACCGAGGCCGCCGTGCCGTTGACGACTCCGTCGACCAGGGTGTGGTCGACGTAGACCAGGGAGCGCGTGAGGTGCTCGCCGCCGCGCACCAGGACGACGTGGTTGAAGTCGTCCTGGAGGAGGTCGCGGCGGGCGGCCCGGGTGAGCAGCGAGCCGCGCGGGGCGACGGACGGGACCGGGCGGCGCCCGTACTGGGCCCAGGCCAGCGCGACACCGATGACGAGGACCACCATGGTGGCGCCCGTGACGGTGACGGCGCTGAGCGGGGAGTCGCCGTGGTCATGGCCGGTGACCGGCTCCAGCCAGTGCATGAAGCGGTCGCCGATGCTGAACAGGCCGCCCGCGAAGACCGATCCGAAGGCGAGCAGGATCATCGGGATCGTCATGGACTTCGGGGACTCGTGCGGGTGCGGCTCATTGCCCTCCGCGTCCGCCTCCCAGCGCTTCTCACCGAAGAAGGTCATGATCATCACGCGCGTCATGTAGTACGCGGTGATGGCCGCGCCGAGCAGCGCGACGGAGCCGAGGATCCAGCCCTCCGTGCCGCCCTTGGCGAAGGCCGCCTCGATGATCTTGTCCTTGGAGAAGAAGCCGGACAGGCCAGGGAAGCCGATGATGGCGAGATAGCCGAGCCCGAAGGTCACGAAGGTCACCGGCATGTACTTCCGCAGGGCGCCGTACTTCCTCATGTCCACCTCGTCGTTCATGCCGTGCATGACCGAACCGGCGCCGAGGAAGAGCCCGGCCTTGAAGAAGCCGTGCGTGACCAGGTGCATGATCGCGAAGACATAGCCGATGGGGCCGAGGCCCGCGGCCAGGATCATGTAGCCGATCTGGGACATCGTCGAGCCGGCGAGGGCCTTCTTGATGTCGTCCTTCGCGCAACCGACGATCGCACCGAAGAGGAGCGTGACCGCGCCGACCACGGTGACCACCAGCTGGGCGTCCGGCGCCCCGTTGAAGATCGCGCCGGAGCGGACGATCAGGTAGACGCCCGCCGTCACCATCGTCGCCGCGTGGATGAGGGCCGAGACCGGGGTCGGGCCCTCCATCGCGTCCCCGAGCCAGGACTGCAGCGGCACCTGGGCCGACTTGCCGCAGGCGGCGAGCAGCAGCATCAGGCCGATGGCCGTGAGCTTGCCCTCGCTCGTGTCCCCCGTGGCCTCAAGGACCGGCCCGAAGGCGAAGGTCCCGAAGGTGGTGAACATCAGCATGATCGCGATCGACAGGCCCATGTCGCCGACCCGGTTGACCAGGAACGCCTTCTTCGCGGCGGTGGCCGCGCTGGGCTTGTGCTGCCAGAAGCCGATCAGGAGGTACGAGGCGAGGCCCACGCCCTCCCAACCGACGTACAGCAGCAGATAGTTGTCGGCGAGGACCAGGAGGAGCATCGCCGCGAGGAACAGGTTCAGATAGCCGAAGAAGCGGCGGCGCCGCTCGTCGTGCTCCATGTACCCGATCGAGTAGATGTGGATCAGCGTGCCCACACCGGAGATCAGGAGGACGAACGTCATCGACAACTGGTCGAGCTGGAAGGCGACATCCGCCTGGAAGCCCTCCACGGGGATCCAGCTGAACAGATGCTGCGACAGGTGGCGCTCCTCGGCGCCCTTGCCGAGCATGTCGGTGAAGAGCGCCACACCGATGACGAAGGAGACGGCCGCGAGCAGCGTGCCGAGCCAGTGGCCCACGCGGTCCAACCGCCGCCCGCCGCACAGCAGTACGGCCGCTCCGAGCAGAGGCGCCGCGATGAGCAGCGCGATCAAGTTCTCCACGATTCAGCGACCCCTTACAGCTTCATCAGGCTGGCGTCGTCGACCGAGGCCGAGTGGCGGGAGCGGAACAGCGACACGATGATCGCGAGCCCGACCACGACCTCCGCGGCGGCGACGACCATCGTGAAGAAGGCGATGATCTGGCCGTCGAGGTTGCCGTGCAGCCGGGAGAACGTGACGAACGCCAAGTTGCAGGCGTTCAGCATGAGCTCGATGCACATGAAGACCACGATCGCGTTCCGCCTGATCAGGACGCCGGCGGCGCCGATCGTGAACAACAGGGCGGACAGATAGAGGTAGTTGACCGGGTTCACTTCGACGCCTCCTCGGTCGAGGTCCGCTCGAGGCGCTCGGCCGAGCGCTGTTCCAGGGCGCGCAGGTCGGCCATCGCCTCGTCCGACACGTCCCGGATCTGGCCGCGGTCGCGCAGCGTCTTGTAGACCGTGAGCTCGGACGGGGTGCCGTCCGGGAGCAGGCCCGCGATGTCCACCGCGTTGTGCCGGGCGTAGACGCCGGGGGCGGGCAGCGGCGGCAGGTGCTTGCCCTCGCGCACGCGCTGCTCGGCCAGCTCGCGCTGGGTCTTGGCGCGCTCGGTGCGCTCCCGGTGGGTGAGCACCATCGCGCCGACCGTCGCCGTGATCAGCAGGGCGCCGGTGATCTCGAAGGCGAAGACGTACTTCGTGAAGATGAGGGAGGCGAGCCCTTCCACGTTCCCGTTCGCGTTCGCCTTGCCGAGGCCGTTGAACTCCTTCAGCGAGGCGTTCCCGATCCCGGCGAAGAGCAGGATGCCGAAGCCGAGGGCGCCCAGGGCGGCGAGCCAGCGCTGCCCCTTGATGGTCTCCTTCAGGGAGTCGGCGGCGGTGACACCGACCAGCATGACGACGAACAGGAAGAGCATCATGATCGCGCCGGTGTAGACGACGATCTGGACGATGCCCAGGAAGTACGCGCCGTTGGCGAGGTAGAAGACCGCCAGGATGATCATGGTCCCGGCCAGGCACAGCGCGCTGTGCACGGCCTTCTTCATGAGGATCGTGCAGAGCGCGCCGATCACGGCGACCGTGCCGAGCACCCAGAACTGGAATGCCTCGCCGGTGGACGTGGAGTAGGCGGCGAGTTGCTGCATCACGCCTCCACCTCCTCGGCCTGCGGCGCCTCATCGGGCTTCTCGCCCTTGGAGACGGCGACTTGGGGCACCGTCCCGGCGGCGGCCTCGGTGACCAGCCCTCGGTAGTAGTCCTGCTCGTCCATCCCCGGGTAGATGGCGTGCGGCGAGTCGACCATGCCCTCGTCGAGCCCGGCGAGCAGCTGCTCCTTGGTGTAGATCAGGTTCTCGCGGCTGCTGTCGGCCAGCTCGAACTCATTGGTCATCGTCAGCGCGCGCGTGGGGCACGCCTCGATGCACAGGCCGCACAGGATGCAGCGGGCGTAGTTGATCTGGTAGACGCGGCCGTACCGCTCGCCCGGGGAGTAGCGCTCCTCCTCCGTGTTGTCCGCGCCCTCCACATAGATGGCGTCCGCGGGACAGGCCCAGGCGCAGAGCTCGCAGCCCACGCACTTCTCCAGGCCGTCCGGATGGCGGTTGAGCTGGTGCCGGCCGTGGAAACGGGGAGCGGTGGTCTTCTGCTGCTCCGGATACTGCTCGGTCAGCCGCTTCTTGAACATGGCCTTGAAGGTCACGCCGAAGCCCGCGACGGGATTCTGGAACCCCTGGTCCGACTGGTTCGCCCCGGCCGACTGGCGCGCCTGCTCCGGCAGCCCTGCCGGATCCTTCCGGGCGGGGTGCTTGGACTGCTCAGCCATCGGACGCCTCCTTTCCGTCACTTTGAGTATCCGGGCCACCACTGACAATCAACTCCCGCTCCTGACGCGACGGTCGACGCGGCACGGGCGGCAGGGTCTGTCCGGGCAGCGGCGGCACCGGGAAGCCCCCGGCCATCGGGTCGAAGGCGGCGTCCGACTCCTGCTCGGCCCGCGCTGCCGCCTCCTCCTTGCCGCGCTTGTCCCGGAAGATGTCGACGACCACGGAGAGCAGCAGGAGCGCGATGACGGCGCCGCCCACATAGAGCGCGATCGAGGTGAAGTCGTAGTCCTCGTTCCGCATCGCCCGCACGGTGGCGACGAGCATCAGCCAGACCACGGAGATCGGGATGAGGACCTTCCAGCCGAGCTTCATCAGCTGGTCGTAGCGGACGCGGGGCAGCGTGCCGCGCAGCCAGATGAAGAAGAACAGCAGCAGCTGGACCTTGAGCACGAACCAGGCCATCGGCCACCAGCCGTGGTTCGCGCCCTCCCAGAAGGTGGAGATGGGCCACGGGGCCCGCCAGCCGCCCAGGAAGAGCGTGACCGAGACCGCCGAGACGGTGACCATGTTGACGTACTCGGCGAGCATGAACATCGCGAACTTGATGGACGAGTACTCGGTGTTGAAGCCGCCCACCAGGTCGCCCTCGGACTCCGGCATGTCGAACGGAGCGCGGTTGGTCTCGCCGACCATCGTCACGATGTAGATCAGGAACGAGACCGGGAGCAGCAGCACGTACCAGCGGTCCGCCTGCGCCTCCACGATCGCCGAGGTCGACATCGACCCGGAGTAGAGGAACACCGAGGCGAACGCGGCGCCCATGGCGATCTCGTACGAGATCATCTGCGCGCACGAGCGCAGGCCGCCGAGCAGCGGATACGTGGAGCCGGAGCTCCAGCCCGCGAGCACGATGCCGTAGATGCCGACCGAGGCGACCGCGAGGATGTAGAGCATCGCGATCGGGAGGTCGGTGAGCTGCATCGTGGTGCGGTGGCCGAAGATCGAGATCTCGTTGCCGGCCGGGCCGAAGGGGATCACCGCGATCGCCATGAAGGCGGGGATGGCGGCGACGATCGGCGCGAGGACGTAGACCACCTTGTCCGCGCGCTTGACGATCAGGTCCTCCTTGAGCATCAGCTTGATGCCGTCCGCGAGGGACTGGAGCATGCCCCAGGGGCCGTGCCGGTTGGGGCCGATGCGCAGCTGCATCCAGGCGACGACCTTGCGCTCCCAGACGATGGAGAAGAGCACCGTCACCATCAGGAAGGCGAAGCAGAAGACCGCCTTGATGGCGACCAGCCACCAGGGGTCGCGCCCGAACATGGAGAGGTCCTCGGCGGCCAGCGGCAGCGTGTCGGCTGCGAGCGGCATCATGACTGCACCTCCTGCTCCTGAGCGGGCTCGACGCGTACGGCCGGGCCGATCTTGACCAGCGCGCCCGGTACGGCGCCCGTGTCGGCGGCGACGCCCCCTCCGATGGAGTTGAGCGGCAGCCACACCACGCGGTCCGGCATCTCCGTCACCTGGAGCGGGAGTTCGGTGCGCCCCGCGGTGCCGGTGACCGCGAGGACGTCGCCGTCCTTGACGCCCACTTCGGCCGCGGTGGCCGCCGACAGACGGACAACAGCCGCGTGCCGGGTGCCCGCGAGCGCCTCGTCGCCCTCCTGGAGGCGGCCCTGGTCGAGCAGCAGCCGGTGGCCCGCGAGCACGGCCTCGCCCGCTGCCGGGCGCGGCGGCTGAGCCGCCGTCTCCAGCGGTTCTGTCGCGTGCGGCCCGTCCCAGCCACCCAGGCGGTCCAGCTCGCGGCGGATGGTGACGATGTCGGGCAGGCCCAGGTGGACGTCGCCCGCGTCGGCCAGCATCTGCAGCACGCGCGCGTCGGTCGGCGCGAGCGTGCGGGTCATCTGGTCGGGCTTCAGCGCCGCCTCGAACATCCGGGCCCGCCCCTCCCAGTTGAGGAACGTGCCCGGCTTCTCGGCGACGGCCGCGACCGGAAGGACCACGTCCGCCCGCTCCGTCACCTCGCTCGGCCGCAGCTCCAGGGAGACCACGAAGGCCACCTCGTCGAGCGCCTCACGCGCGCGCGTGGGGTCGGGCAGGTCCGCGACCTCGACGCCCGCCACGAGCAGCGCCCGCAGCTCGCCGGTGGCGGCGGCCTCCACGATCTGGCCGGTGTCGCGGCCGTAGCGGTGCGGGAGTTCGGCGACGTTCCACGCGCCCGCGACCTCGTCACGCGCGCGCGGGTCGGTCGCCGGGCGCCCGCCCGGAAGCACCGACGGCAGCGCGCCCGCCTCGACCGCGGCCCGCTCCCCCGCCCGGCGCGGGATCCACACCAGGTGGGCGCCGGTCGCGGACGCGGCCCGTACGGCGGCGGTGAGCCCGCCGGGCACGCCCGCGAGCCGCTCACCGACGACGATCACGGCGCCGTCGGCGCGCAGCGCCTCGGCGGCCGCCGTCCCTTCGGCCTCCAGGCCGACCCCGGCGGCGAGCCCCTCTTGAGACAGCGCAGTCAGCCACTCCGTCTCGGTGCCCGGCGCGGCGGGCAGCAGCGTGCCGCCCGCCTTCTCCAGACCACGCGTCACGAACGGCGCCAGGGAGAAGGTGCGTTGGCCGTGCTTGCGCCACGCCTTGCGCAGCCGCAGGAAGACCCCGGGCGCCTCCTCCTCGGACTCGAACCCGGCCAGCAGCACGGCGGGCGCCTTCTCCAGGGCGGTGTACGTGACGCCGCTCCCGTCGAGGTCCCGGCCGCGCCCGGCGACCCGCGCCGCCAGGAAGTCGGCCTCTTCGCTGCTGTGCACCCGCGCACGGAAGTCGATGTCGTTCGTGTCGAGCGCCACGCGCGCGTACTTGCTGTAGGCGTAGGCGTCCTCGACGGTCAGCCGGCCGCCGATGAGCACCCCGGCACGCCCGCGCGCGGCGGCGAGACCGGTGGCGGCGGCCGCGAGGGCCTCGGGCCAACTGGCGGGCTCCAGCTCACCGGTTGAGGCGTTCCGCACCAGGGGCGTGGTCAGCCGGTCCGGCTTCTGCGCGTACCGGAAGCCGAAGCGCCCCTTGTCGCAGATCCACTCCTCGTTGACCTCGGGGTCGTCCTGGGCGAGCCGCCGCATGACCTTGCCGCGCCGGTGGTCGGTGCGGGTGGCGCAGCCGCCGGAGCAGTGCTCGCACACCGAGGGCGACGACACCAGGTCGAAGGGCCGGGAGCGGAACCGGTACGCCTGCGAGGTGAGCGCGCCCACCGGGCAGATCTGGATGGTGTTCCCGGAGAAGTACGACTCGAAGGGGTCGCCCTCGCCGGTGCCGACCTGCTGGAGCGCGCCCCGCTCGATGAGCTCGATCATCGGGTCGCCCGCGATCTGGTTCGAGAACCGGGTGCAGCGCGCGCACAGCACGCACCGCTCGCGGTCGAGCAGCACCTGGGTGGAGATCGGCACCGGCTTCTCGTACGTCCGCTTCTTGCCCTCGAAGCGGGACTCGGCCTGGCCGTGCGACATCGCCTGGTTCTGCAGCGGGCACTCGCCGCCCTTGTCGCAGACCGGGCAGTCCAGCGGGTGGTTGATGAGCAGCAGCTCCATCACGCCGTGCTGGGCCTTCTCCGCGACCGGCGAGGTGAGCTGCGACTTGACGACCATGCCGTCGGTGCACGTGATCGTGCAGGAGGCCATCGGCTTGCGCTGGCCCTCCACCTCGACGATGCACTGGCGGCAGGCGCCCGCCGGGTCGAGCAGCGGGTGGTCGCAGAACCGGGGGATCTCGATGCCGAGCAGTTCGGCGGCGCGGATCACCAAGGTCCCCTTGGGGACGCTGATGTCGATGCCGTCGATGGTCAGCGAGACGAGGTCCTCCGGCGGCACGGCCGGCTCACCGCCCCCGGAGGGAGCGCTATTGGTGGTCACTGTCATGCGTTCACCTCCGAGGTGCTACCGGCGGGCCGGTCGGCCCAGGCGGTCGACTTGGCGGGGTCGAAGGGGCAGCCGCCGCCGGTGATGTGCTGCTCGTACTCCTCGCGGAAGTACTTGAGCGAGGAGAAGATCGGCGAGGCGGCGCCGTCACCGAGGGCGCAGAAGGACTTGCCGTTGATGTTGTCGGCGATGTCGTTCAGCTTGTCGAGGTCGGACATGACGCCCTTGCCGTCCTCGATGTCCCGGAGCAACTGCACGAGCCAGTACGTGCCTTCGCGGCAGGGCGTGCACTTTCCGCAGGACTCGTGGGCGTAGAACTCGGTCCAGCGGGTGACGGCGCGCACGACGCACGTCGTCTCGTCGAAGCACTGCAGCGCCTTGGTGCCGAGCATGGATCCGGCGGCGCCGACCCCCTCGTAATCCAGGGGGACGTCCAGGTGCTCGTCGGTGAACATCGGGGTCGAACTGCCGCCCGGCGTCCAGAACTTGAGCCGGTGGCCCGGACGCATCCCGCCGCTCATGTCGAGGAGCTGGCGCAGTGTGATGCCGAGCGGGGCCTCGTACTGGCCGGGCGAGGAGACGTGCCCGCTGAGCGAGTACAGCGTGAAGCCGGCGGACTTCTCGGTGCCCATCGACTTGAACCACTCCTTCCCGCGATTCAGGATCGCGGGAACGGATGCGATGGACTCGACGTTGTTCACCACAGTGGGGCAGGCGTAGAGGCCCGCGACGGCAGGGAAAGGGGGGCGCAGCCGCGGCTGGCCACGGCGGCCTTCGAGCGAGTCGAGCAGCGCGGTCTCCTCACCACAGATGTACGCGCCCGCGCCCGCGTGCACGGTGAGTTCCAGGTCGAGTCCGCTGCCCAGGACGTCCTTGCCGAGGTACCCGGCCTCGTACGCCTCGCGCACGGCCTCGTGCAACCGCCGCAGCACGGGGACGACTTCACCCCGTAGATAGATGAAGGCATGCGACGAACGGATCGCGTAACAGGCGATCACGATCCCCTCGATGAGGGAATGCGGGTTCGCGAAGAGGAGCGGGATGTCCTTGCAGGTCCCGGGCTCCGACTCGTCGGCGTTGACAACTAGATAGTGCGGCTTGCCGTCTCCCTGCGGGATGAACTGCCACTTCATGCCGGTGGGGAAGCCCGCGCCGCCGCGGCCGCGCAGGCCCGAGTCCTTCACATACGCGATGAGGTCGTCCGGCGCCATCGCGAGGGCCTTGCGCAGCCCCTCGTATCCCTCGTGGCGGCGGTAGACGTCGAGCGTCCAGGACTTCTCCTCGTCCCAGAAGGCCGACAGGACCGGCGAGAGCAGCTTCTCCGGGCTCGTCTCGTTGATCTCGGCTGCCAACGTCATCACTCCCCCTCCTCGGTGGCCCGGCCAGACGGGGGCTGGTCCTGGGGCTCCTCAGCGCGCGGGTGCACCACGCGCGGCTGTCCCAACTCGCCCTTGGCCAGGCGCAGTCCGATCAGCGAGGCGGGCCCGGCGGCGCCGCTCGCCTCGACGGCGCCCTCCCGCTCGTCCGGGAACCCGGCGAGGATGCGCGCGGTCTCCTTGTACGTGCACAGAGGGGCCCCGCGGCTGGGCTTCACGACCTTCCCGTCGCGCAGGTCGTCGACGAGGCGCTTGGCGGACTCGGGGGTCTGGTTGTCGAAGAACTCCCAGTTGACCATCACCACGGGGGCGAAGTCGCAGGCCGCGTTGCACTCGATGTGCTCGAGGGTGACCTTGCCGTCCTCGGTCGTCTCGTTGTTGCCGACGCCGAGGTACTGCTTGAGCTCCTCGAAGATGGCGTCGCCGCCCATGACGGCGCACAACGTGTTGGTGCAGACGCCCACTTGGTAGTCGCCGCTCGGCTTGCGGCGGTACATCGTGTAGAAGGTCGCGACCGCCGTGACCTCGGCCGTGGTCAGGCCGAGCACGTCCGCGCAGAACTGCATGCCGGTGCGCGTGACATGGCCCTCCTCGGACTGCACGAGGTGCAGCAGCGGAAGCAGCGCGGAGCGCGAGTCCGGGTAGCGGGCGACGACGTCCTTCGCGTCCGCTTCGAGCCGGGCCCGTACGTCGGCCGGGTAGTCGGGGGCGGGCAGCTGGGGCATCCCCAGGCTCACGCCCTCGGAAGGTGTGGCGGTCACCGGTCGACGCCTCCCATCACGGGGTCGATGGACGCGACGGCGACGATGACGTCGGCGACCTGGCCGCCCTCGCACATCGCCGCCATGGCCTGGAGGTTGGTGAAGGACGGGTCGCGGAAGTGGACCCGGAAGGGGCGGGTGCCGCCGTCGGACACGGCGTGCACGCCCAGCTCGCCCTTGGGCGACTCCACGGCGGCGTACGCCTGTCCCGGCGGGACCCGGAAGCCCTCGGTCACCAGCTTGAAGTGGTGGATCAGGGACTCCATGGAGGTGCCCATGATCTTCTTGATGTGGTCGAGCGAGTTGCCGAGTCCGTCCGGCCCGAGGGCGAGTTGGGCGGGCCAGGCGATCTTCTTGTCGCCGACCATGACGGGCCCGGGGGCGAGCCGGTCCAGGCACTGCTCGACGATGCGCAGCGACTGCCGCATCTCCTCCAGGCGGATCAGGAAGCGCCCGTAGGAGTCGCAGGTGTCGGCGGTCGGGACGTCGAAGTCGTACGTCTCGTAGCCGCAGTACGGCTGGGTCTTGCGCAGGTCGTGCGGGAGCCCGGCCGAGCGCAGGACGGGTCCGGTGGCGCCGAGGGCCATGCAGCCGGCGAGGTCCAGATAGCCGACGTCCTGCATGCGGGCCTTGAAGATGGGGTTCCCGGTGGCGAGCTTGTCGTACTCCGGGAGGTTCTTCTTCATCTTCTTCACGAACTCGCGGATCTGGTCCACGGCGCCCGGGGGCAGGTCCTGGGCGAGGCCGCCGGGCCGGATGTACGCGTGGTTCATCCGGAGGCCGGTGATCAACTCGTAGATGTCGAGAATGAGTTCACGATCACGGAAGCCGTAGATCATGATCGTCGTGGCGCCGAGCTCCATGCCGCCGGTGGCGATGGCGACGAGGTGCGAGGACATCCGGTTCAGCTCCATCAGGAGCACGCGGATGATGTTCGCCCGGTCCGGGACGTCGTCCTCGATGCCGAGGAGCTTCTCGACGGCGAGGCAGTACCCCGCCTCGTTGTAGAACGGGGTCAGGTAGTCCATGCGCGTGACGAAGGTGGTCCCCTGCGTCCACGTGCGGTACTCGAGGTTCTTCTCGATGCCCGTGTGCAGATAGCCGATGCCGCAGCGGGCCTCGGTGACCGTCTCGCCGTCGATCTCCAGGATCAGGCGCAGCACCCCGTGCGTGGACGGGTGCTGCGGACCCATGTTGACGATGATGCGCTCGTCGTCGGACGTGGCCGCGGACTGGACGACCTCGTCCCAGTCGCCACCGGTGACCGTATATACGGTGCCCTCGGTGGTCTCGCGGGCGGAAGCCTGGGAAGTGGAAGTTCCCTGAGTGGCAGACATCAGCTGTACGACCTCCGCTGGTCCGGAGCCGGGATCTGGGCGCCCTTGTACTCGACGGCGATGCCGCCGAGGGGGTAGTCCTTGCGCTGCGGGAAGCCCTGCCAGTCGTCCGGCATCATGATCCGCGTCAGCGCCGGGTGGCCGTCGAAGACCAGGCCGAAGAAGTCGTACGCCTCGCGCTCGTGCCAGTCGTTCGTCGGGTAGACGGGGACCAGCGAGGGGACGTGCGGATCGTCGTCGGGCGCGCTCACTTCGAGGCGGATCAGCCGGTTGTGGGTGATCGAACGCAGGTGGTAGACGGCGTGCAGCTCGCGGCCCTTGTCGCCGGGGTAGTGCACGCCGCTCACGCCGGTGCACAGCTCGAAGCGCAGGGCCGGGTCGTCGCGCAGGGTGCGGGCGACGCGGACGAGGTGCTCGCGCGCGATGTGGAAGGTGAGCTCGGCGCGGTCGACGACGGTCTTCTCGATCGCGTTCTCGGGGACGAGGCCCTGTTCCTCCAGGGCGCCCTCCAGCTCGTCGGCGACCTCGTCGAACCAGCCGCCGTAGGGGCGGGTGGACTCGCCGGGCAGCCGGATCGAGCGGACCAGGCCGCCGTAGCCGGAGGTGTCGCCGCCCTTGTCGGCGCCGAACATGCCGCGCTGGACGCGGATCTCCTCGCCCTGGTCACCGCGCTGGCCCGGGAGGTTGGCGGCGCTGAGGTCCTTTTCGGGATTGGTCCCGTTGCTGTGCGCGTCGCTCACCGCAGCAGCCCCTTCATCTCGATGGTGGGGAGCGCCTTGAGGGCCGCCTCCTCCGCCTCGCGGGCCGCCTCCTCGGCGTTCACGCCGAGCTTGGAGGTCTGGATCTTCTGGTGGAGCTTGAGAATCGCGTCCATCAGCATCTCGGGCCGCGGCGGACAGCCGGGCAAATAGATGTCAACTGGGACAATGTGGTCTACACCCTGAACAATTGCGTAATTGTTGAACATTCCGCCCGATGAGGCGCAAACCCCCATGGAAATGACCCACTTGGGGTTCGGCATCTGGTCATAGACCTGCCGCAGGACGGGCGCCATCTTCTGGCTCACCCGCCCGGCCACGATCATCAGGTCCGCCTGTCGCGGCGACCCCCGGAAGACCTCCATGCCGAAGCGCGCCAGGTCATAGCGCCCGGCGCCGGTCGTCATCATCTCGATGGCGCAGCACGCGAGGCCGAACGTGGCCGGAAAGACGGATGACTTGCGCACCCAGCCCGCGGCCTGTTCGACGGTGGTCAGCAGGAATCCGCTCGGCAGCTTTTCTTCGAGTCCCATAGCTCCTGGCCCCTCAGTCCCATTCCAGGCCGCCGCGCCGCCACACGTACGCGTACGCGACGAAGACGGTGAGCACGAAGAGCAGCATCTCCACGAGCCCGAAAATCCCCAGGGCGTCGAAGGTGACGGCCCAGGGGTAGAGGAAGACGATCTCGATGTCGAAGACGATGAAGAGCATCGCCGTCAGGTAGTACTTGATGGGGAAACGCCCACCGCCGGCCGGTGTCGGCGTCGGCTCGATGCCGCACTCATAGGCTTCGAGCTTGGCCCGGTTGTAGCGCTTCGGACCGATCAGCGTGGCCATGACCACGGAGAAGATCGCAAAGCCTGCCCCGAGGGCTCCCAGTACGAGGATGGGCGCATACGCGTTCACCGCTCCTCGCTCCTCTCAGTCGGCACTGACTGCTGGCGGCGCTGGTCCTGATTCCTGCCGAAGATCGCTTACATGTGAAGCAGGTCACAAGCCCAACTGCCCCGCATCTTATGCCCGCCGGTCTGTGATCTGCGACACGGGGTGCGACAACTGCTTTGTGATCTCCACCACCTGACGAAGGATCATGAAGTCGGATGAGCGGTGATCTTCGTACGCGAAGCGCCTGAGTGATCACCAGAGGTGACATCTCAGTGCGTCGCCCCTGGTGAGAGCGGGTTCGCACTATCAAGAGGTAGACCGCTCAAGCAAATTGGCGCTGGACGCGCGCGCTTGATAGTGGGGTCGCGTTCACATCCGGGCGGGGCAGGTGTGAACGGAGGTGCAGGGGCGCCGATGCGTGCACACGTTCACGAGCACCGGGCGACGGCCCCCTCCATGGCCTTCCGAACGGCCCACAGATTTACGGGACATCTCAGGGAGGTCTCAGCGAGATCTCAGGGAGATCCCCGAGGGGTCATGCTGTGACCTATGCCACAGCACCCTTCGGGCCCAATAAACCGGGCTTGGCCATTGGCCTCAACGGGTGGTAGTCCACGGGCAATTCGGACGTATCACAGAAAACCCATGATCACAGGCGTGATCGGCCGTGTCCGCATTGCCCGTTACGGCGTCAATAAGAAGCGACACGCCCGGGATTCGGGGCTGGATTCCCTAACTGTGGCGCACCACACGTTTCTTGAAGGGAACCGTGGGTCCCTGATAGCGGTTGTTCTCATGTCCCACACCGCTCACATACCCAGCCACCGGAAGCCCCGCCGCAGCGCGTCGAAGATGGCCCTGCGCGCAGGAGTTGCCGGTGGCGTCCTCAGCACCCTGGCAGTGGCCGGCGCCGCTGGTACGGCGAACGCCGCCGAGCCGGTGACCGAGACCATCGAGATGCCCACGCTCACCACCGATCTGACCTCTCAGATCGCCCAGTCCGCGGACGCCACCCAGCAGACCGCGGACGCCTACGAGTCCCGCGCCGAGCAGGACGCCGCCGCCACCAAGGCCGCCAAGCAGGCCGCCGCGGACCAGGCGAAGGCCGAGAAGGAAGCCAAGGCGAAGGCCAAGGCCGAGGCCGCCGCGAAGAAGAAGGCCGCCGCCGAGCGCGCCTCCCGCTCCGCCGAGCGCACGGACCTCTCCACGCAGTCCTCCTCCGCCTCGGACGACTCCGGTTCGTCCGTGAGCGCCCCGAGCGGCAGCGTCGGCTCCGTCATCAGCTTCCTCAAGGCGCAGCTCGGCGACGCCTACGTCATGGGCGCCTCCGGCCCCAACGCCTGGGACTGCTCCAGCCTCGTCCAGGCCGCGTTCAAGCAGGCCGGCGTGAGCCTGCCGCGCGTCTCCCAGGACCAGTCGACGATGGGCACCGAGGTCGGCACCTCGAACCTGCAGGTCGGCGACATCCTGTACTGGGGCGGCAAGGGCTCCGCGTACCACGTGGGTGTCTACATCGGTAACGGCCAGTACCTGGACGCCGCCAACCCCGGCAAGGGCGTTGTCATCCAGGACCTGTCCGGCTACCCCGCCTCGGGCGCCGTCCGCGTCCTCTGAGGGCCGCACACAGACACACGGCGAAGGGCCGGAACCCCCCGGAGGGGTTCCGGCCCTTCGCGCGCTCTCAGCGGCGTCTCACGGCCTCGGCGCCTCCTCGACGCCGCCTCAGCGCCGCCTCGACGCCTCCCTGAACGTCTTCCGTACGGACGGACGGTCGACCCACATCGTCAGGAGCGTCGACACCAGGGCGATCCAGAACAGCGTTCTGGGGATCCCTCGTTCGGTCCACGGCACCAGGTCGAGCACCAGCGTGCAGGCCATCACGGCGGCGGACTGCCCCGCGGCCAGCCGGGCCCACCCGTCGCGGCGCAGCAAGGACCGCACGTTCAGGCGGACGCCCTTGCGCCGCCGGTAGAACCGCAGCGCCGCGCCGAGCAGCCAGATCACGGTGAGCGGCACCAGGTTCCACAGCCGCTGGCCGAGGGAGAGCGGCAGTTCGAGCGGGGTCTCGCCGTCGGTCGGGTACAGGTCGAGGGCGCTCGCGGCGATGAGCAGGAGGCAGAACAGCGCGAGCCAGCGGGTGCCGCGCAGCATCCGGTAGGTGGCGGCGTCGAGTTGGGCCTGCATGGGGGCCGAGCCCGGGTCGACGGCGAGCGCGTCCGCGTACATGTCGGCCGCGTCGGCCGCCCTGACGCCGGGTGCCTCGGCCGCCTTGCGGGTCTGCCCGGCCAGCGCTTCCTTGTGCGTGGGATCGAGCCGCAGGATCTCGCGCTCCATCCGGTCGACCGTGTCCTCGTCGCCGGAGAGCTCGGCGATGAACTTCGCGGTCTCGTACGCGCCGATCTGCTCGGGCCCCAGGCGTATCGCCTCCTGGACCAGCTCCCTCGCCTCGCCGGTCACGGCGTGGATGTCGTCGAACTCCAGGCGTCCGCCGGGCCCGAGCTCCTGGCCGCGGCGGACGACGGCTGCCCGGAACACCAGGTCGGCGAGCATCGAATAGCCGCCCCAGAACTGCGGGTTGAGCCGGACCGCCTCGCGCAGCGCGGATTCCGCTTTGTCCAGGCCCGCGCCGCTCAGCCGCAGCGCCTGGGAGTGCACCAGCAGCGCGTCGACGTATTCGGGCGCGAGCGCCAGGGCCCGCTCCGTCGCCTCCAGGGCCTGCTTCGGGCGGTCGGCCCGCAGGTGGCAGCGGGCGAGCTGCTCCCACGCCGCCACGTCGTCGGGCTCCTGCGCGAGCCTCCGCTCAAGGAGTTCGACGGCCTCGTCGTGCCGTCCGAGGGCGACGAGCCCCTCGGCCCGCTCCACCGCCTGGTCCAGGGTCACAGCTTCCGCTTCTTCTTCAGGTAGGCAACGAGGTCGTCGTACGTGCCGCCCTCGTTCGCGTACATCGCCACGTTGCGGGCGGACGCGAACCAGGGGTCGGCGGACGGCACGGTCTGCTTGACCGCGCCGAGCAGGTCCTTCATGCCGATCATGCGGACGGTGCCGGTGCGCGCCGAGTCGAGCAGCGCGGTCTCGGCCGCCCCCTCGCAGATGTGGGCGAGGTCTGCGCCGGAGAGGCCGTCGGTGGCCTTGGCGAGCTTGCCCAAGTCGACGTTCTCGATGGGGCGTTCACGCAGGTGGTAGCGGAGGATGGCCTCGCGGGCCGGGGCGTCGGGCGGCAGCACGAGCAGGGTGCGGTCGAAGCGGCCTGGGCGGCGCAGGGCGATGTCGACGTCCCAGGGGACGTTCGTCGCGGCGAGCACGAAGACGCCCTCGTTGGCGGCGGCGTCGACGCCGTCGAGCTCGGTGAGCAGCTGGTTGACGGTGTTGCGCATGCCGCTGCTCTGGGTGCGGCTGCGCTTGCCGCCCAGGGCGTCCAGTTCGTCCAGGAACACGACGCAGGGCGCCTGGCGGCGGGCCGTCTCGAAGACCTCGTGCATGTTGCGCTCGGAGTTGCCGATCCACATGTCGAGGACGTCGTTGACCGACACCGACAGGAAACTGGCGCCGAGTTCACCGGCGACGGCGCGGGCGATGAAGGTCTTGCCGCAGCCGGGAGGCCCGTACAGGAGAAGTCCGCCCCGCAGGCTCTTCCCGTACAGCTTGCGCAGTTCGGGGTTGCGCAGGGGGGCGAGGAACGCGGCTTCGAGGCGGTCCTTGACGTCCTGCATCCCGCCGACGTCGGCGAGCCGGACGGCGCCGGGCGCCGCCGTGTCCTCGACGTCCCACGCCTCCGCGTCGCCGGGGTCCCCGCTGCCGTCCTCGGCGAGCGGCGCCTCCACGAACCGGGGCGGGACGGCGTCGCCGACCTGGTCCTCGGCGGCCTTCCAGTCGAACCCCCTCGGCCCGGCGGGAGCCTGCGGCACCGGTGCGGCGGGAGCCTGCGGCGCCGGGGGCACTCCCATGGCCCGCCCCATCAGCTCCCGGGCCTGGGCATCGCCCGGCGCGTGCTGGAGGGCGACCGCCACCTCGGCCACGGCGGCGTCGATGTGCCCCGCGTCCAGGAGCAGTTGGGCGAGATGCAGACGGAGCGGTACGTCCTGGGGCGCCGCCGAGACAGCGGTGCGCAAGCTGGTGATGAGGGGGGAATCGGCCGACATGGCGCCCACTGTACGAAGCGGGCGCCACGGTCGAGCGGTCGGGCTCAGGCTTCCACGGCCAGCTCCCCCATCGCGCCCCAACCCTCGTTCGGGATGTCGGCGTTGATGATCTCGGGGGTGGCGGCGATGAGCCCGGCCATCGTCTCCAGGCCCGCCTTGAAGTGGTCGGACTGCACGTGCACCGCGCCCGCCTCGGCGTCCCGGAAGCCCTCCAGGAGGACGTACTGGTTCGGGTCGTCGACGCTGCGCGACCAGTCGAAGAAGAGGTTGCCCTCCTCGGCGCGGGTGGCGGCGGTGAACGCGGCGGTGTGCTCCAGCCAGGACTCGGCGTGCTCGGGGCTGACGGTGAACTTCACTGCGATGAAAATCATCCGTCCACCCTGCCTCTGACCTGGCGTATTGGCCAAATCGGGCCAATACGCCCCGGCGGTCGCCGCTACGCCTCGGGGACCGCCTTCACGCCTTGGGGGCCACCTTGGACAGGCCGTTGATGATCCGGTCCATGGCGTCCCCGCCCGTCGGGTCCGTCAGGTTGGCCAGCATCTTCAGCGTGAACTTCATCAGGACGGGATGGGTCAGTCCGCGCTGCGTCGCGATCTTCATGACCTTCGGGTTGCCGATGAGCTTCACGAAGGCGCGGCCCAGCGTGTAGTAGCCGCCGTAGGTGTCCTTGAGGACCTTCGGGTAGCGCTGGAGGGCGAGTTCGCGCTGGGCGGGCGTCTGGCGGGCGTGGGCCTGCACGATGACGTCGGCCGCGATCTGGCCGGACTCCATGGCGTACGCGATGCCCTCGCCGTTGAAGGGGTTCACCATGCCGCCCGCGTCGCCGACCAGGAGCAGGCCCTTGGTGTAGTGCGGCTGGCGGTTGAAGGCCATGGGCAGGGCCGCGCCGCGGATCGGCATCGTCATGTTGTCCGGGGTGTAGCCCCAGTCCTCGGGCATCGAGGCGCACCACGCCTTCAGGACCTCGCGCCAGTCGAGCTCCTTGAACGCGGCGGAGGAGTCGAGGATGCCCAGGCCGACGTTGGACGTGCCGTCGCCCATGCCGAAGATCCAGCCGTAGCCGGGCAGGAGCCGGTCCTGGGAGCCGCGGCGGTCCCACAGCTCCAGCCACGACTCCAGGTAGTCGTCGTCGTGGCGCGGGGACGTGAAGTACGTACGGACGGCGACGCCCATCGGGCGGTCGTCGCGGCGGTGCAGGCCCATCGCGAGCGAGAGCCGCGTGGAGTTGCCGTCGGCGGCGACGACCAGCGGGGCGTGGAAGGTGGCCGGGGTCTTCTCCTCGCCGAGCTTGGCGTGCACGCCGGTGATGCGGCCCGTGCGGTCGTCGATGATCGGGGCGCCGACATTGCAGCGCTCGTACAGGCGCACGCCCGCCTTCTGCGCCTGGCGGGCCAGTTGCTCGTCGAAGTCGTCGCGCTTGCGCACCAGGCCGTAGTCCGGGTACGAGGCGAGGTCCGGCCAGTCCAGCTGGAGCCGGACGCCGCCGCCGATGATGCGGAGGCCCTTGTTCCGCAGCCAGCCCGCCTCTTCGGAGATGTCGATGCCCATGGAGACGAGCTGCTTGGTGGCGCGGGGGGTGAGCCCGTCGCCGCAGACCTTCTCCCGCGGGAACGCGGTCTTCTCCAGGAGGAGCACGTCGAGCCCGGCCTTCGCCAGGTAGTACGCCGTGGTCGAACCGGCGGGCCCGGCTCCGACGACGATGACGTCCGCGGTGTTTTCGGAGAGCGGCTCGGTCACGGCGGGTTCTCCCCAAGGCTCGAATTCTGTGTGCCGACGGGCACGGAACAGAGGCAGTCTATGAGGCCGTACCGATCCACCCGGCGAAGGGGCCGCCGCCGCAGGGCGCTGTGGCGCCCGGGTGCCTGGCGGCCCGCCGGGCGCGGGTCTACCCTTCCGGTACCGCCGGGGGGTGACATCCGTGCCAGGGACGTCCGACGCAGCCAGCACACCCGAGGTGCGCGTTCCGCGCCTGATCGGCCTGATGGCCGTCGACGCGCGGGAGGCGGCCGCTCGGCACGGCGTGCTGCTCGCGGCCCCGGACCGCCCCGGCTTCCACGACGTCCTGGTCGACCATGTGGTGCGCCAGTACCCGCAGCCCGGCGCCGAGGTGCCGCGCGGCGCCGTGGTCACGGTCTGGTTCGAGCTCGGCCCGGGTGAGGGGGGCGGGGGCGCCGGGGTGCGGGAGCCTCGACGCCCCGTGCCTCCCGGCGGCGGGCTGCGCCGGGAGCTGCCCGACCCCGTGGACCCGGCCGACCCGGCACCCCCGCTCAGGCCGGCCGACCCGGCCGACCCGGCCCTGTTCAGTCCGTGAGCTTCCAGGAGTCCAGGGCCCGTTGGTGGGTCCGGGCGCCGTAGCCCGCCGGCCAGAAGTCCTCGCGCCACGACAGCTGGATCGCGTACTCGGTGCCGTCGTCCGCGATGTAGCTCTGGTCGATCGCGTGGATGGCGCGGTCCTGGTCGTCGGTGTACGTGTACTCCCAGACCGCTCCGGGCCGCCCCTGGAAGGTGTTCTCCTCCAGGCGCACCCGCTGGTAGTCCGACCACTTCTTGTTCTTCTCGGCGTGGTCCTCGCCGTCCTTCAGGTTCTCGTACGAGGTGTAGTCCGCGTTCGGGATCACGCCGATGAGGAACTCCTCGCGTCCCGTGCTGCCCGCGTACGTGCGCTGCGTCGGGTTGTCGCCCGCCTGGAGCGTCCACCCGGCCGGGGCGATGAACGAGAAGCCCTTCGCGTCCTCCACCCGGGCCGAGCCGCCGTCCTCCCCGAGGCCACCGGAGTCGGCGCCCGGGTCCTCCGACGTCTCCGCGGAGGGGGTGGGACTCGATGTCTCCTGCGCCGAGGGCGTCTGCGAGGGCTCCTGCTCCTGGGTCCTGCTCACCCCGGCCTTGCCGTTCTTGCCTTCCTTGCCGCCGCCGTCCTTGTCATCGTCGTGGTTCTGCCAGAGCAGGATGCCCGCCGCGACGGCACTGCCGATGAGGAAGGCACCCGCGAGGGTCGCCACCCAGATGACGGCGCGGCGGCGCGGGGCCGGGGCGGCCGGGTCCGGCACCGGGGGCTGCTGGCCGACGTAGGTCGCGTACTGGGAGAGGTCGTGGGGGCCGGCGGGGGTGGCCAGGGGAGCTGGGTTGCCAGGGGTGAGCGGGTTGGCCGGGTTGGCCGGAGTGGCTGGGGTACCCGGGACGCCTGGTGCGGCGCCGGGCACGGCCGGTGCGGCTCCCGGTACGGCCGGTGCCGCACCCGGCGCCGACATGTCCGGCGCACCGACAACTCCCGCCGAAGCGAAGGCACTTGGGACGCCCGTCCCCGACCGGCTCCCCACCATCTGCAGCAGGAACGGCGCGAGGAACACCGCCACGCCCACCCACAGCATCCCGAAGAGCAGCGCGTCCGGCACGCTCGTGCCCGCCTCGATGCTGCCCTTGCCGCCCGCGCTGCCGCCGGTGTAGTCACTGCCACCGCTGTAGTCGCTGCCGCCACTGCCGAAGCCGTCCCCGCTCCCGCCTCCGTCCCCGTAGGGAGACGAGGCGCTGGCGCTCACCTCCATGCCGAAGCCGCTGATCCCCGCGAGGAAGAGGAAGAGGAGGAAGCAGATGCCGCCGGCGAGGAACTGCTCGCCCCGGCGGGCGGAGCGGCGCGCGGCGAGCACACCGATGGTGAGCGCGCACACGAGGCCGAGCCCCAACGCCCCCACGACCGCCCAGTCGTTGGCGTAGTCGCCCAGCTCGGAGAGGCCGAACGACTCGCTCTCCGGACCGCCACCGCTGCCGAGCGAGGAGCCCGAGCTGTCCGCCTTGGCCTCGGCGGGCGCGCCCCAGCTCAGGCCGAGGGCCATGACGCCGAGGTTGGGCAGCACGAGGAGGGCGGCCACGAGCGGGGAGACGGGTGAGTCGTCGGAGTCGGTGAGCCGGTCGAGGTCGTCGAGCTGGCCGATGCTGATGTACGCGACGACCGCGGACAGGGCGATCACGACGGCGAGCGCCTTGACGGCCGTGCCGCCGGCGCGCACCACGGCGTGGGCCGCGGGGCGGGCGGCCAGCCAGTGCGCCAGGTCGTCCTGGTGCAACACCGCGCAGGAGACGGCGAGTCCGAGCACGAGCGCGCCGAGCGCGGACAGCGCCGGGACCGAGGAGAACTCGACGCCCTGGACCTCGGGCTGCGCGAAGAGCGCGAGCACGAGGGTGGCGAGGGTCACGAGAAGCGAGATGCGAACGGCCGCTTCCAGACCGTCGGTTCGCCCGATCGTCGTCATTCCCGCCTCGGCGGCGCGCCGGCGATTACGGCTCCTGACGACGCGTACGCCGATGTAGAGCGCCAGGATCCACAGGACCGTGACCGTGAGCGGGGTGAGGGAGAGGCTGTACGACCCTTCGACGGCGATGTCGCGCGAGCTGCCGCCGAGGCCCGAGCCGTCCCCGATGGACTTCTGGTCCTGACCGCTGAACCCGAAGCCGCCGCCCACTCCTTGGAGGAGCAGCGCGAGCGCCATCCGCAGCCGGTCGGTGAACCCGACCACGACCTCGTCGTCCTGCCCGTACGAGGGGATGGCGATCCCCACGGCTCCCACGAGGAGCAGCAGCACGGGCCAGAGCGCGGCCTGCACGGACCCGGCCCAGTCCCCGCGGAAGGCCCGCCCGAAGAAGGCGCCGACGGGTGAGGGGCCTGCGGGGTGCGGGGGTGGTGGGGGCGGCGGGGGCGTGGCGGGAACCATGGGGCCCGGAGGTGCCGGGGGTGCGGAGGGTGCCGCGGGTGCGGAGGGTGCCGCGGGTGCGGGGACGTGGGCGGGCGGGAGCGGCGGGCCGGACGGCTGCGGAGCGGGCTTCCCCTCGGGAGGGGGCGGCAACTCGGCGGCGGTCGCAGGGAGTTCGCGCCCGCACTTCATGCAGAAGCGCGCCTCATCCAGTCTTTGGGCACCACAGTGCGGGCAGTACGACGCCATGGGGACACTCCGTCGTTGGGGAGTCGAGCGGGATGGGGATACGAGAGGGTCGAGAAGTGGGGAGGTGTCTCAGCGGTGTATCAACTGACACATCTTCCCCGGCCCCCGGTTCCCGTCAACTCCGGGCGTGACAGAGCCGGTTCAGTCCGAGTGCGGGCTCGGGCTGCTTTCGGGTTACTTGATGCCGCGGTGCAGCGCGACGACGCCGCCCGTGAGGTTGCGCCAGGCCACCTTCGACCAGCCCGCGGCCTGCAGCTTCGCGGCGAGCGCGGGCTGGTCGGGCCAGTCGCGGATCGACTCGGCGAGGTAGACGTACGCGTCCGGGTTGGACGAGACCGCGCGGGCGACCGGCGGCAGGGCGCGCATCAGGTACTCGGTGTAGACCGTGCGGAACGGTGTCCACGTCGGGTGCGAGAACTCGCAGATCACGACGCGGCCGCCGGGCTTCGTGACCCGGTACAGCTCGCGGAGCGCCTGGTCGGTGTCCTGGATGTTGCGCAGGCCGAAGGAGATCGTGACCGCGTCGAACGTGTCGTCCTTGAACGGCAGCCGGGTCCCGTCGCCCGCCGTGAACGGCATCCACGGGTGGTTGCGCTTGCCGACCCGGAGCATGCCGATCGAGAAGTCGCAGGGCACGACGTACGCGCCGGCCTGCGCGAAGGGCTGGGAGGAGGTGGCCGTGCCGGCGGCGAGGTCGAGGATCTTCTGCGCCGGGCGGGCGTCGACCGCCTTCGCGACCTCCTTGCGCCAGAGGCGGGACTGGCCGAGCGAGAGCACGTCGTTGGTGAGGTCGTAGCGTTCCGCCACGTCGTCGAACATGGAGGCGACTTCGTGCGGCTGCTTGTCCAGGTTTGCTCGGGTCACCTGGTCATTGTGTCAGGCCCGGGGGCCTCGCTCCCTTGGGGTGTGCCGGGCTCTCCTTCGCCCGCGGCGGGCCCTTCGCCTGCGGCGGGCATCTCGCCCTTGCGTGTGCCGGGGGCGGCGCCTGGGCGGGTGCGGCCTGTGTGTGGTTGCTCGCGCAGTTCCCCGCGCCCCTTGTAGGGCACCCTCGCACTGACAGCGGCCCTTGCAGGGCACCCTGTAGGGCGCCGTCTCACTTGCTGCGGTACACCAATCGGCCCGCCACCACCGTCGCCACGCACGTCCCCGGTCCCCGTCGCACCAGCTCCGCCCTGTCCGCCACGTCGAACACCGCGAAGCGTGCCGGGCCGCCCGCTGCCAAGGGTGGGAGCAGGATCAACGGGCTGGGTGAAAGGCTCGCGGGGCCCGGGAGTTGAGGGGGGCGTTGGCCCACTGCCAGGCCCGCTCTGCGGATCGCGTCCAGGACGGGGCGGGCGTGGAGCTCGCCCGCGATCGCCACCGTGCCGTGGGCCAGGAGGCGCTGGACACCGCGGCGGGCGCTCGCGCCGAGGCGGGACGGGTCGGTGCGGAAGATCGCCTTTGCGCGCTCCCCGGTCAGGGGGGCCGTGCCGAGCTCGGCGGCCTCGCGGGGGTCGGGGTGGTACGTGGCTTCCAGGAGCTCCGGACCGTACGGGTTGAGCAGGCCCGGCGTGAGGATGCCGGGCCAGCGGCGGACCCGCGCGGACGGATACGCCGTGGCCAGGTCCTCGTACGGGCCCACCGCCGCGACGCTCGCACCCTCGACCAGGACCGCCGTCTCGGGGGAACGCTCGGCGACGTGAAGTGTCAGCAACGCAGGCTCAGTTGGTGGCCAGGAGCTTCAGCTCCGGGTGGGCCGTGCCGCCCTCGATCGCCGTCGAGGAGATGTGCGAGGCCACGCGGTCGTCCACCGGGTCGTTCGCCGGATCGTCGTGCACCACCAGGTGCTCGTACGTCGTGGCGCGCTGGGCCGGGACGCGGTCCGCCGTGCGGATCATCTCGATCATCTCGCGCAGGTTGTTGCGGTGCTTCGCGCCTGCTGACGAGACCACGTTCTCCTCCAGCATCACCGAGCCGAGGTCGTCCGCCCCGTAGTGGAGCGTGAGCTGGCCCGCCTCCTTGCCGGTCGTCAGCCAGGAACCCTGGATGTGCGCGACGTTGTCGAGGAAGATCCGGGCGATCGCGATCATGCGGATGTACTCGAAGATCGTCGCCTGGGTGCGGCCCTTGAGGTGGTTGTTCTCGGGCTGGTACGTGTACGGGATGAAGGCCCGGAAGCCCCCGGTCCGGTCCTGCACGTCGCGGATCATGCGCAGGTGCTCGATGCGCTCGGCGTTCGTCTCGCCCGTGCCCATCAGCATCGTGGAAGTCGACTCGACGCCCAGGTTGTGCGCCGTCTCCATGATCTCCAGCCAGCGTTCGCCCGACTCCTTGAGGGGCGCGATGGCCTTGCGGGGGCGCTCGGGGAGCAGCTCCGCGCCCGCGCCCGCGAAGGAGTCGAGCCCGGCGGCGTTGATGCGCTGGATCGCCTCCTCGACGGAGACCTTGGAGATGCGGGCCATGTGCTCGACCTCGGACGCGCCGAGGGAGTGGATGACCAGTTGGGGGAAGTCCTTCTTGATCGCGGCGAAGTGCTTCTCGTAGTACTCGACGCCGTAGTCCGGGTGGTGGCCGCCCTGGAACATGACCTGGGTGCCGCCCAGCTCGACGGTCTCCGCGCAGCGGCGCAGGATGTCGTCGAGGTCGCGGCTCCAGCCCTTCTTCGTGTCCTTCGGGGCGGCGTAGAAGGCGCAGAACTTGCACGCCGTCACGCAGACGTTCGTGTAGTTGATGTTCCGCTCGATGATGTACGTCGCGATGTGCTCCGTACCGGCGTAGCGGCGGCGGCGCACGGCGTCGGCGGTGGCGCCGAGGGCGTGCAGCGGAGCGTCGCGGTAGAGGACGAGCGCCTCTTCGGGGGTGATCCGCCCACCAGCGGCGGCACGGTCGAGGACGGACTGAAGGTCGGCCTTCTCGGTCACCGGGGGTCCCTTTCGTCAGGGTTGCGGGCAGGCCGTCTCAGCGTACGTCAGGCGGTGAAGGCCCCGAGGAGCAGGCCCGCGAACGCGCCGCCGACCAGGAACGGGCCGAACGCGATCGCCGTCTTGCGGCCCGCCTTGCGCACGACGACGAGCCACATCCCGTACAGCGCGGCGAGGACGAATCCCGCGAACGTGCCGAGGAGCAGCACCCCCCACCCGTACCAGCCGAGGACCGCGCCCAGGCCGAGGGCGAGCTTCACGTCGCCGAAGCCCATGCCGTTCGGGTTGATGAGGAAGAGGACGAAGTAGCCGCCGCCGAGCGCGAGCGCACCGAAGGCCGAGTGCGTCCAG
Organism: Streptomyces sp. NPDC059009; assembly: GCF_042740175.1. Classification (NCBI taxonomy): domain Bacteria; kingdom Bacillati; phylum Actinomycetota; class Actinomycetes; order Kitasatosporales; family Streptomycetaceae; genus Streptomyces; species Streptomyces sp. NPDC059009. The sequence continues at coordinate 136,875 of NZ_JBHYJB010000003.1, read as the reverse complement.
GAGCCGCCGTGCTCGGGCAGCAGCGCGGCCGCGCCGAGGAGGGCGAGGGCCGCGGCGGCGAGCGGGAGGGTCAGGACGTCCGGCAGCCGCTGCACGGTGAAGTCGACGACGGCGAGCAGCACCCCGAGGGGGGCCAGGAGCAGCCAGACCGCGAGTTCGGGACGCGGCCCGGTCGTGGCGGCGAGGGCCGCGCAGACCAGGGCGGTGGCGGTCGCCACGAGCGGGGTGCTCGGGCCGTACCTGTCCCCCTTGTCCCGGCAGCGGGCGAGGCCGAGCCAGCCGGTGAGCGGGTGCCCGGCGGGGCAGGCCGTGCGCCACTCCTCGTCGGGGGCGACGGAGAAGCGGTACGCGGGGCGGGGGACGAAGAGGCCGGCGAGGGCGCCCCAGAGCAGGGCGCCCACCGTGAGGGTCAGCTGCACCAGGTCACCCGACGGCGCTGAGCCCGCTGCGCCAGGTGGGCAGCAGCTCGTCGAGGAGCGCCTCGGTGCGGGGCGGCAGTCCGCGCGCGCCGGACCGGGTGACCAGGTCGGCGGCGAGCGCCTGGAGCCGGGCCGGGTCGTCGAGGGTGTGGGTGGCGCGCAGCAGCTCGTGCCAGAGGCGCTCGTCGGTGGGCGCCGAGTTCATCGCCGCGCCGAGCGCCTCGATGGCCTTCTCCGCGCGCCCCTTCTCCAGGTGGAACTCGGAGAGGGCGAGGCCGATGTCGGCGACCAGGAGCGGGAGTTGGGCGTCGATGATCTCGTGCGTGAGCCAGCGGTAGCGGCCCTGCGGGCGGTCGGCGAGGAGCGGGCCGCGCACCAGGACGAGGGCGTCGGTGAGCATCCGGCCGCGCACCTGGCGGCTGTTCGCGCCGCGCCCCTGCGTGGCCTCGTGGTAGAGCGAGCGCAGCACGTCCAGGTCGGAGACGACGGACTGGGCGAGCTTGAGCCGCCCGGACTCGTCGGACTTGAGGCGCGGGGTGCCGTCGGGGTCCTGGCCGAGCCAGTCGCGCAGCCGGTCCAGGAGGGCGTCGCGGACATCGCCTGTGACGCCGCGCGGCCACAGCGCGGAGACGAGCACGCGCGGGTGCACGCCCTCGCGGTGCAGGAGCAGCATCGCGAGCGCCTCGTGGAGGAGGGCGCTGCGCTCGCCGTCGGGGCTGTCGAGGCCGATGATCTCGTAACTGCCGACCATGCGGGCGTAGACGGCGGGGCGGCCCTGCTCGGTGACGTCGACGAGGAAGGGCGGGGCGGTCGCGGACGTGGCCCCGGCCCCGGGGTCCCCGGCGCCCGTGGTGCCGCCCTGGTTCGGGTCGGCCTCCACGAACAGCTCGACGACGGCGCGCTGGGTGGCCTCCGGGAGCGACTGCGCCTCCAGTTCCAGGCCGAGGAGCGGGGCGAGGAGCTTGCCCTCGCGGGTGATCTCCATCTCCCAGGCGGCGCCGGGCAGGCCGCCGCTCTCGGTGCTCTCCGTGCCGACGAGGTAGCCGATGCCGAGGCGGCTCGCGTCGGCGGCCAGCTCGGCGAGCTTGACCGCGTCGTCGTCGGTCGGCTGGGCGGCGAGCAGCACAAGGTGCGGGGCCCAGCGGGTGTGCTGGGCGGGGCCGGTGCGGCCGGTGAGGACCGAGTCGTGGCCCGCCGCACCGAGGGCGCCGCGGCGCTGGCGGGTCTCGGCCTCCATGGTCTCGATGAGCGCCTCGACGTCCTCCAGGTGCCGCAGGCGGTTGGGCGCGAGCGGGGTGAGGTCCTGGCCGAAGCCGACGAGCGTGATGGTCATGCGGTCCGACCAGCCGTTGGTGGCGAGTTCGGCGGCGACGGAGGCGAAGACGGCGGCCCGGTCGCTCTCGCTGCCGCTGAGCGACACGATCCCCGGGACGGCCTCCAGGTTCAGCAGCAGGCGCGAGTCGTCGAGGGTGCCGAGACTGACGAGCCCCGGATACGGGGCGGCGGTCTCGCTCTCCTCATAGTTCTCGGCGTCGGTGCGGGCCAGCATCCAGAACGTCTGGTCCTGCCCCAACTGCCAGGGCGCGGGCGGCCGTCCGGCGGGCTGGGCCAGCTGGAGGTGCAGATCGCCGTTGCTCATCCAGGCCGCGTACACGGTCGGCAGGGCGCGGTTCTCCTCGGCGAGGGAGGCGGCGAGCCCGCGCAGCGAGAGGTCGAGGAGGCGCACGCCCTCGGGGTCGGCGCCGACCAGAAGCGCGTCCTGGGCGTCGGCGGCGGCGCCGGACGGGGTGGGCGGCTCCATGCCGCGACGGCCGCCGAGCGCGCCCATCGCGGACTGCCACAGGGCGTGCCTGCGGCGGCGGCCGAGCGCGCCGAGGAGACCGGCGGCGAGGAGGGGGGCGCCGAGGAGGGCCTCGGGCAGCCCGAAGTCGAAGCCGCTGTCGTGGGAGGAGGAGCCGGTGGCGGCGGGGGTGTGGGCCTCGTGGTTCTCGCCGCGGTGGCCGCTGTCGCCGGGGCGCTGCTCGGGCAGAACGATGTGGGCGGTGTCGCGATCGGTGGCGCCCCCTCCGCCCTGCCGGCCGGAGCCCTGCTGACCACTCCCCTGCTGACCGGAGCCCTGCTCCCCCGCTCCGCCGCTGCCGGTCTTGGCGTAGTCGGAGATCTGCTCCTTCAGGTCCTCGGAGACCTTCGGCGCCTCGTCGGGCATCTGGACGAGCTCGCCGCCGTGGGCGTCGCCGGGCATCTCCATGATCCAGCCGGGCCGGATCAGGCTGGCCTCGGACAGCCGCGAACCGTCGGGCTGCACCCGGTCCTTGTTGAGCTCGTAGATCTCCTTGTAGCGACGGCCGTCGCCCAGGTGCCGCTCGGCGATCTCCCAGAGCGAGTCGTGGTGACGGCCCTCGGGCGGCTGGATCCGGTAGTACTTCGTGTCACCGTGCTTGTGGGCCGCACCGGCGGCGCCGTCGGCGTGCGAGGCGGCCTGATCGGCCTGCTGGGCGATCGCGCTCGCGGCGTCGGCGGCGGCGCTCTGCTGCTCCTGCCCGAAGAGCCCGGGGGTCTGCTGGGCGGACGCGGCGGAAGCGGGCTTCTGATTCCCTTCGAGCGACTGCCCGAACTGCGAGAGCCCGGGCGCGAAGCTCGCGGCGGTGGCACCGACGAGCAGCAGCGCGGCGACGAGCTGCCGGGCGAGCATCTGGCTGGGCCCGGCCCCCGGCACCCGCCCCGGCATGCCGACCCCGGAGAGCGCGGCCTTCACCTCGACGAGCACGCACGCGGTGAACTGCGCCCAGGCGAGCCACACCACGACGGTCAGGATGTGGATGAAGGTCCCGGCCGTGATCTCGTTCTGCAGCCAGTCCATGGACGGCGCCCCGCTGGGCAGCGGCCATCCCACGAAGTATGCGAGGGCCCCGGGCACGCCGACCACGAGCGCGGCGAGCGCGACGAAGGCGAAGAACGCCTTGACGAAGTCCCCGAACGTCCGACGACGCCGGGGCAGGGGCTGCGGCGTCCGGTTCCGCGGAGCCGACGAGCCGCCCGTCGAGCTGGAGGTGGTGCGCGCCATGGCGGGAATCCTGGTGTCCTGGTGGCTGTGAGTGGCCGTGTGTGACTGTGACTGAAGCTGCTGAGCCGATGGTACGGAAGGTGTCGGAGGTCAGACAGGGCCTTCCGTCCGACCCTTGTCCGCTTACGACCAATTTGCTCGGTAAGGGCACCGGGCGCGTGACCACAACTGTCCACGAGGAGCACGCCGATGACCCGCCCGGAGCCGGGACCTGCGGGCGCACGTCACATTTCTGGCACGGATCGGGGGGTGCGGGGTGGGGTGCCGGGCGAGGGGGCGGGTGGGGCTCAGGCTGCCGCGCGAGGGGCCGAAGCGGCCGCCTCGGTTCCAGTGGTGGAAGGTCGTGTCGGCGGTGCGCAACGGGGTGGAGGGCTGGTGGCTGCGGTCCGCGGACGCGGTTCAGGACGCGTGGCAGGCCCTGCGTCGCCGCCGTTGAAGGGGGCGTACGGCGCCCCCTGGGTCATCTTCACCCTCAAGGGATCACCCGAGGCACGCCACTGCCTTGCCGCCCTCGAGGGGCAAGCCGGTTCGGGTTACCGACCGAGCCGGTCCGGGTTCAGAACCAGTCGTTCTGAACCGCCGCGACCACCACGGCGACGACCAGCACACACACCACGATCGCCCACTGGCAGCCCCGGTCGCCGGAGGCGGACGCGTCGTGCGTCCGCTCGGTGAGCCACACGTTCCCCACGACGCGCACCCGCTCCTGCGGTGCGTGGCTGCGCACGGCCGCGAGGGCGGCGTCCAACGCCGCGGTGGGCGGCGGGTGTTCGCGGTCCCGGCCGCGTACGTCCACGAGGAGCCCTGCAGGACCGGCGGGGAGGCGGAGCCAGGCCGCGTCCACGTCCTCGGCGCCGGCCACGAGGGCCGCGAGCTCCACGTCGTCGAGCATGGCGTCCAGGTGCTCGGGGGCCGAGGTGACGTCCCGGTGGACCTCCGTGCCGAGCGGGGGTCCCGCGCCCCGTACGCCGTCCACCTGGGCACGGGTGAGGTGACGGCCGCCCCCGGCCGCGCCCGCGTCGACACAGAGGCCGAATCCGCCGGGGACCGCCGCGATCAATTCACGTGTCGAGTGCGGGTGTTGGGGGGTGGAGTCGCCCGGTACGTCCGCCGCGTCCTGGCTCGGTGTCGTCGAGGCCACGGCGCACGGCTCCGTGCCGTGGTCCGTCCTGCACGGCTCGCCCTCGGGGTCCGTCCAGAGGTGGAGGCCCGCCAGCGGGAACGGGAGCCGTCCGGGCCAGACGCGGTCGTACGGCCCGGGGGCCGCGCCGCCGTCAGGCCCGGAGGTCTGCGCGCACATAGCAGGGCTCCACATCCGTCAGGACCAGGCGGCGGAACTCTTCCGGGAGGTCGTCGAGCGCGATGATCTGCATCGGGTCCGGAAGGCTGGTCTCGGCCGCCGCTTCCATGATCGCGTCATTCACCGCCCGGTCCTGGTCGGCCACCGCGTCGGGCGCGGGCCCGTCGGCGGCGCCCCCGGTGTCGTACACCATCAGGATCTTCTCGCGCGCATCCGCCACCTGGTACCGCGTGCAGTACAGGCGGCGCAGCGCGTGGACGTCCGCGACCCGCGCGAGGACGGCGGGCAGCAGCCGGGCCGGGTTCTCGGCGCTCGCCTTGATCCTGATGAACGCCCCGGCGGGGAACGGGGCCCCCGCCGCGATCACCGCGTCCCGCTCCTCCGCGGCCACGTAGAGCGGCGAGGCCGCCTTCGGGTTGATCAACAGGCCGCAGACCGGGGGGAGTTGAGCGAGGAGTTCCACCACCGGGATCTGGTACAGGTGGTAGTCGTCCGGCAGGACCTCGCGGATCTCGTCGGGCTCCGTGTACGCGACGGCGCACGGCTCCCCGGACACGGCGGTGAACAGCGGCTCCGGGCCACGCTCGGTCTGCTTCACGCCGATCAGGACCGTGCTGTCGGCGAGCCGGTAGATCAGCGGCGTGGCCGTGATGCGGGGGTCGCGGGGGTCACCAGGGCTGTTCACAGGGGGATCTCCTGGTTCCCGGCTCGCCAGCCCTTGGGAGCGGGAGCGACGACGGCCATGAAGCACTTGTCGCCGAGCGACATGCGCGGGAGGGGCAGAGGGCCTTCGGCACCGATGACGTGGAGCGCGAAGTTGGGCGGGAAACGGAACGTCTCCCGCAGCAGCTCCACGTGGAACGGCCGGGCCAACTCGAGCTGCCAGCCGCCGATCTTGGGATCCATCAGGTGCCAGTCCCTGACGACGCTGTTGCCCCAGCTCAGCTCGGCCTCGACGACGGGGGCGAAGTGGGCGTGCGGGTGCTGCCTGGTGCCACTCGCCGCGATGCGCAGCCGCTCGTCGCCCGGCCCTCCCTCGCCCGACCCGCTCCCGCCGTCGCCATCGCCGTCGCCGTCGCCCGTCGCACGCTCCGGTCCGGTCACCGTCCGCTCCCGTTCTCCCGGAAGACCGAGCTGATGTTGTTCACGCCCACCACCGGGTTCTTGATCGCGTTGCCCGCGTCCACGACTCCCGCCGTCTGGCCGTTCGTCAGGATCGGGGAGCCCGGCGTCAGGTCCAGGTTGTGCAGCGGGATGGACTGGCCCGGCGCGCCCGTGTGGACCTTGCCCCACGGTTCGTAGCCGAGCGCGTTGCCGCCGCTGTCGATGACGGTGATGTTGCCCGCCTTGACGTGCTCCATGACGTCCGGGACGTAGTACTGGCGCAGTCCGCCCTCACCGAACTGGGGGTTCGCCGTGGCGTGCGAGGTGGCCGCGCCGACATCGTCGTTGAAACGCAGGGTGACGCCCTCCGGGCGGTAGTGGTGCAGGATGTTGCGGCCCGCGTCGATGTCCGCGGGGCCGACCTGAACCCCCCGGCTGATCGCCGCCGAGTCCCCGCCGAGCGCCGCCATCGTGCCTTCCGGCATGGAGAAGCCGGTCAGGATCGGGTGCAGGGCCTCCATGTCGGTGCCCGCCGAGATGACGGTGTTCGACCAGTTGTCGATGCCGATGTACGCGCCCTGGCCCTGCCACGCGTTGGCGATCCGCCACGCCTCCGGGCTGCTTGCGCCAGTGACGCCCTTCCAGCCGTCCGCCAGGCCGGAGAAGCCGGACTTGAACGAGCCGAAGACCCCGGAGCCCTCGCCGAAGCCCGCCCCGAACCCGGTCAGACCGCCCGGCACGCCGTACCGCAGGTCCGTCGCCATGCCCGTCAGCTTGCCCCAGGCCGTCGTGGGCAGCGCCTTCATCAGGCCGGGCAGCGCGCCCCGGCCCCGCCACAGCGCGAGCGGCGCCTTGCCGAACGCCTTGAGCGCGTCCAGGCCGACCCCGGCCAGATGGCCGCCGACGCCGAGCAGGCCGCTGCCGCCGAGCATGGCCCCCTCGGCCCAGGCGCCCTTGAGCGCCGCGAGCGAGGTGAGCCCCTTCGTCATGGGAATGCAGCTCAGCGCCGCGAGCCCCACATCCCACAACGAGGCTTTCCCCTGGGCGTACTTGGCGAGGGTGTCCGCGAGCACGATCAGCGCCGCCGCGAACACGATCCAGGCGATCGGGCCGCCGACGATCAGCGCGATGATGCCGCCGATGGCGACCACGACCTTGGCGATCGTGACCAGCCCGTCCCACACCTTCCCGGCGACATCCTTCAGCTTGTCCCAGAAGGAGTCCGGCGGAATGCCCGCGTCCGCCGCCTCGCGGATCTTCTTCTCGGCGGTGCCCGCGGCTGTGTCGCGCAGCGTGGCGGCCTGCCCGGCGAGCTTCTTGGCCGCCTCCAACTGCGCCTCGGGACCGGCGAGTTGACTGCTCAGACTGCTGACCCGGTCCTTGGCGGCACCGTGCTTGCGCGTCGCCTCCTTGACCTTGTCCTCGTCCGGCGGCTTCGGCTTGTCGGCGTCCTTGTCGAGGTCGCTGAGGGTGCCGCGCGCCGACGCCAGCTGCGAGCGCAGGCTCTTGACCTGGTCGTACACCTCGCGGCCGTTCGCCAGCGCGCGGTCGGCCTGCGACTGGGCGGTCTCCAGGTCCTTGATGTACGCGTCCAGGGCGTCGGCGGCCTGCCCGTGCGAGTCGCCGACCTTCTTCAGCTGCTTGGGGAAATCCCCGATCGCGTCCTTGAAGACATCTCCGGCGGCGCCGATCCACTCCATCGCGCCCTTGTCCTTGGACAGCGACTTCACGCCGCGCGCGGCGGTGTCGGCGTCGTCGGCGATGGTGCGCACCGTCCGTGCCAGGAGCCGGAGCCGGGCCGGGTCGCCCGGCGCCGGGTCGGCGTCGCGGTCGAGGATGTGCCAGTCGGTGGGCCGCCCGCTCACGCGTCCTCACCTCCCGTTTCCGTCTCCTTACGGATCAGCTTGCCCGCCTCGAAGAGAGCGAAGGTCGACGTGATGGCGTCGAAGACGTCGTGCAGCCCTTGCGCCACCTCGATGGCGGGGCTGCTGCAGGAGACGATCGCCACCCGGTTGACGCCGGGCACGGGCACAAAGGTCTGCATGGTCGCGACGCGGATGGTGGGGCTGCCGGGCCCGCCGTTCGGATCGTGTACGTCCTCGACCCCGTACGAGCGGGCCGCGAGCCCACCCGCCTCGGGCAGGTCGACCGTCGTGACCTCCGTCCACGGGTCGCCCTCCTTCTTCGGCCGCTTCACCGCGAGCGGCGCGAGGAGCGGCGCCACCCGGTCCCCGGCGCCCGAGTCGGCGTCCAGCGGCCCCCGTACGAAGGAGACGGTCACGCTCGCGGGCAGCAGCCCGTCGGCCACGGGCTCGGCCATCACGGCGCAGAAGACGGCGCCGGAGTCCCAGGCGGCCGCGGCCTGCTTGCACAGCAGCTTCACCACGTCGGCGCGGCGCTCACGCAGCTCGGGGGCGTCGGCCATGCGCGCGCGGACCAGGTCGGCGGCGGAGGCGTCGCGGGTGGCGGGGCGCAGGTCGATCTCGTACCAGGCGTCGGGGACGCGGAGGGCGTAGCCGTGCCCGGTGTCGAAGGCGGGACCGCCGCTCATCCCTTCTTCCCCCCGCCCTGCCCCTTGCCGTCACCCTTGCCATCGCCCTTGGTGGCGTCGCGCAGCTGCTTGCCGAGGTCGTCGTCGAGCTTGCGGAACGCCTTCACGGACTCGACAGCCATGGTGGCGAGCGTGCCGCCGGTGTCCTTGACGTGCTTGCGGCCGTCGCGCCAGTGCTTCTCGAAGCCGTGCATGGCGTCCTTGACCCGGTGGTCGCCGTAGTCGGAGTCGTACGAGTCGACCATGTTCCGCGCCCCCTCCAGGCCGTAGAGCATGCGCGCGAGGCGGCCGCCGAACTCTTCGAGCGCGTCGGTGTCCATTCCGAAGTCGGTCACGGGTCCCCCGTCCCTGGTCTGCACAGTGGCCGCAGCGGTGTGGCTGAATCTTTGCTGGCCGAAAACAGACTAGCCCGCCTCACCACGCGACCCCCACCCCCGGAACCACTCCACACGTCATACTCGTCTGGATACTCGTCTCGGCACACGAACGAGCGCAGACCAGGTGACCAGGGGGGACACGTCATGGGTGGCAAGGGAAAGAGCGACCTCGCGCTTCCGCTCAGCGAACTGGAGCACTACGGAGACCGGCTGCGGTCCATCAAGGACCGGATGAACCGGACGAAGAAGACGTTCCAGCAGTACGAGGACGATCTGGGCGACGGCGGCCTGTACGACTCCCTGGAGGACTTCGAGTCCGGCTGGGAGGACGGCCGCGAGGACATCACCCAGCAGCTCGACGCCCTCGCCAGCATGTCCGACGCCGTCGTACGCGAATTCAAGAAGCTCGACGACGACCTGGCCAAGCAGGCCCAGGACGGCGTGAAGGGGGAGGGCAAGGGCGGGAAGGGCGGCAAGGACAAGTAGCCGCCCTGCTCACCCGCTCACGAACTCCCCGAATTCTCCGAGCAGTTCGGGCGGATTGGCCGCCACGGTCGCCTCCGCCTCCCAGCCGGGGCAGTCCATGCCGAAGACGACGACGGGCACGGGCGCCCGAGCACCGCTTCCAGTACACCGTCCGCGCGCAGGTGCTCACGGAAGGGCGACCGGCCCGCAGCCGCCCCGAGGACTCAGCACGCTCAACGTGCGCAGTCATGACACACCCTCCTATACGTGATCGAACCACAGCCGCCCCTCCCCCCTCTCAACTCCCATGCGTAGCATGGCCCGTCCGTGCCCGGCGCACGGCAGCGCACGGTGACGGACTCGGCAGCAGACGGAAGAGGGCGATCAGGAATGGATGAGCTGGCACCGGACGAACCCCGGGACATAGCCGGCTACCCGCTCCTCGCCCGGCTCGGCGAGGGCGGCATGGGCATGGTGTACCTGTCGCACACCCGCGGCGGCCAGCCCGTCGCCCTGAAGGTGGTACGGCGCGAATACGCCCAAGACCCGGAATTCCGCCGCCGCTTCACGCAGGAGGTCGGCGCCGCCCGCCGGGTGCAGGGCGTGTACACCGCGCCCGTGCTCGACAGCTTCACCGAGGGTCCCGAGCCCTGGCTCGCCGTCAGCTATGTGGCGGGACCCTCGATCGCGGCCGCCGTCTCCGAGCACGGGCCGCTGCCCGTACGGACGGTGCTGCAGCTGACGGCGGGCATCGCCGAGGCCCTGCAGACGATCCACGCCGCCGGCGTCATCCACCGCGACCTCAAGCCCTCCAACGTCCTCCTCGCCGGTGACGGCCCGCGCGTCATCGACTTCGGCATCGCGCGCGCCGCCGACTCCACGGCCCTCACCGGCAGCGACGTCCGGCTCGGCACCCCCGCCTACATGGCCCCCGAGCAGGCCCTGGGCGGCGACGTCAGCCCGGCGCTCGACATCTTCGCGCTCGGCCTCGTCGCCTACTTCGCCGCGACCCGCAGCCACCCCTTCGGAGACGGCAACTCACACGCGCTGCTGTACCGGATCGTCTCGTCCGAGCCCGAACTCGCCGCCTGCCCCGCCGAGTTGCGCGAACTCGTCGGCGCCTGCCTGGCGAAGGACCCGGCCGCGCGGCCCACCCCCACGCAGCTCATCGACATGTGCAACGCCCTCGCCGGTACGGGGGGTGTGGTGCGCCACGAGGGGTGGTGGCTGCCGCCGGCCGTCGCCCAGGACGTGGCCGCGCGCGAGCAGACCGTGCGGCTGCGGATGGGCGGGCAGGGGTCGGGGCAGGGTCCCGCGGTGCCGCCCATGCCCGCGCAGGGGCCCGTGCCCACGCGGCCCGGGCTCGGCCCGCACACCGCGTTCGCGGCGGGGGCGCCGACGCGGCCGGAGCACACTCCGGGGCAGGTGTTTGCGGCGGGGGCGCCTACCGCCCCCGCACAGGACCCTTTCGTCGGGCACGCCGCCGCCCCGGCCGCAGGGCGCACCCGTCGCCGCACACCGTTGGTCGCCGTGCTGGCCGTGGCGGGAGTGCTCGCCGTCGGGGGCGGGGGGTTCGCCGCGTACAAGCTGCTCGGTGACGACGGTGACAAGGGTGCCCAGGGCAGCACGTCCGGTACGGGGAGCGAGGCTTCGGGGAATTCCGGGGAGAAGGAGCCGGGGGGTGGTGGGGCGTCCGGCGGGAGCGGGGCCGACGCCAACGCGCCCAAGACGGAGGCTGGTTGGCAGGTCAGCGCGGAGAAGACGGTCGCGTTCCGGGCGCCGAAGTACACGCGCGGTTCGAAGGAGGCGGGTGGTGGGTCCCTCTGCGAGCCGTCCGACGTCACCCTGCTCGACATCGACGAGCTCAGCGTCGAGACCAACCAGAACTACCTGCCGAGCGTCTCCCCCTACCTGACCTACATCGACTGCGCGAGCCCCATCTCGACCAACGGCATCCGCCTCGCCGACAAGGACGGTGCCTTCGGCACCATCGACAAGAGCCGCCCGACCCCGAGCGAGTGCAGTGACGCCGCACACCAGGCAGACCTGCCCAACCCCATCCCCCCGGGCAAGATCCGCAACGATTCCGTCCTCAAGCTGAACTCGGGCATCTGCGTCGAGTCCGGCAAGGGGGCTGTCACCCACCTCTTGATCACAAGGGTCAACAAGGAACCGGAGAACGACAATCTCCGCACCTACGTCTTCAAAGCCACGCAGTGGAAGCCGGAGAGTTAGCCCCTGAGGCCCACAAGGGCCCTCAGCCCGTCTCGTTCTCCGCCACCGCACGCCCGTGCACCGTCACGGAGCCGCCGTAGAACATCCCCGTGAAGATCGGGTCGTACGTCATCTGGACCTCGACCTCGACCTGCTGGGCGTTGGCCGCCACGCAGTGGGTCGCGGCAACGTCCGCGCCGGTCATGCCGAGTTCGCGGGCGAACGCCTTGGCACGGGCCTCGCAGTTCTCGTACTTGATGGGGGCGCCTTCGCTGCCCTCGTAGATGGCCTCGCGGTCGATGTCCTGGGCGGCGTAGCGCGCGGCTTGCTCCGCTATGTCCGCGGCGCGTTCGCGCTTGGAGATGGACAGGCCGCCGTCGATCACGAATGCGGCCAGCGCGAGGAAGAGGATCGCAAAGATGAGGACGGCCGCGGCACCGGAGCCCCGGTCGTCGAGCCGGTCACGCCGTACCTGTGCCCATCCCCGTACGGACTCCCGTACGCCCTGAAGTCCCCTCATGTCGACCTCCGCAGCGGGTCGATCGGTGAGCTGAACTTGGCGTCCATGGTGGTACGGATGTTCAGGCCCAGCATGCCGAGGCCGCGCACCTCGCAACTCACCTCCACGGTGAAGAACTTGGCGGTGGCATAGGGACCGCTGGTCTGGTTGACCGAGACCGGGCCGATGCAGACGTCCGCCAGGTCGGCGGCAGCCGCCTTCTTTGCCTCGGCGAGGGCCGTACCGCCGTCCTTCTGGATCGAACCCGCGCGCGCAGCATCCCGCGCGGCGCCGTCGAGCGCCCCACGGCCGTCCACGAGCTGGCCGAAGGCCACCAGGACCAGGATGAAGAGGATCATCACGGGCGCGAGGATGACGACCTCGACGGTCGAGATGCCACGGTCCGCGCCCTGCTCCGCTCCCCGTATGCCCGGCACGGGCACCATCTAGTTCTCCCCGTCCTTCACGAACCGCTCCACCGGCCCGGACGACTCCGCATGCACCTTGAAGTCGAGGCCCGGGAAGACCGAAGGCACCTTCGCGGAGATCTCGACGCCGACCGTGTTCTGCTCCGGCTGGAGCATCTTCACGTCGGGGCCGACCACCAGGCTCGGGCCGAGCTGCTGGATGTAGTCGTCGACGACATCCCGCGCCTTGCCCTGCCAGGCTCCGGGCTCCTTGTCGGCGGTCGCGCGCGCCTTGCGCGCCCCCGCCTGGGCTGCCGCCTGGGCGACGTGATCCGCGAAGAAGTACAGCGCGAACTGCACCGTCGCGAAGATCATGAAGAAGAGCACGGGGGTGAGCAGCACGAACTCGATCGCGGTCATGCCGGACTCGCCGCGAGTGGAGGCGGCCTCCACTCTGCGGCGCACAAGTCCCCGGACCCGTTTCACCATGACGCCCTTCGGCTCTTCGCCCGCTACTTCTTGCAGGTGCCGTCGGCGGTCGCGCCGTTGATGCAGTCCTCGACGTTCTCGGCGCCCGTCTTCAGCGCCCGGTTGATGACAACGGCGACCACACCCACGATGGCCACGACGACCGCCGAGATGATGACCCACTCCACCGCGGACGCACCCCGGTCGAGCTCGCCCGAGCGGACACGCTGCACGCGCCCCTGGAAGAAGGTCACGAGGAAGTCGACAGCCGGGATTCCGGTGTTGGAGTTCCGTTCGGTCATGGTGAGTTGTCCTCTCGAGAAATTAGTGGGGGGAGTAGTCACTCCACGGTAGTCAGGCACCTTGGAACACGCGCATCGCAGCCGGGAAGATGAGGAACACCAAGAACCCCGCACACAGCAGGAGTTGGGCCACCAGCATCGACTGGGACTTCTCCCCCGCGCTGCCCTCGATGTCGGCGAGCTCTCGGTGGCGCATCGTCTCGGCGCGGGAGGCCAGCGAATCGCGGACCTTCGCGCCGTCGTCGGCGACCAGGGCGAGGGACGACGAGAGCTCCTTGAGTTCCTCGATGCCCAGTTCGTCGCCCAGCTCGCCGAGAGCCTGCCACTGGCTGACACCGGTGATGCGGGCGTCGGCCAGGGCCGTGCGGATGCGCTGCGTCGCCCAGCCGTCGGAGACCTCCGCCGCCGCCATCAGGGCCTCGGGCAGACCGCGCCCTCCGGCGAGGCTCATCGACACCAGGTCGAGGTAGGCGGCCACGACGCGGCGCAGGTCGCGCCGCTTGTCCGCGGCGTCACGCCGTACTTCGAGGTCGGGCAGGAAGAAGAACACCACGCCGAACATCAACGCGAGCCACACCGGGATGATGGGGCTGCTGCCGAGGCCGAGCGTCCAGACGACGGCGAACAGGAACGGCCCGAAGAACACACCCGTGGCCGCCAGCAGCACCTTCGTCGCCAGGAACTTCTCCCAGCTCCGGTCGATGACCGCCAGGTCCGACCGCAGCGACCGCATTTCCCAGCCCTGCTGGATGTAGAACTCGGCGACGCGCTGCCCCACCCGCGTGCGCACACCACCGAGACGCCCGCTGTCCTCGTCCGTGGCGCGGTGCTTCGTCTCGTACGCAGTCCCCCGCGCCCGCATCGCATCGATGCGCGCCACCGTGGCGACCGCGCTGCGCTTGCCCGGCATCAGGGCCCGTACGAGGGCGAAGATGCCCAGGCCGAGAATGGCGCCGACGAGTATCGGCATGGTCAGACTCATCGACGTACTCCCTCCGACTGACCCGGCTGACCCGGCTGACCCGGCTGGCCCGCCGGATAGGGCGAGTTGGCATGCGGCGGCAAGGTCTGCGCCTGACCGCCCGCCTGCGGCAGCTGCTCGCCGCCCGGCCCCTGCCCAGGCCCCCGCGGCCGCACGAACTGCACCCCCGGCTCGTCCTTGACCAGGAAGCGGTCCGGCGTCTCGACCGTCGACAGCTTGCGCAGCCACCAGAAGCCGAGCGCGAACAGGCCGCAGACACAGGCGAGGACCACCTGGCCGAGGGCCGTGCCGTACGGCGAGACGAAGTCACGGTTGAAGATCGCGAGGCCGAGCACGAACGCGACCGAGACGGCCACGACGATCTGCACGGAGCGGCGGGTCGAGGCGCGCTGCGCCATCACGCGCTGGCGCATGTCGACCTCTTCGCGCGCCGACTTGGCGAGCGCGCCGAGGACCTGGCGCAGACCGGGGCCGCGCAGCTTCGCGTTGAGGATGAGGGCCGCCACGATGATGTCGGCGGAGGCGTCGTCGATCTCGTCGGCGAGGACCTGCAGCGCCTCGGGGAGTGGCGTGCGGGCTCGCAACCGGTCGACCAGGGCGTCGAGATGGGGCCGGAGGACGGGTGCGGCCGCGCGCGCCGAGGCGGGGATGGCCTGCTCCAGGCCGACCGCGCCCGCGATGGTGTCGCGCAGCGACTCCGTCCAGGCCGCCAGGGCCTCGACGCGCTTCATCTGGGCCCGCTCCTCCTTGGCACCGCCGAAGAGCTTGTCCCAGAAGAAGACGAGTATCCCGGCCGCGATGCCCGCCACCGCCCAGCGCGTGAGCAGCAGCACGACCAGGCCGATGCCGACGGCGAGCGAGCCGCGCCGGCCCGCGAACCGGAGCAGTTCGTCGGCCCGCTCGCCGGCCCGCTGCTTCTCGTGCTCGGGCTTCGCGGGCAGGCCGCGCAGCGCCACCGCGAAGAGCGCGATGCCGCCGCCGACGGCGACGCCGCACGCGAGCGCGTACAGGACGGGCAGGGAGAACAACCCGTCCATGGAGCCGAGTGAGTTCATGTCGTGCTCACCCCCACTGCCCGGCAGGGCGGTAGCCGAAGGCCGCGAGATCGTCGAGGCAGGCGATGGGCGCGTGCGAGACGACGCGTCCGTCCGGTGCCTCGGCGAAGACCTCGCTGGACAGCACCCGGCCGTCGACGCCGTTGACCTCGCGCACCGAGGTCACCATGCGCTGGAGCCGCCCGCCGGTCTGGTAGTTGTTGCGCCGCTGGATGAAGACGACGAAGTTCACGGCGCCGGCCACCAGCATCTGGCTGGCCTCGATCGGGAGGCGCTCGCTGGCCTGCAGCGCGTACGTGGAAATACGGTTGAAGACCTCGCTGGAGCTGTTGGCGTGGATCGTCGAGAGCGAGCCGTCGTTGCCCTGCGACATCGCGTTGAGCATGGTGACGATCTCGTCGCCGAGCACCTCACCGACGATGACCCGCGAGGGGTTCATACGCAGCGAACGGCGCACCAGCTCGGCCATCGAAATCATGCCCTGGCCCTCGGAGTTGGGCAGGCGCTCCTCGAAGGCCACGACGTTCGGGTGCAGATCGGCGAAGGTGTCGAGGCCGAGCTCCAGGGCCCGCTCCACCGTGATCAGACGCTCGTGCGGCGGGATCTCGTTGGCGAGGGCGCGCAGCAGCGTGGTCTTACCGGCGTTGGTGGCTCCCGCGATCATGATGTTCTTGCGCGCCCGGACCGCACACGCGAGAAAGTGCGCGACTTCCGGGGTCAGCGTCCCGTTCCCCACCAGGTCGGACATGAAGACCTTGCCCATGCGCGCACGCCGGATGGAGAGCGCGGGCCGCCGCGTCACGTCCATGACGGCCGACAGTCGCGAGCCGTCCGGGAGACGCAGGTCGAGCTGGGGGTTGGCGGAGTCGAAGGGGCGCGACGAGAGACCCGAGTAGGCGCCGAGCACCTGGATGAGCTCGATCATCTCCTCGTCGGACTCGGCGACGGGGTCGGCCTTGACCTCGCGCCCGTCGGCGTATCCGACGAACACCTGGTCGTAGCCGTTGATGTCGATGTTCTCGACTTCGGGGTCGTCGAGCAGCGGCTGCAGCCGCCCCACGCCGAAGAGCGCCGCGTGCACGGCTGACGCGTACTGCTCCTCGGTCTCGGCGTCGAGCGGGGTGCGCCCGGCGCTGATCTCTATCCGGGCGTACTCCTCCAATATCTGGGCGATGACGGCGCGCGCGTACTGCCGCTCGTCCTCGCCGGACATGGGAGTGACACCCGACACCTGGTCGAGTCTGCGCTGCTCGGCGATGCGGTCACCGGCGTCCTGCCGGAACCGCTTGACGAGCTGGTGGTCGACGGTGGTCATCGGCCCGCACCCGCCGCCGGGTTCGGGTTCGGGTTCGCCGTGGGGTTGGCCCAGGCGGCGCCGTACTGCTGGTAGAGATCGACGGTGACTTTACGGGCGGACCGGATGAGCATCGACTTGTCGAGCCGCCCGCGCCTGCGCCCGGCCAGCTGCTCGGCGCCCGCGAGGTCGTCGGCGAGGGTGCCGACCACCCGGGCCCCGGTCTGCGCGGCCACCAGCATGTCGTTGACCTGGTGGACGAGCTTGGCGGAGGTGCCGGGGTCGGCGATGAGCAGCACGCCGATGAGCGGCATGGCGAGGGAGGCGGCGCCCCTGGGTCCACCGTGCAGCTTCGTGGACAGGGCGGCAGCCCGGTCCCGCACCCGCGCGATGGCTTCGGGCTCGGTCCGCGACACGAGCAGCACGAGCGAGGCGTGCGGGAACAGCTCGACGGCGGGGGTGTCCCCGCTGATCCGCCCGCAGTCGGCGATCACGTCGGCCGGCGCGTTCGGCGACTCCCCGAGCTGCGCGAAGGCGTGCCCGAGCGTCGGCCAGAGCCCCACGAGCCCGGCGGCCTGCTCGGCCACTCCGAGCCCCACGAGCACTTCGAGTCCACCGCTCAACGGCTGTGTGTGGTCCCAGAGTTGATCCGGTACGAGTCCCCGGCGCGCGGTGGCGGCGATGCTGAGCATCCCCGTGTTCGGGTTGAGCGGACCCCCGTGCGCGGCGGCGCTCCGGTACACCAGGTCGCCGCCCGCGGGGTCGGTCTCCGCGACCAGGACGCGACGCGGCCAGACGGCGGCGAGCGCCACGGCGGCGGTGGTGACCCCCGGGGACCCCTTGTCGGCGGCGAGAGCGATAAGCGCCATATCCGTGCCTCTGTCCCTGTCCCTGTCTCTGTATCTTCTCGGCTGCCTGCGGCGACTTCTCGGTGTGCCGCTAGTTGCCGGCGGGAGTGACGAAGACGAGGGAGACCTCGTTGGCTGCGGCGGCCTGGGTCAGCGCCCCGGCGTCCGCCTCGTCGACGAGCAGCGTGACGCTGAGGTTGCCGCTGCTGACGGTCGAATCGCTGTTGCCGCCAACGGTGTTGACGCGGGCCTTGGCCACGATGGGCTCACCGGCGGCAGCGGACCCACCGCTGGTCCCGCCCTTGCCGCCGGAGTTGCCGGAGTTGTTGGCCCCGACGTGGTAGGCGGCGACGGTGTCACCGACCTTCAGACCGGCCGGGAACTGCCCCTCCTTCAGGGACAGCCCGACCGCGGCCTTGCCCGCCGGAAGGCTGCCCTTGTCGGAGAACATCTCACCGACGGCGACGGAGCCCTTCGGGATGGTGTTGGTCGCCTTCAGCTTCGCGAGCGCACCGACCTGCGACCACTTCACGTAATTGATGCCGGAGTCCTCGGCGACCATGACCGAGGTCACGTTCACGCCCTTCTCGACGGACTCCCCGGCCGGGATCTCCTTGGTGACCTTGACGACCTCGATACGGTCACCGGCCCGCAGCACGAGCATGGTGGCGCCGAGTGCGCCGATCAGAATCAGCAGAACGGCCAGCGCGGCGAGCGCGGGTTTGCGCTCGCGAGGCGGCGCGGGAAGGCGCTCACCGACGGCACCCTGAGCCGGTGCGGCGGAGCGTCCACTGCCCGCCCCCGTACGCTCTTGGATCTTCACGCAACTGCTCCCCGCACGCCCAAGAAAATTCGGTCATTTGAGACACGTTCGCGTGCTGTGCGCACGCTCTGGGGCGGGCGTCGAATCGCCCCTCAGCCCCCAGTCACCGTGTCAAGTCATCGCACCGTATCAGCAGCACATAAGCCCCTCAAGGCGCGTTCCGGATCGCGAACCGCACCGTGACCTGGCACCTCTGGAGCCGCCCACCATCGTTATTCACGCGCAATCCCCACTCAATGGTTCCGACATCTGATTCGGTGTTCCGGAGCCGGGGCGAGTGTGCGGGAGCGAACAGAGAGTGTTTGCAGCGGGACTGACCGGGGGGCGAATTGGGGCCGTAAGGGCCCTTCTCCGGCTGAACCCACAGATGCGCACACCCCTCTATCAGGCGAAAGCATCAACTCCTGCTACGTGAGAGTGACTTAGCCCCCCATGCACGGAATGAAGCAGCACGAGATAGCAGCAACACGGACAAAGAGAACGGCGTCGACCACCACGGCAACCCTGGCGACGACCCTCGCGGTGCTCGCGGGGGCGGCGATCGCGGGGACGGTGAACGCCCCGGCGGCCCACGCGATCATCGGCGGCACGGCGGCGCCGAACGACGCGTACCCCTTTATGACGGCCCTCCTGGAGAAGGGCCGCGGCACCCCGCAGGACCGCCAGTTCTGCGGCGCGAGCCTGGTGCGCCCGGACGTGGTGATGACGGCGGCGCACTGCCTGGTGGACGAGGAGACGGGCAGGCCGGTCAGCCCGAAGTCCCTCCAGGCAGTGGTGGGCCGCACGGTCCTGTCCTCGACCAACCAGGGCGTGACCCGCAACGTGGCGAAGGGCGGGGTGGTGGTCCACCCCCGCTATCTGAAGGGCCAGGAGGCGTACGACATCGGCTTCATCCAGCTGTCGAAGCCGGTACGGGGCGTGGCCCCGGTCGCCCTCCCCACCCAGGGCACGGACGCCCTGATCCGCCCCGGCCAGAAGGCCACGGTGACGGGCTGGGGCAACACGGACTCGTCCCTCCCCCACACACCGGACCGCCTGCGCCAGGTACGGGTTCCCGTGCTGTCCCACGCGGAATGCAAGGTGAGCTACAAGGACTACGACGCGAAGGTCAACTTCTGCGCGGGAGTCGAGGGCAAGGACTCCTGCCAGGGCGACAGCGGCGGCCCCGTCTTCCGAAAGGTGCCGGGGCGGGAGGCCCCGATCCAGACGGGGGTGGTGTCGTACGGGGACGGGTGCGGGGAGCAGGGGGCTCCGGGCGTGTATGTGTCGCTGAGCTCGTCGAGGCTGTGGAAGACGTTGGGTGAGTCGGTGGAGGGGAAGAGGGTGCGGGGGGTTTTGCGGAGGGGCTGAGGGCCTGAGGGCCTGAGGGCCTGAGGGATACCGGCCGCCGGGGCGCGCAGAGGTTGGTGCGCCCCGGCGACCGGCGCGAGATGTCTCGTTGAAGTAACAGGTTGCACTGCCCGAACTCGACACTTCCCGCCCGAACTTGCCCCTTTTTGTACTGGGCATTTGCACGGTCGAGACCCTTGACACTTCAGGGCCTTGACCCTGGTGCTGAGGATGTCCACTTCAGTACCTTCGGATGGCTTGAGGAACTGTCGCCCCACCGGGAGTCGCTCGTGAACCGCAGTCGTGTCCTGCCAGTCGCCGTCTCGCTCACGGCTGCCGCTGCTCTCTTGCTCACCGGGTGCGGGGGCGGGGACGACAAGGATTCCGGGGACAAGATCGCGGGGGCGGGGGACGGGAAGAAGAAGGAGTCTCCCAGTGCGAGTGCGAGCTCGGGGGCGAAGATCGATCGGCCGGACATCAAGCTGCCGTCGGACCTGAAGCTCACCGTCAAGGACCCGAACTTGTCGGATCCGGACCAGTCCGCCGCCTGGAACGACGCCCGGAACTACACGCAGTCCATCGCGTACGGGATCGTGAAGCAGGACGCGGAAGGCGCCGCGTACAAGTTCTACTCGGAATACGGTGGCCCGTCTTTCGTCTACGCGAAGGACCAGATCAAGAAGAACATCGCCGCCGGCTTCACCATCACAGGTGAGCGCAGTATCGAGAACGTGACGGCCAAGACCATCACGAAGCACAAGAACGTCGTCGTCACTTTCTGCACCGATGACACCAAGTACTTCAGCAAGGAAGTGAAGACCAAGAAGGTCCACCAGACCAAGCCCAGCGTCAAGGACTACTCCTTCTGGCAGGTCTCGATGAAGGCCGCCAAGTCGAACAAGGGCCTCTGGCGGGCAGACCGGATCAAGGTGGAGGCCAACGCCCAGCAGTGCAAGGGATAACGGGGATGAACATGCGCAAGTCGCTCATAACATCCGCTCTTTGCGGCGCACTGATCTTGTTGTCCAGCACGCCGGCACTCGCCGGTGGAGAGATCAGCACCGACAGCGGTGCCACCAAGGAATCCGGCCGCGACCGCGACGTCGGCGCCTACGCCAAGATCTCCTTCCGGTCTTCGGGGAACGCCAAGGGCGGCGGCCCCATCACGTCCGTCGACACCAACTGGACGCCGCCGCCGTGCTGGTACGCACCCGAGTGGAAGGCCAGCGAGTTCCGCGGCTACCGCGACCGGCTGTACTACGGCGCGCGGCACGATCCGGGTGCTCCTCGCGACGCCCTCAATGAAATGTCGGACGAGAACCAGAAGTACGCCAAGGACAACTACAACATCGACAAGGAGAAGGAAGGCATGTGGTGGGGCGCCCAGTTCAGCCCCGACGCCACACTCGAGGAGCAGCAGAAGTGCAGCAAGCCTCCCTTCTGGGTCAAGAACGGTGAGAAGCCCGACGTCGAGAACGTCATCGACGCAGAGGTCCTCGCCAACCTCGCCTACAACCACATCAAGGTCCCCGGCACCAAGGTGACCCTCGCCCCCGACGGCCCCTCCAAGGTCAACATGCCGACCTGGGCCTGGCTGGACAAGGCGAACTTCAAGCCGGTCTCGGTGACGGCCTCCCTCGACGCGGGTGACCTCCACATCGAGGCCACCACCACCGCCACGCCGTCCTCCCTGACCTTCAAGCCGGGTACCGAGGACGCCACGATCCACCCCGCCTCGGGCGAGTGCGCGGTGAACAAGGACGGTTCGATCGGCGAGCCGTATGCGAAGGGCAAGGCCAACCAGACCCCGCCCTGCGGCGTCACCTACCTCCGCTCATCCGGCAACGGCACGTTCAACCTCCAGGCCACCGCGGTCTGGAAGATCTCCTGGACGGGCACAGGCCAGGACAAGCCGGTGGACCTCCCCAACGGCGAGTACGGCAACAACCAGCCGGTGACGGTCGAGGAAGCCCAGGCGGTGAACCGCTGACCGGCCACCCGCCTGGCAGCACCCACTCCCACGCTCTGATCCAGACAGCAAACACCGCGCACCACACGCGGGGTACCACGGGGGAATGGAACCTTGTCGCACCGTCCTGCCGACTGGCATGTCCTGGATCTGGACAAGGACCCAACTCCCGGTGATCCACAGCGCGTTCGCAGTCTCGCGAAGAACCTGCACGACTTCGCGGACGACGTGTCCGATGTGCTCCGCGACACCAAGGGGATGGCGGGCGACGCCCTCGCGGACTACTGGCCGAAGCTGGAGCGCGCGCAGGCCCTGGCGGCTTCCTGGGGCCAGGCTACCGTCTCATCGAATAGCCCCCACATCACCGAGGAGGACCAGTGATGGAAATCAACAAGGTGGGGTTCATCCGGACCGGGGATGAAGCAGGGAAATACGTCCGAGTCGAGGAGCTCCCCGACTCACCGCCGAGTTACTTGATCCTGCTGGCCCATGACCGGGAATTCAAGAATGGCTGCGGTGACTATTGGGCAGAGGATTACCCGTCCCTGGAAGGGTTCTTCTCCGAAGGGAACTGGGCGGTCGGATGGCACGAGGCAGGAAACTCCTGACCTCAGCGGTGATGCCAAGCCGAGCTGCCGGGGGATGCCCGGCCCGGCGTCCTCACGCACACAGCCATCGCCGCACACACGCTGAGCAGGGCTCAGGCCACCATGGTCGGCATGACGTGGCGAAGGCCGTCGGTCACCATGTCGACTGCCGGCCGCCACCCGCGTTCGCTCTCCGTCAATCGATCAAGCGAGCCGACAACCACAGCCCCGAAGTTCATGGCCCATGCACACGCATAGGCGAAAGTCGAGCCCTCGCTTCCGCATTACAAGATCGAGCTCTCCGTATGCCCGGCCTTTCCCTGATTCGCCCCCATTAGGCCACCCCCGTAAGCCAATTCACTCTGGTGAAACCGCACACCCCACGGTTACCGTCATTGCCCTTGACGGAAATCGCGCCCCACCCCGGCCCATCCCACCAGGAGCCCACCGTGAACCGCCGCACCCTGCCCGTCGCTGCCGCGCTCGCCGCGACCGCAGCCCTGTTGCTGACGGCCTGTGGAAGTGGGGACGACGGCAAGTCCAAGGACGACAAGATCGCCGGTGCCGGTCAGGGGTCGGAGAAGCCGAAGAAGTCGGGCGAGCCTGCGGGTGGTTCGGAACAGGACTCCTCCGATGGCGTGGACCTGTCCCTGCCCAAGGACATGAAGCTGACCTTCGACTGGGACAAGCCGAAGGACAAGAACGAGGCAGCGGCGATGGGCGATGCCGCCAACTTCTTCCGCGCCATTTACCGGGGCGTGGACAAGCGGACGACGGAGGACGCGGCACTGACCGCGTACAGCACAGGCGACGGACTCACCTACGGCAAGACCCAGATCAACGAATGGATCAAGGGCGGTTGGACCGCCACCGGCACCCGCCGTCACTACCAGGCCACCACGCGGTCCACCGCGAACGGGAATTCCGTGGAGGTCGCATTCTGTGCGGACACCGGGAAGTTCTACGGCAAGGAAGTAAAGACGGGCAAGGTCCTGAAGGCCAAGCCCGGCATCAAGGACTTCAACTACTACAAGGTCGTCATGGTCAAGTTCCCGACCGGCAAGGGCCTGTGGCAGGCATCCAAGGTGTTCGTAGAGACGAAGGCGGAGAAGTGCCAGTGAACAGATCACGGCGTACGGCTCTGGGCACCAGCACGGCTGCCCTGACCCTCGCGATCAGCTCCCTCATTCTCGCTGCTCCCCACGCCGTGGCGGAACCAGTGAATACAGGCAACGGCGGCACCAAGGAAGACGGCGGCGGCGACGGAAAGAACGGCATCTACGCCGCCGCCCAGGTCCACTACTCCGGCTCCGTGACCAAGGGCGGAGGCAAGGGCAACGTCGAGTCCACCGACGTCAAATGGGACCCGCCGCCCTGCTGGTACGCCCCGTACATGGGCGCCAAGGACTTCAAGAAGAAGATGTCCAAGAGCATCAAGGACCAGATGAACGCGCCCGGCATGGGCGGTCACGCGGGCGCGGCCCTCAGCGAAATGCAGCGCCATTACGAGGACGACTACGGCTGGACGGACACCCCCGGCTACAAGGACTACAACACCGACAAGGACGGCAAGGGGATGTTCTGGGCCGGGGTCGAGAACCCCAACGAGCCCGACTATCTCAAGCGGACGTCCTGCACCGACCTGCCCTTCTGGGTCGACAACGGCGAGCCCGCGCCGCCCCAGTACGAAGAGGCCATCACCCCGAAGATGCTGGCCGCCCTCGCCTACCAGCACATGCAGCTCCCCGACACCAAGGTCACCCTCGCCCCCGACGGCAAGTCCAAGGTGAACCTGCCGACGTGGATCTGGCTGGACAAGGCCAAGTTCGACGAGGTCCAGGCGACGGCGGAGATCAACGTCCCCGGCTTCCACCTCCAGGCGACGACGACCGCGAAGCCCAAGTCGCTCACGCTCAACCCGGGCACGGAGAACGCCACCACCCTCCCGGCGAACGGCGAGTGCCCCATCGTCGGCGGCAAGATCGGTGAGCCGTACGCCAAGGGCAAGGCCGACAAGACCCCGCCGTGCGGCATCACGTACCTCCGCTCGTCGAACGGCGGCACGTTCCCGCTGAAGGCGACCCTGACGTGGGAGATCAGCTGGACGGGCACGGGACAGGCCGCCCCGGTCAAGATGCCGAACGGCACGATCGAGGCCGTTCAGGACATCACGGTCGAGGAGGCCCAGGCGGTCAACCGCTGACGGCCCACGGCCCAGCCGTACGAAGGAAGCCCCGTACTCCGCTCACAACGGCGGCGTACGGGGCTTCGTCACGTCACGCGCGACGCGTCACAAGGGCCTGCCCCAGAGGGATAGGCGGCGGCTACTCCGCGAACCGGAACGTCGAGGTGACCGCGTCGAAGATGTCGAAGAAGGAGTCCGCGAGGTCCAGGATCTGGCTGCTGCCGGAGACGAGAGCCACCTTGCCCTCCTGCCCGGGTACGGGGATGAAGGTCTGCATGAGCACGACCCGCACCGTCCGGTCGTCGCCCGGCACGGACACGTCCTCGATCCCGTACGTACGTGCCGCGAGCCCGACCCCCGGGATGTCGACGGTGGTCACCTTCCGCCACGCATCCCCCTCCCGCTTGGCCTCGCGCACCGCGAGCTGGGCGACGATCTGCGCGGGGTCGGTGGGCAGGAAGTCGCCCTTCTCCGTCCGGGCGCCGACCAGCGACACGGTCACGGATCCGGTGATCGGGGTGTCACCGCCGAAGCTCTCGGCCATGCAGCCGCAGTACAGCGCCCCGGACTGCCACGCCTCCTTCGACGCCTTGCGCAGAAACGCCTCGAAGGTCTCCCGGTGCGGGGCCAGCTCGGGCCGCTCCCGCACCCGGTCGTTGATCATCTGCCGGATGCTGGCGTCCCGCGACTCGGGCCGCACGTCGAACTCCCACCAGGTCTCCGGCACCTTGATGCTGAAGCCACCGCGCGCGATGGTCTGCGCTTCCGTGTAGCGGGCCATGGTGTCCCCCGTCCCCTCGGTCCCTCGGTCCCTCGGTCCCTTGTGAGCCGTGCCGGTGTCGGCTCGGCGGTCGTGCCTGTGGCTCGTCAGCCTAATCGGCCGGGGTCAGCCTTTCGAACGATGGCCGTCGCACACATCACCGCCCGCCCGCCTCGCTGAGGGCTTCACGATCGCCCGGCGGACACCTCACGGACCAAGCACCGGAGCGAGCAACGGAGCGAGCAACGGAGCGAGCAAATGAATTCCCAAGAGAACTCCAATAGAAGTTCAACCACTGCCGCACCGACCCGCGACCTTCACTCTTTCCACACTCTCGCCCCATATCACCCGCCACAGCCCCCTCAATGACCCCTAGCGCAATCTTGACCCCCCTCATATGTTTTTCCACCTCGGCGATACGCTCTTCGCACGGAAGGTCGCAACGGGGCCGTAGTCGACACCACCGTGAACTACCCCTGCAGAGACCCTGATTGGCGCCACGTCGCCAGCTCCAGCACCCACACGCTCGCTCGCTCGCTCAGGGGAACCGGATCACGACATGAGTGACCTACGGCTCGACGACACGATCTTCGCGGAACTGAAGAAGACGTTCTCCACGGTCAGTGACCGGATGGACGCCGTGCGACGCACGCTCAAGAACACGGACGGGTCGGTCGTCGGCGCGAAGAGCCTCGTCGAGGACGTGCACGACTTCTCCGACGAGTGGAGCTACGGAGTCAAGCAGCTCGGCAAGCACACGCACGGCGCCGTCAAGATGATCGACAAGATCGACACCGAGTTCAGCAAGCTCGACCAGGACCTGGCCGAGTCGCTCAAGTCGACGAAGAAGAAGGGCAAGTGACGTGGCGGGCAAGCGTCCGGCCTTTCCGCACATCGGCTGGGACCCCACACCGGGGGACGTGGAGGACACTCGGGACCTCGCGAAGAAGCTCGGCGGCCTGGCCGGCGAACTCGGCGACGCGCTGAGGAACTTGGAGCGCATCGAGTGCGGAGCCTGGAAGGGCAAGACCGCGCTCGCCTTCACCGAGTACATCGGGGAGGACGTCACCCCCCTCATCCGCAAGAGCCACGACTCGTTCGACAAGGCGTCGCGCGCCCTGCACAAGTGGGCGGGCGAACTCCACGACTTCCAACTCGAAGCGGACCGGCTCGAGAAGAAGGCCGGGGAGAAGCTCGAGGAGCGCGACAAGGCCAAGTCCAAGTCCGAGGAGGCCAAGGCCAAGGGCGGCAAGGAAGCGGAGAAGGACAAGGGCTTCGGCGAGGAGTCCTCGGCCGTCGACCAGGTCACCAACGAGGTCCACGACCTCGAGGACCGCTACAACAAGGCCGCCGGCCAGATCAGCAAGGAGCTCGACAAGGCGGACGACATCGCCCCGGACGAGCCCGGCTTCTGGGACAAGCTCACCAAGGGCGTGGCGGACGCGTGGGACGCGGCCGGTAAGTGGATCAAGGACCATGCCGATCTGATCAAGCTGATCGGTGATCTGTTGAGTGACCTGACCGCGGTGCTCGGTCTGCTGGCCATCATCACCCTCCCGTTCCCGCCTCTCGCGGCGATCTTCGGCACGGCCGCCTTGATCACGAGCGGACTCGCACTGGCGGCACACGGGCTGGCGAAAGCCGCTGGGGCCGATGTGAGTTGGATGCAGATCGGGATGGATGCGGTGGGGCTGATGCCGGGGATCGGCATGTTCAGCAAGGGGATCAAGGTCGTCGGCGAGGGCAAGGCAATCGCCACCGCCGCAAACCTGGGCAAGGGATTCAAGTACACCAGCATTGGCCAATCGAAGATCCTCATGGCCTTCGGGAAGAACTCGAGCAAGCTCACTGGGGGCATCGGCAAGGCTGGTCTGGTGAAGATCGGTGGAAAGTCCGAGGATGTCTACGAGGTGGCGCACGCCACCAGCGGACTCAAGTCCCGCATGGGTGGTCTGGCTGTAGCGGGCTATCACGAAGGACAGTGGCTGGGATCCAAGGGACTGAACATGATCCCCAAGGTGAACATCAACCCCATGGGTGCCGGTATCGCCATCGACGCCGGAGCGAAGATCTTCCCCAAGATCACGAGCATTCACCAGCACGTTGGAGAAGCGCTCTTCCCGGGCGATCGTTTCTCGCAGTCGACCTCGGGGAGCTGAGCGGACGCGGGGCGAACTGACAGAGTGAAGGCTCCGGGCAACCGGGCCTGGTCGTCGCACAGGAAGAGTCGTACGGATATGGACATCTGGCAGCCCGACCCGGGCGAGACGCTCCTTGCCCGCGCTCCTGCAACTTTCGCCACGGGAGCAGCCACACGCGTCAAGGGCATGCGCTGGTTCCGCGACAACGAGCGCAATGACATCCAGAGCGAATTGCCCGGGTGGCCCGAAGGGCCGGTGTACACGGCTCATTCGTCTGGGGCCTCCCTTTCACGGAAGGCGGGGAAGGGCGGGGCAATGGCCGTGGGCGGCGCCATCATGGCCGTGCTCAGCGCCTTCGGGGGCAATGCCAGTGGCAGCCCTTTCGGCGATTCCGGCTCGGATACTCCTGACAACCGGGCGGACGAGGTCGAAGACTTCCCCGTCATGTGGGCCGCCCCCAACGCCCTTGCCCGAACGCTCCCCTGGCAGTTGGACCCCGGGCGCTCGGACGAAAAGCACTACCGCACCCACGCGATCATCACCGATCGCCGCCTGGTCATCGTCGGCCTCCCCTACTACAAGAAGGACGAGCGCCGGATCGAAGACGAAGTCCTCTGGGAAACCCCTCGGTCCACCATCAGCAAGGTCGAGCCCCGCAACTTCAAAGACGGGTGGGACGTACAGGTCTCCTTCACCGACGGCTCATGGTGCAGGCTGAGCTCCCTGTCCCGGGGCAAGCTCACCCGATACCTGGTCTCAACCCCCGACTTGATTCCCTGGGAATCCCTGACACCGGCGCAGCGAGAGGCCATCGACAACTTCCTCGCCACCACTCGCGCATCGGACCACTCGGAACCCTTCGTGACGCGCCTGCCGTGCGGGCACTACCGAGCTGAGGCGTTCGTGCCCGACCAGCTCAGCGCATTCTTCGGTGCGGGCAGTGACAACTTCCACATGAACGACGACGGCAGCGAGGTGGAGTACGCCGACCTCCACCCGGAAGACCTCTGATTCCACCAGGACAGCCACTCACCATGACAACCCCCACCAGCCCCACGGACGCGCTGCCACCTCTCGACACCGGCATCGAACCCCCACCGATCTGGTTCCTCTCCCCTGAGGGATTCTTCGCGCTCCCCCTGGCCGCCACAGCCGAAGAACGCACCGAACGCGCCCATTCCTTCGTACGAGAGCTCTACTCGCACGGCGACGACAGCATCTGGGAACCCGCCGCCCCCTACTACTCGGCGATCGCGGAACTCATGGCGGACACGGGCGTCTCGTACGCGGCGATGGGGCTGTTCTCCACGGCGGAGGAGACCGCGGAGAACACGGAAGAGGACGACGTCGTCCGGGCCGCAGGGGCCGACGGCGTGGCCCAGTGCGCGTTCACCGTGGCCGCCGTCCCCACGGACCAGGCGCGGGCCGACACCGACGTCGTCGCCCAGGGAATTCTCGCGATCCTCTCGCGCGACCCGTACAACGACGCCCGCTGGCTCGATCTACCCTGCGGCCCTGCGGTGTCGTGCGTCACCCTCAAGGAATTCAAGCTCAACCCGGAAGTGACCGAGAGCGGCGAGGAGGTGGAACTCCTCACCGGCCAGATCCAGGTCCATGTCCCGTTCCCCACCGGTCCGTTCACGGCGGTCTTCACGCTCTACACCGCTTCCACGGACTACTGGGGCGAGTTCTGCGACATGATGGGATCGATCCTCCAGACGGTCAGCTTCACCGAGCCCCTAGGGGTGGACACGGAAGAGGACGCGGAAGGAGACGCGTAAGAGGAGGACGTCGCAACAGGCTGACCCGCCGCCCTCGGCTCACCAGAGGGTCGACTCCATGGGCGCCATGCGCAGCCCGCGCTTGCTCAGCAGTGTCATCTCCTTCTCGACCCCGTGGTCGGGATGCACGGGCTTGGCGCGAGTGGTCTCGACGAGGAACTTACCGTTGGGGCGGCGCGTGACGACGGGATCCACTGCGGGATCGCGGTCTGCCTCGGTCACGACGTGCTTGGCGATGTAGGCCCGATGACGCCGCGGCAGTGACTCGACGGCGATCGGCCCTGTCGGCTGCTGCGCGAGATGGAGCGCCACCGGCCACGCGAAGCGCTCTTCGGGCGGCGCCAGTCGGCACCAGGAGCCGTCCGCGAAGCGGATCTTCACGTCTCCCCACACCTTGCTGTACGGCATCCTCTCCACGCTCGCGAGGTGTTCCCGCCCGATCTCCCAGAGGACCTCGTCCTGGTTGGGATCGTCGCCGGGAAAGCCGAGGACGACGATGCGCCGGTCAGTGACGGCCAGGTGGGTGCGGTAGTCGCCGTCGGGGCGGCGGGCCGGGTCGAGCTGCCAGGGCAGGGTGCGAGCCGTGCTCCCCGGCGCGGCCCACATGACGGGGAAGTCATCGACCTCGTCCTCGGGCTTCCTGGGGCGACCGGGCCCCTTGCCGCCACCGCCGGAGCCACCGCTGGGACTGGCCCCGTCGAATATGGCCGCGAGCGCGACCAGGACGACGGCGGCGAGGGCCCCGAGCCCGAAGACCCCAGCCCTACGAAGGGACTTGGATCCCTTTCTCTTGGGCGGGGGCACCGGGTTCGCGGTGTGGACGGGCCCCTCCGGCCACCCGTACCGCACCAACTCGCCCTGGATGTCCTTGCGTTCCGGGTCCCGGAACCAGCGCATGCCGTCGACCGTGCCGGCCGTGCCACTGGCGAAGGCGATGGAGTCACGGGCCAGGAGAGTCTCGCCCGGGGCAGGGGTCCACGGTGCCATAGAAGCCGCTCCACTGGTGTTCTCTGAGCTCTGAGTTCTGGGTTCTCCTTGTCGAAGGGCAGGCTAACGAAACCCGATCGGCGACCCGCAACCGCCGCAGCACCCCAGCACTTCAGCAAGCCCTTGGTGGCGTTCGAAGAACGGCCTCGCCGACCTGTACGCCGCTTCGAGCACCTCGGTGGCCGGGGACGCGGCGTCGACGAGCCGGGAGCCGTCCCTCGTGGTGATCCGGTCTCCCTTGCCGAGCGTGAAGTCCAGTCGGAACGAAGAGTCCGTCCCCACGAAGTGGAAGGACCCGCTCCCGCGCACGGCGAGCGTCCGCAGGCCGTCGAGGAGGTCGCTCAGCGCCACGAAGATCATCATCGACTGGTCCGGAGTGTGTCCCCGCGACGTCGCCCGGCCCCCGCCACCCATCACTTCCATGTCGCCCAACGCGAAACCCGGCGAGGGAGGTTCGAGCTCGGACGGGTCCACGTCGAACGAGAAGCGGATCATGGGTGGCTCCCTCTCCCCTGAGGTCCCCCTGAGGTCCCCCTGAGGTCCCCCTGAGGGTGACCGACGTCCGGCATCGCGACGGCACGCCGATGCTACGGCCTGAGCATCTCGTCCTCGTCGTAGCCGAGCTCCTCCTCGATGCCCAGTTCTTCGGCCGCGTGCCATCTCACGGGGTTCGGCCAGTCAGCACCGGTGGCGACCCCGCGGAGGACGGTCAGTGCCTCAGGCGTTCCGATCTCGGCGAGCGACTGGACGCTCTTCACGGACAGGGGGAAGAAGGGTGCGTCGGATTCCCTGCGTTCGTGCAACAGCGCCGCCAGCGCGCCCACCGCTTCCGGTGCACGGAGTTCGCCCAGCATGTCCACCAGGTCCTCGACGTTCACCTCGCCGCGTGAACCCGCCGACGCCAGCGCGGAGATCAGGATCTCTGCGAGTCCTTCCGGATGAACGTGCAGGGCCACGCCCGCGAGCCGCTCGAAGCTGCGCCACTGTCCGGCGTCAGCGAGCGTGCGCAGCCAGTCGAGCGCCCTGTACCGGGACTCCGGGACGGCCGCGACCACCTCGGCAGCCTTCTCCTGTCCGACATGGCCGATCCCGATGGCGGCGTCGGCCCGGTCGATCAGTGGGTCACGTGACGGGTCAGCCGCAGTCATTGCTCCACAGCACCTCGGCCTCCTCTCCACCACCCGGCACCCCCAACGCATCAGACCCACCTCGCAACACCCGCACCCTCCGACAGAGCACCAGCCCCGGAGCCCCCGCCCCCGCCCCGCCCGGCCCCCGTCAAGACGGCATCAGCAATCCATAGCCAACCCGTCAGCAAGCCATAGCCAACCCATCAAACCCGAACTGATCTTCCCCTTCCCCTCACCATCCCAGGTTCAACTGACCCCATGAGTGACCTCTACATCGACTACGACATGCTGGAGAAGACCCAGCACGACATCGCCAACATCTCCGACGTCATGCAGAAGCCCTGCCGCGAGATGGACGACGTCGACGGCAAGTCGATGGGCGTGATCAAGCTCGCCAGGCGCATGGACGACTTCGGGGACGAATGGTCGTACGGGATCAAGCAGTTGGCGAAGTTCTCGAAGTCCGCATCCAAGGCGCTCGGGAAGATCAAGAAGAGTTTCGAGGATCTGGACGACCAGATCGAACACGAGCTGCGCAAGAAGCCCGCACCGGCGAAGGGGCACAGTAAGTGAGCGGCTGGGACTCCGACGCCCCTTGGATGCGGCCCGACCCCGCCGCCGACGCCCGCTTCCCCGCGATCGGGTTCTGCCCCTGCCCAGGTGACCAGCGCACCGCCGAACACGTCGCGGCCATCGTGCGCCGCACCGCGGACTCCCTGCGCGACATCGCCCACGTGCTGAACGGAACCGGGCGCGGTGACTGGCGCGGCAAGGCCGCCGAGGCATTCCGGGAGCAGTTCCACGACGACTTCCGGCCCAAGGTCGAGGACGCGCGGGACTCGTTCGGCCAGGCCGCGCAGGCGTTGGAGGACTGGACGTCGTACATGGAAGGGCGGCAGCGCGAGGCCGACAGGCTCGAGCAGCTGGCCCAGGAGGCGAAGGACCGGGCGGGCGCCGCCCAGAAGGACCTCGACGGGATGCCGCCCAAGCCCGGCACCGGCTTCCCCGGCTTCCCCGGCGGCCCCGGCGGCCCCGGCAACCTGCCGCCGAAGGACGAGTCCCACGAGGACAAGGCCAAGCGCGAAAAACTGGAGGCCGACCGGAGCGGCAAAGAGAAGGCCCTGCACTCCGCCAACGGGGAACTGGAGGAGCTTCGCGGACAGGCCGAGCGGCTGCGGAACAAGTACACGGAGAAGGGCGAGTCCGTCGCTGACCGGCTCAAGCACGCCATGGACATCGCGCCCAACGAGCCCGGCATCTGGGACCGGATAGGCGACGCGATCGGCGAACTCGCCGACACCATCGGAGAGATCAGCGATGCCATTCTCGACGAGATCAAGTCCGTCTTGAAGGAACTCGCTCCGCTCCTCAAAGTGCTCGGCGACATCGCCGGGTTCGCCAGCACCGTGCTGGGTCTGCTGTCCCTCATCCCCGGACTCCAGTTCCTCGCGCTCCCCGCGCTGATCCTGGGCGGCGTGGCGCTGGCCAGCCACTACCTGTCCGCCGTCGGAACGACCGGCAGCTTCATGAAGGCCCTCACCGACCCGACCGTCATCATCGACGCCGTCACCCTCGCCTTCGGTGGTGCCGCCTTCGGCGCCGGGCTGAAACTGATGAAGGCGGCGGGCGCCACGGGCAGCTACGCGAAGATCGCCGGCGCCACGATGAAGGTCGGCAGCAAGTCCGGGCTGCCCAGCGTGCCGGGCTACTTCCGGTTCTGCGCCGGGATGGGCAAGGGGGGCCTGCAGACGACGGAGTTCGGCTTCCAGGCCGCCCGGTTCACCAACACCATCGGCGGCAACTTCATGGGACTCGTACCGGGTGGTGGCGCGACGGCTCTGGGGCAGATCGCCCAGGGGCAGTCGCCGTGGTCCATGCCCAAGATGCCCGACCTGGGGAAGTTCCCGACCCCCACCGGCCCCTTCCTCGTTCCCCGACAGAGCGGCAACTGATCAGAGATGTCCTCCTCCGCCTCCCCCACCTCCCTGTCCTTCGAGGGGGCGACTCGCGTCCCCGGCACGGGCGGCACCGTCAACCTCTACGCTCCTGAAGACTGGTTCGATCTCGTCGCCGGTGACGACGAGACCCTCGCACGCGCCCGCTGTGCCGACCTCATCGACAAGAGTTACCCGCACCGCGAGCCCGGTCTGCGGGCCGACCTCACCGAGGCCCTCATGGTCTGGCGCAGCACGCTCCGCGAGCAGGGCGCCATCGCGTACGGTCTCGTGTCGCTCCCCGAGACCGAACTCGGGCCCGCGGTCTGGCAGATCATGGCCGCGGTCGTCGACCTTCCGGTGACACAGCCCGACATCGACCTGGGAACGGTCATCTCCCGGCTGTTCGGCGAGGAGTTGGCCGACCGTGAGGTGTACGTGGAGACGTACCCGACAGCCATGGGCATCGGGTTCGGGGTCATTTCCCGACCGGTCATGTCCGACGAGGGCGAGCTCCACCTCTTTCCCCCCACCCAGGAGGGAGCCGATGACCGAGAGGCGGGCGACAGCCGAGAGGCGGGCGACAGCCGAGAGGCGGGCGATGACCGAGAGGCGGGCGATGACCGAGAAGGGGGCGACGACCGAGAAGGGGGCGACGACGGCGTGACGCCGGACGACGCGGGGGCGGCCAAGGCGTCACCCGGTGCGGGTTCCCGCACCGGAGCCGGTCGCACCGGAGCCGGTCGCATCGGGCTCGCCATCTCCCTCTCGTGCGCGCCCGGCGCCGCCCACGGGCTCCTCGTCGTCGGCAACTGCCTCGACCCCGATCAAGTCCTGCCCCTCGCGGCCGCGGTCGCCCTCATCGGCGGCAACTCCACGTTCGCCGAGGTCGATGGCGCGGACGAGAGCGGGACGGACAGCGCCGCGTGAACCACGACGGACAGCACCGCGTGAGCCCCGGAGGAGGCCCCATGAACGGCGGCGACGGCACACCCGGCCTCGGCGAACCCTTCGCCGTCCACACCCTCAGCCACCGCCTCGACGGCATCCAGCACCGCCTGCCCCGCGCCGCCCTCACCCGCCTCGGCCTCCTCCTCGGCCTGATCGCCTGCGCCCTGCCCTTCGCGCTCCGTCTGCTCCTGCTTCTCGTACGCGGGGACAGCTGGGTGGCATACGTGCTGCTGGTCGTCGTGGCCACCGGGCTGCTCGTCCTCCTCACCGAGGTCAACTACTTCGGCGGGACCTGGTACTTCACCCTCGGGTACGCCGTCGCCGCGGTCGCTCTCACACTCTTCTGCTGGAACGGCCACTCCGCCGACGTGCTCGCGGCCCGTGGCCGCTGGACCCCGGTGACGGTGACGGAGCTCGTGACGCAGCCCAGGCAGGACCCCGCATGCCGGCTCAGCCGGGTCTCCGACGGCAGCAGGCTCGCACGCGACCTGGACGACTGCGGCGGCCTCGCGCGCGGCGACCGGCTCACCGTGCTCGAAGACCCCGAGGGCGAGGTGGGTCCGGAGCGGTCGGCGCCGAGCACGGTGGGCACGTATGTCGCCGCGGGGATCTCCGGTGCGGCTCTCGTCTCCGTGGTGGCCTGCGCGTTCGCCATGGGCCGCCGCACACGATCCACAAACCCGAACCCCGACCCCAACCCGAACCCGAACCCGAACCCGACTGCTCACCCAAACCCGTACCAGCAATGAATCTCCACCCCCGTGCTCACCCCCTCCCACCCGTCCCTCACCCCCTCGCCTGGCCCGACCGGGCCTCCCTCCTCACCACCCGCGCCGCAGCCGTCGCGCAGCTGACCCGGGGCGCCCTGCGGCTGCGCGACCTCGGCTGGGCGGGGCTCACCACCCTGGCCGTGTCGGCGAGTTGGCTGATCCTGACAGAGACCGTGACCTGGCTGGGCAACCTCGGTGACCTCGGTGACCTCGGTGCTCCCGACTCCCCCGACGCCGTCGAGTGGGGCGTGGGCACCACGGCCGCCGCTCTGGCACTCGCCGTCACGGGACTGTCCCTCGCCGGATTCGCACGCGTGCTGCGCCGCGGGCGCCTGACCCGGCGGCTGCTCGCGGAGTGGACGGCGCTCGACCGCGACCCGGCGGCCCGTTCACTGCCGCCGGGGGCGATCCCGGAAGAGCTCGCGTCCCCCTGGGACCTGCTGCGGGCCGGACGGCCTTGGCGGGACAAGGCCGCCGTGTACCACCAGGGCCGCGGTCACCTCGTCCATGTCTCCGGCGCGGTCGTCGCGTGGCTGACGCTGCCCTCGGCGCCCCTCATGTTCGGCCTCGTGGCGGTCGCCGCGGCGGTCCCCTCCGGCTACCCGTCGGCGCTGGTGCTCGCGGGTCTTGGCGTGACGTTCACCGTCGTGGGCGGCTGGGCACTGGGGACGGGAATCCGGCACTGGTTCTGGGCGGTACGGGAGGCTCGGGCCCGGGTGAGGGAGGAGCGGCGGTGGGGGGAGACGGGCACACCGGCGACGACCTGACCCCCGTTTCGCCGGAGCGAACCGGACAGTAAAGTGCGGCGGGTCAGCCGGCGGGGAGCAGGCGGCGGGTCAGCCGACGGGGAGCAGGGGGAGACCAATGAGGCACATACGGACGAGCCACCACAGCCCTCCCACCCCTCCCGTCCCCCGACGCCGGATACCCCTCCTCGCCGTACTCGGCACCCTCGTGGCACTCCTCTTCGCAACCGCCACCGCGGCGTCAGCCGCCGACGACAGCAAGAGCGACAAAAGCAGCAGCAACAAGAACAGCACCGGCACCAGCACGGGCACCAGCACGGGCACCAGCACGGGCACCAGCACGGGCACCGGCACGGGCACCGGCACCGGCACCTCCCAAGCCGCCGCCCTGGCCACCCACCTCCGCAAGAACCCCGTCTACGTCACCGACCAACTCCCCCGCAAGCTCCCCCGCTCCACCGCCCCCAAGTTCGCGAAGCTGGCGAAGCGGACGGGCGTACCGACGTACGTCCTCGTCCTGCCCGACCAGGTGACGAGCGACGGCGGGCGGCTGCTCGGGGCCGTGCACGACCGGCTCGGGCGGGACGGGCTGTACGTCCTGGCCGACGGGGACGGCGTGGCCGACGCCGCCGCCTTCGGGGTGCGCGCCCCGGCCGACGACGCCATGACGGTCACCATCTACGAACTCCCCTACGACGCCGATGCGTTGACCGTCTTCGAACGCTTCGTCGACGTCATCGCGCAAGGCAGCACCAAGGCGGCCACCCGCGCCGAGGAGGCCCGCGAGAAGCACGGCGACGACGGCGACGGCGACGAGCCCGAGTCCCAGTACATCGGCGCGACCGACCGCGACAACCAGTCCTTCGTGACGGGCATCGCGCTCGTCGGCGTCCCGCTGCTGATCCTGCTGCTCAGCCCGTACGTACGGAGGTGGGTGCGGCGGAACAGGGGGATGGGCCCCGCACCGACCACAGGCACGGGCACGGGCACCGGCCCGGGCACGGGCACCGGCCCGGGCACGGGGACCAACGGCCGCCGCATGACGACCGGTTCGAAGGCCATAGCCTGGTCGAGGTCCACAGCGGGTCGCGTCGAAGTCGGCGCCGCGCTCCTCTCCATCGCCGTGCTCACCGTCACCGCCCTGCTCCTCTTCGACCAGAAGCCACCGGCCACGGACGCCTCGCCCCCGCCCACCGCCACCGACCTCTCCGCCCGCATCGACCGCGTGGCGGACGGCCTGAAGCACGACCCGGTCTACAGCGACCCCGAGAGCCCCCGCGTCCTGGACGCCGGCCAGCTCGCGCAACTCCACTCGCGCATAGCGAAGTTGAAGCCACAGCTCCCCCTCCACATCGTGCTCGTACCGCAGTTGACGGAGGACGAGTCCGCCAACGACACGGACGCCTTCACGCAGGCGGTGCGCGACAAGCTCGGCAAGGACGGCGTGTACGTCGTCGCCGATCCGCTCTCCGGGAACATCGACACCGTCTCGTACGAGGCGCACGTCGACGCCAATCTCGTGGCCTTCGACGTGCCGGACAAGATCCGCTACGGCACCGACAAGGATGACGAAGCGGTCGACCACCGCATCGGGGAGCGCCTCGACGACCTCGTGACCTTCCTCGGCAAGGCCCCGCGCATCGACGACCCGGAGACGTCCTCGCTCGGCTCGTCCGGCGCCGACGCGACCGATTCCCAGGAGGAGGACGTCCACGGCGTCTTCTTCGCGGGGGACTTCTGGCCGGGCCTGATGATCGGCGCGCTGGCCGCCGTGCTGGTCTTCGCGGTCGCGGCGGCACTGCTGGGCATCGTGCGCCTGTCGGTACCGTCACTGCGCCGCAGGAGCCGCATGACGTCACCCCTCGGCACCCCGACGGGCACCAGCGGTCATGGCGGCACGGGCAGCACCGCCGGCTGCGCCTTCGAGGCCCCCGCCGACCCCTCCCCCAAGTACCTGCGCCGCACCGCCCGCGACGAACTCGACGCACTGGCGCGCGAGTTCACCACGGCAGACGCGCCCTCACCTTCGCCGTCACCCTCACCCTCGTCCCCGACCACCCTCCGCGACCGGACCAGGACCCGCGTCTGGGACTGCCTGGACGCCGCGACGCTCCTCGTCGACCGCGCGGGCGGCGGCCCGGACGGCCGCGTCGACGACGCCGCGACCCCCGCGGACCTCGCCGCCGCCATCGTCCTCGCCCGCTCGGCCCGCGCCCTCCTCGCCGGCACCGACAAGCCGTCCTGCGCCCTCAACCCCCTGCACGGCCCGGCGGTGAGCTGGCGCGACGCCAAGTTCACGCCCGAGGACCGCAGGCGGAGCCACATCCCCGTCTGCGCGCAGTGCCGCCCGGCCGTCGAGGAGTGGCCGGACCTCGCCCACGCGCTGCGCCTCACACTCCCGGCCTCGGGCCCGGGCCCGAGGTCACGCTCCCCCCGTATGCCGTACGTGGACGCGCCCGGCCCGATCTCCGCGGCACGCGCCGGAATCCCTCAACTCATCCGCCAGGTACGGGAGTACACCGGTGTCCAGTGACCTCAAGCCCCCCGCCACCCGCCCCCTGGCCCCCCTCGCGACGGCAACGGCACTCCTCCTGACACTCCTGGCACTCCTGACACTCCTGATGTTCCTCACGGCGCCCGCATCCACGGCGGCGGCACCCGAGCCGAGCCCCGGCACAAAGATCGCCAAGGCCCTGCGCACGTCTCCGGTGTACGTGGACCCGGCGTACGCGCGAGCCGTCCCACCCGCCCGCCAGAAGCAACTGGCCCGCCAGATCGCCCGAACGGGCCTGCCCATCAAGGTCGTTCTCATCCCCCTCACCAAGGGCGACGCCTTCGACGGCGAGGCGGACACCCTCGGCTCGGTCCTGCGCGACCGGATCGATCAGCGGGACCTGATCCTGGTGACGAGCAGCGAGACCAGCCAGGGCGACCTGAGGGGTTTCGAGTGGCCCGACGGCAGGCACCAGGCGAGCGACGCGGCCAACGCGGTCTTCTTCATGGACGACCTGAGGGACGCGTCCCTCGGCGACCGTACGGCGAAGGCCATCGAGATCATCAAGCAGGGCAACGGCAAGGCGGTCTACGAGAAGGAGACCGAGAAGCTCCACGGGGACACGGCCGGATCCTCTTCCGGCTCCTCACTCTCACAGGGCCCCACCGCACCCGACCACAACAAGGACAAGGACGAGGACGAGGACGAGGGCATCCCTTGGCTCCCTCTCCTCCTGGCCCTGGCAGCGCTGGCGGCCATCACCACCACAGGCACCCTCTACTACAGGCGCCACCGCAGGACACACTCATCCACATCCCCCTTCGCCTTCCCTCAGGCGGCGTTCGCGGCGGCCCGCGCGGCGGACGAGGCGGAGCTGCGGCGCCGCGCGGAGGCGGAGATCCTGGCACTGGGCGAAGCGGCCCAAGCGGCGGCCCCCTCCACAACACCCGGACTGCAGAAGGCACTTGACGCCTACGACGCGGCGGGCACAGTCCTGGACGGAGCGCGCGGCCTCGCGGATCTCGCCGGGGTCCTGGCCCTGGTGGCGGAGGGCCGCGACGCCCTGCCCCCCACACCCCACACACCCCACAAATCCCCCTCCCCCCTCCCCCTCTGCTTCTTCAACCCCCTGCACGGCCGGGCCACCCGCACCGTCCGCTGGCGCCCCCTGGGCCACCGCACCCACCTCAAGGTCGCGGCCTGCCCCGACTGCACCCAGTCGGTCCGCGCCCACAGGCCCCCCGAGGTCCTCACCGACACACCCGCCGACACCGGCACCGGCACCGGCAGGACGTCGTCCGGCCCCCACGAGGTCCCGTACTTCGAGGTCGACCCGGACCACAGCGTCTGGGCGGCGACGGGCTACGGCTCCCTGCTCAAGGACCCGGAGGACAGCTTGGCGGCACGGGTCGGCCGGGGGGACTTCTCACGGGGACGGACCGCGTAGGGCGCCCAACCCGGGCCCACTCTCAGCTGAGCCATGCTCTTCCTTCCGGTGAATCACTCGTGGGCGATTCACGGCTGGCGGACAAGCGAAGCGGCGGACGTGGCTGAGGCACGCGCCGTGATGGTCGAGGCACCGACCGGCCTCGGGCATCAGCGGCCGTACGCCCGCACCCTCATCCCACCTCCGCCACCAGTGTGCGGACGATTGACTCGGCCGCCTCTTCCATGCTCTCGGCGATGCCTGGGACGGTCCAGGAGAACAACGCGATGACGGCGCTGTCTGTGCCCTTGGGGACAACTCCGTAGATGACCGACTCCATGAGCACGCCCGGCGTTTTCCACCATGATGACTTGGCAGCGAAGTTCTGCCGGATCTTCACTGACCGACCGATGGGCAGGTCGACATGCGCGATGTCCGGCGGCCCGAAGTCCTTGGCGCTGAAGACCTCGGCCAGCCAGTCGAGGGTGATCTCCGGAACCTCGTCGTCGGGGTGAATCAGGTCGACCTCAAGAGTGGCCAGGGCCGTGTCGAAACCATCCGGGTAGAGGGCGAACGCATAGAAGGGGTCCCGTCCCCGGCTGTCCTGGGCCCGTTCCTTCAGATCCGCTCGTACGGTCTTCAGGGCCACGTGATAGCCGGCCTCACGGCTACGGTCGACGATCTCAGCGGCTTTCGCCTTGACCCAACCGGCAACGTCGTCGTCCGGCTCGACGGGCAGTGGCACCCAGTCCAGCGGACACTCGAGTCCACAGCTCAGCAACTGACTCATGCCACACCCTTCCAAGTGAGGGAACCCGCAATCGCGTCGAAGAGATCCACCATGGCATCCGCGATCGGGACAAGGGGCGTGGAGAAGGCCAGCAAGAGGTACGCCTCGGCTCCCGGGACAGGCAGCTGGTAGTCGAGAGTGACGGACTCCAACGCATAGGCATCGCCCTCTTGATCCGGTCCGGATGGGCTGCCTGTCTCCTCTGGGGGCGCTTCGGTCTGACTCCGGACCCTGAGTGCACGACCCGCGGCGATCTCGACAAGAGAGATCTCCTGGCGGTCCCTTCGCGTGTGCTTCCCATCCGCGCCTTCATCCGAGACGTCCTCAGACAACCGAGCGGCCAGGTCGTCCAACGACGGCAGGGCTCCTGCCGACGGAGAGAGGCTCAGGCCGACCAGGAGTGACGCCGGGATGGTGAGTGGCCCAGCCTGCTGCAAGCTGATGTACAGCTCGATGCCGCCCTCATCGAATGCTTCCGTCGCTCGGCCCAGCAGCTCTTGTCTCAGTTGGTTCCGAACATGGGGAAGGTCGTCCGTTCCCTTGAACTGACGCTCCACCAGGGCCTCGACGGATCGCTCCCGTTGACCGGGATCGAGCGGGATGCGGAACCATCCCTCGGGCAACAGAAGTTGATAGTCCGACGCTGGGATCGGTGTCACGTCCTCATCGGCCACACGTCCGCTTCCGCTGGACATCACCCTGCCTCCTTCACCGCTGGAACATCGAGTGTGAAGCGGCCGAGGAACCAGTGCCCAAGGGTGGTCCAGAGGACGACCACGAGAGTGGCGGCCACACACGCGCCGGTCAACCACACTGAAGCACCACCGTCGCCCGCGAGGGCCACGACGAGGGTCAGCACAGCGAACACCGGGGCCAGCATCCAGGTTCCGTCTCTGAGCGTTCCGCCATACCAACTCGTCTGCCTGCGCGCCTCTTTCGCATCGGCCGTCGGAGACATTTGCAGAACATCTGCGCTGAACTCCAGGCTTCGGTGCCAGGATTCCGCCGCGTCGGCAGCCCTCGACTTCAGCTTCTCCTCCACATGGGGGACTTTGAGTGCCGAGGTCAACGCCAACCATCGCTCACCGCCGTCAGGACCGGAGAACCACCAGTGCCAGGGCAGGAGCGCGCGGGCCTGTCCGGTACCGTCCCGGAGCTCCAGCCCCAGCGGTTCGCCGGTGCCCGCATGCGTCAGCCGGACGAGACGCGCCACCGAACCAACGCCGTCCCGGGCAATCCGGCGTTCCCCACCGAACCCATTGGTCAGGACGACGTCCGCGGGCAACACCCGCACTCCCGCAGTTCGACAGAACCGGCGGGTTGCGCCAACACGTGGCGGAGGTACGACCGTTGCAGTGCGCAGGGAGTACTCACCGCCCCGGGAACGAAGGTGAGTGACACCGCGCAGGATCGGATCGACCAGGACAACAACCAGCAACGCCGCTGAGGCGAGTGCGATACCCCAGCGATCCTGGTCCCCGAGGAGAAGGGACGGAAAGAGGAGAGCAAGGAGCCACACGAGTGTGCCGATCCCTCTGACCCAGCTGTGCCAGATAGGCAGTTCACGATGAGCAGCGACATCCCGACGGCCTCGCCCATACGCGCTGGAAACTGATTGGCTCCACGGCTGCCTGCTCAATTCCAGTGGGATGCCGAGCAGTTCTACGAGTTGCTTCGCCCCTGTGCGTACCAGGCATGCCTCGGGTGTCAGCTGTGCCGTGCTGACGATGCCGGCTTCGGGAAGCCAGTCAGCGAGTGGGATCTGCAGCAGGTGCCGGCCTTCAGCACCTTCGAAGACGAGAGTTCCCCACCTCAGCGAGCGATTCTTCGCTGTCGAATCATCGGCGTCCGGGGGTGGATAGAACACGGCACTGCGGATTCCCTCGCCCCCCACGGGGTAGCGACGCTCCTTACCGCTCCGTCGGCGTACAACCACGGTCGGCCCGTCCATGTACACGCGCGCATTTCGCACGACATCCAGGGAGTGTCGGCCCATACCTTTCGGCCGCAGCACCGGCTCGGGCCGTACCGCGCTGTTCATCTACTCACCCATTGCTCGTCGTCATGGCGTCCTTGACTCCGGTAGCCCCCCATAGCCCGTCATCGAGTCCCACATGTTTCCAGACATCGCCCTTGTCGGCCAGGTCAGTGACCGAGGCGACCATGGTCGAACCCTGCCAAATGTGAGTCTGCGTGCGAAAGGTATCCACCATGCCTTTCACCTCGCCCGCCGCGCGCACGCCGGGGGCAATTTCGTCGACCTCCCGGATAAGGCCGTCCATCCCGGCATCTCCGAACTTGAACTGCGCTCCACGCCACTGCTCCATGGTGCGCGGGAAGTTCCGGAGTTCCTTCACCCCCTTCAAGCCTTCCCAGCCCTCCTTGGCGATGGACGCAGGGTTGAACGCATCCCCCAATCGTCCGGCACCAGGGAGCCACCCCTTCGGCGCCTTGGCCAATGCCTCAGCCCCGGCCTTTCCCCGCAAGGCGCCACCACTGAGCCTATTGGCCTTCTTGAACGACTCCTGAACTGCCTTGTGGTAGGCGGCTGTCCCCGGCTTGGCCTTGATTCCAGCGCGCAGCGCCCTTCCTGCGGACTGCCTTGCCAGCACCTTGGCCCCGGCCGCGGCTCCCTTCGCGCCGGCGATGGCTCCGCGGCCGATACCGAGCGTAGCGAGGCCGACGACGTCAAGGACGACATCGAACCAACTGCCCTCACCTGCGGCGGCCATGGCCACATGTCCCACCAGAGAGATGAGGGTGGCGATCAACGCGATGCTTCCCAGAATTCCCGCCAGCGCCTGGCCGACAATCGGGATCCAGCCCACCAACAGCGAGAGCGTTCCACAAATTGTGGCCACCCAGCCGATCCGGTTTAGCCATTTCTCAAGGAACTTGGAATTATCGTGCACCCAATCCTTGAATTTGTCCCAGGTGCCGTCCTTGAGCCCATCATGGTCAATCGCATAGCGAATCGCATCGCGAGCCCGTTTGACAGCCCCATCACGGACGCTCTTGGCCTCCTCCAGGTCCTTCTTCGCCCG
Source organism: Streptomyces sp. NPDC059009 (assembly GCF_042740175.1). Lineage (NCBI taxonomy): Bacteria > Bacillati > Actinomycetota > Actinomycetes > Kitasatosporales > Streptomycetaceae > Streptomyces > Streptomyces sp. NPDC059009. Next base: position 93,679 of record NZ_JBHYJB010000003.1, on the reverse strand, counting down.
CTCCAACGCAGCCGAGGCGCCTTCTTGCTGGCGCTTCAGCTTCGTCCGGTCAGGATCGTCTTTATCCGTATCCTCGGGCAGCTTGTCGATGGCCTTGCTGCTTGCCTGATGCTCGCCATCTGCTTCCCGCGCATCTTTGAGTGCCTTGTCGGCCATGCTCTGCGCACGTTGCAGTTCTGATGCGTACTCGGTCGAGCACACGCCTTCGGTGACCTTCTCGCCGATCGCATCAGCTGCCGCATCGTATCGTTTGAAAGCCTTCCGCAGTTTCCCGTCAGCCTCATCGGCCTCCGTGCGGAATTCCTCGGCAGCCTTGCTCTTCCAAGCCTCGACGGAGCACAGCGCCTTGATCTCATCGGCCTGCTTGCGAATGGCATCAGCCGTCTTGCGTAGCTCCCGGCCGAGCTTCGCAACTTCGTGCGGATCACCCGGGATGGGATCGGACGGCTCCCCGATGACCGCCCACTCATCATCCCGTGGGCGGCTCACTTCGCCCCTCCCTTGGATCCGCCAGACGATTTCTTGTCCTGGTTGCGCAGAGCCTCAGCAAGCTGGTGGTCAATGTCTTCGTACGCCTTGGCTGCCGCCGACAGAATTCCCGACAACTTCTCCAGCTCCTCCGTCAGACGCTCCCGGTGGATCTTCCAGTTGTCGCCGAAATCATCAAAGGTGTCCACGAGGTCCTTGGCGCCCAGCGTGCCGACGCCGAGCCCCTCTGCAGGATTCGCATTGTGCGTGAACTGGCGATGGATCTTCGACAGAGATCTGGCGCTCTCCTTGATGCGCGTGACATCTGCAGACTGGTCAGACATTGCAACCTCCGAAACAGATGGGTGCGGTGACTACTGGTAGTCACCGCACCCATGTCCTGCTCAAGCTCGCCGACAGGCTTACTTGCCCTTGACGCCCCGAGCCAGCTCGTCATCCAGGTCCTCGTACGCCTTCGCGGCGTTCGTCAGGAACTTGCCCATGCCCTCGAGGCCCTCGATGGTCTCCTTGGCGCCCTTCTTGAACTCCTTGAAGGAGTCCTCGAACGCCTGCGAACCCTTGCGGGTCGTGTAGCCGTTCTTGACCAGGCCCTCGATGAAGCGCTCCAGAGCGTCGAGCTTCTCGTCGATCTTGTCCTTGGCGTCGGTCAGCTTGCCCGCCGCGTTCCGCATTTCCTCATATGTGATATCTGCGTCTTTGGCCATGAGGCTTCACATCCAATCCAACTCGCCGCAGGGCCATCCCCCTTGGCTCCCCTTCGCGGATGCGATCGATCGTGCGATCGTCCGCTCTTGAGCCAGCAGCTTACGGGTGGGGCCGTTGGGATCACACCCCGGTTGAGTTACAGGACTGCTATGACCCGGACGTCTCCGGTACACGGCACAGCACACAAGAGGTCCATGAGGTCCCCCACAGCCCGTTGCCTCTGGGAAGGGGGGAGCGGATATCGTCAGAGTGATTGGCTGGGGTGGTTGACTCGGCCGACTTGGCTGAGGCTGTGGTGAGCCCTCGGGGCTCTGGGGAGGACGATCGTGCGCCTGACTCTGACCGTCGTCGATCCGCTCGGCGGCGCCAACGCCGATGTGGTGCTCGACGCCGATCCTGAGTCCTCCGTGGGGGACATCGCCAAGGAGCTCGCCTCGCAGGTGGGATACGGGGGCGGCGACGCCCAGATCATTCCCCTCGGCGGGCACCAGCACCAGCAGCAGGGAGCCGGCGGGGGCGCGCCCGTCGTGTACGTCGACGGGTATCCCGTCGATCCTTCGGCCACCATCGGGACCTCCGCCCTGCGCGAGGGCGCCATCGTCAGCCTGCACGATCCCGCCGGCTGTCTGACCGGGGAGCCCACGGGCCTCGTCGAGCTGCGCATCGCGGGCGGCCCGGCGGCGGGGGCCGTGCACCGGCTCGGGATCGGCCGCTACGACATCGGCAGCGGCCCGGCCTCGTACATCCGTATCGACGATCCGGAAATGCCCGCCCGCGCGCTCACCCTGGCCGTCGCCACCGACGGAACCTGCCAAGTCCATGTGCATACGGACAAGAAGGACGCCGCCCTCGACGGGAAGACCTTCGCCGACCTCGAAGAAGAAGAGAAGAAGAACAAGAACAAGGGCGCGGACGACGACAGCGGTAATGGCCGCAAGCGGCGCAAGAAGCGCAAGAAGAAGAGGGATGCGGAGGAAGGTGGCGGTGGGAGTGGTGTCGCTCCTGGCATTCCCAAGCGCAAAAAGGATGAATGGCCCCTCGGCGCCCAAGTCGCCGTAGGAAATACCCTCCTCGAACTCGACCGGTACTCGCCGCCCAATGCCGCCCTCAAATGGTCCGAGGACGGGGGCGGGCTCGACTACAACCGGCCGCCGCGGCTGCGGCCGCCGGACCGGCAGACGAAGTTCCGGCTGCCCTCGCCGCCCCGTGACTACGAGGCCCGGCCGCTGCCCTGGCTGATGGCGATCACACCGGTCGTCGGCGCCGTCGTCTCCGTGGCGATCACCCAGCGCTACTACTACCTCTTCATGGCCGCGCTGAGCCCGATCATCCTCTTCGGCAACTACTTCATGGACAAGAAGCACGGGCGCAAGTCCCATGCCAAGCAGAAGAAGGAGTACGAGGAGCACAAGGCGCGGATCGAGAAGGATGCGCAAGAAGCGCTGGTCGCCGAGCGGGTCGCCAAGCGGCAGGCCATTCTCGACCCGGCCGGGATCCTGTCCCTCAGTACCGGGCCCCGTACGCGGCTGTGGGAGCGGCGGCGGACCGACGCCGACCATCTGCTGCTGCGCGTCGGCACCGGGCGGCTCGACTCCGAGGTCGTGCTCGACGACCCGGAGCAGGACGAGCACAAGCGTCAGGTGACGTGGAAGATCGAGGACGCGCCCGTCGCGCTCTCCTTGCGGGATCTGGGAGTTGTCGGCATCGCCGGGCCCGGGGACTCCGCCCAGTCGCTCGGGCGGTGGGCCGTCGCGCAGACGTCCGTGCTGCACAGCCCGCTCGATGTGCAGTTCTATGTGCTGACCGAGAACAGCGGGCAGCAGAGCTGGGACTGGATGCGGTGGCTGCCGCACGCGCGGCCCGCCGGGTCCCAGGACGTCAACATCCTCATCGGGACCGACGCCGAGACGGTCGGCGCGCGCATCGGTGAGCTCACCCAGCTCCTCGACGCACGGCAGAAGGCCGCCAAGGAGAGCGGGCAGCGGGAGAAGGCGTCCTTCGGGGACCCGGACATCATCGTGATCTGGGACGGGTCGCGGCGGCTTCGGTCCATGCCCGGTGTGGTGCGGCTCCTCAAGGAGGGCCCGGCCGTCTCCATGTACGCGCTCTGCCTCGACTCCGAGGAGCGGTTCCTGCCCGGCGAGTGCCAGGCCATCGTCGTCGCCGAGCCGCGCCCCGAGGAGATCGCCCTGCCCGGGCGGCCCCCCGTACCCACGTCGCCGCCCGTCGGCGCCGGTGCCCCCGTGCCGCCCAACGCTCCCGGTGGCTTCCCGTCCTTCCAGGCGTGGCACACCGCCGAGCCCGACGACCACGGCGGCCAGGACGAGAAGCCCCTCGAACTGCGGCTGCGCGTCGAGCAGACCGGGACCGCCCGGATCCGCAAGGTCCGGCCCGACTTCGTCTCGCCCGCCTGGTGCGGACGCCTCGCCCGCGCCCTCTCCCCGCTGCGGGACATCAGTGGGGAGACCGAGGACTCCGCGCTGCCCGGTTCGTCACGACTGCTTGACGTGCTGCAGCTCGAACCGCCGACCGGTGACGCGATCACCGCGCGCTGGCGCATGGGCGGGCAGTCGACGATGGCCGTCATCGGTGAGTCGTACGACGGGCCTTTCGGGATCGACATGAGGCGGGACGGGCCGCACGGGCTCATCGCCGGTACCACCGGTTCCGGTAAGTCGGAGCTCCTGCAGACCATCGTGGCCGCGCTCGCCGTCGCCAATACGCCCGAGAACATGACCTTCGTGCTCGTCGACTACAAGGGTGGGTCGGCGTTCAAGGACTGTGTGAAGCTGCCGCACACCGTCGGCATGGTCACCGACCTCGACGCCCACCTCGTCGAGCGCGCCCTGGAGTCGCTCGGCGCCGAGCTGAAGCGGCGCGAGCACATCCTCGCCGCCGCCGACGCCAAGGACATCGAGGACTATCAGGACCTGGTGCGGCGTGACCCGTCGCACGCGCCCGTGCCCCGACTCCTCATCGTCATCGACGAGTTCGCGTCCATGGTGCGTGACCTGCCCGACTTCGTGACGGGGCTCGTGAACATCGCTCAGCGTGGCCGTTCGCTCGGCATTCACCTCATGCTCGCGACGCAGCGGCCCTCCGGTGTCGTGTCCCCCGAGATCCGCGCCAACACCAACCTCCGCATCGCCCTGCGCGTGACGGACGGCGCCGAGTCCAGCGACGTCATCGACGACCCGGCGGCCGGCCACATCGCCAAGAGCACCCCGGGTCGTGCGTACGTGCGGCTCGGGCACGCCTCCCTCGTCCCCTTCCAGTCGGGGCGCGTCGGTGGCCGCCGCCCGGGTCAGACCGACCCGGCCGTGCTCGCGCCCTGGGCCGGCTCCCTCGACTGGGCCGACCTGGGCCGCGCCGCCCTGGTCAAGCCCAAGGCCGAGGCCCGCGAGGAGGAGGAGATCACCGACCTGAAGGTGCTCGTCGACGCGGTCAACGATGCGAACCGCACCATGGGCATTCCGCCCCAGCACAGCCCCTGGCTGCCCGCGCTCTCCGAGACGCTGCAGCTCGACGAGATCGAGGCGCTCCCGGCGCCCGCGAAGGCCGGTGCGCTCGCGCCCGCGCCGTTCGGTCTGGAGGACATCCCCGCGGACCAGGCGCGGCGCGCGGTCGCCGTCGACTTCGAGTCGTTCGGGCACCTGCTCATCGGTGGTGCCCCGCGCTCCGGCCGCTCCCAGGTGCTCCGCACCATCGCGGGCTCCCTCGCGCGCACGCACTCCAGCGCCGACGTCCACATGTACGGCATCGACTGCGGCAACGGCGCGCTCAACGCCTTCACGCGCCTGCCGCACTGCGGCGCCGTCGTCAGCCGCAACCAGACGGAGCGCGCGGTCCGCGTCATCACCCGCCTCAAGGACGAACTGACGCGCCGCCAGGACCTGTTGGCCGACAAGGGCTACGCCGACATCGGCGAGCAGCGCTCCTCGGTCGGCGAGGAGGAGCGGCTCCCGCACATCGTGATCTTCCTCGACCGCTGGGAGGGCTGGCTGCCCACGCTCGGCGAGTACGACCACGGCGAGCTGACCGACACCCTGCAGGCGATGATGCGCGAGGGCGCGAGCGTCGGCATCCACCTGGTGATCACCGGTGACCGGCAGGTCCTCATCGGGCGCATGGCCTCGCTCACCGAGGACAAGTACGGCCTGCGGCTCGCCGACCGCTCCGACTTCTCGATGCTCGGCATCAACGCCCGCAAGGTCCCCGAGGAGATCCCGCCGGGCCGCGGCTTCAAGAACGAGCACGGTACGGAGACCCAGTTCGCCCTGCTCGCCGAGGACGCCTCGGGTCAGGGCCAGGCCGCCGCGCTCACCGCGATCGGCGAGGCCGCGGCCGCGCGCGACGCCGATGTGCCGCGCGCCCGCCGCCCGTTCCGGGTGGACGTGCTGCCGAGCCGGATCTCCTTCGCGGACGCCTGGGAGATGCGCGACCCGGAGGTCGCCGCGGCCAAGCTGTGGAGCCTGGTCGGCATCGGCGGCGACGACATCATGGGCTTCGGCCCCGATCTCGCGCAGGGCGTGCCCACGTTCGTGGTGGCGGGCCCGGCCAAGTCGGGCCGCAGCACCACGCTCATGAACATCGCCCGTTCGTATCTGACGCAGGGCGTACGGATCGTCGTCGCGGCGCCCCGCCCCTCGCCGCTCCGCGAACTGGACGGCCAGGACGGCGTGTTGAAGGTCTTCACGGGCGACGACATCGAGAGCGACGAGTTCAAGGAGGTCGTCGAGTCGGCGACGCCCGAGGAGCCGATCGTCTGGATCATCGACGACGGCGAGGTGCTCGAGGACTGCGACGCCGAGCGGGAGTTCAAGCGGCTCGTGCAGCGCGGCACCGAGCGGGGCCTCGCCCTGGTGCTCGGCGGCGACGAGGAGGAGGTGTGCGGCGGCTTCTCCGGCTGGCAGGTCGAGGCGAAGAAGGGCCGCCGCGGCATCCTGCTCTCCCCGCAGGACTCGTCGAGCGGCGAGCTCATCGGCGCCCGCACCACGCGCAGCATGGTCGGCGGCCCGATCGCCCCGGGCAAGGGCATGCTGCACCTGGGCAACGGCGAGGTGGTCACGGTCACCACGCCGATGTAGGGCGCACCGCCGCGGCGCTCGCTACTGCCGCCGCGCTCGAGCTACTGCCGGGACAGCGTGGCCCGGGGGTCTCCCGCCCCCGGGTCCTCGGACGTGTAGCGGAGCTGCGTGCCCTGCTTGCCGCCCTGGTCCACCAGGCGCAGATACACGGTGTGTTCGGACTGCGAGCACTGCCCCCCGTTCCCTTTCTTCCCCTTGCCCGTCGCGACGAGTTCCTTCTTCGTGGCGGACTTGAGGGTGAGGACGTCCTCGCAGGTGTTGCCGATCGGATCGTCCTGGAGGACGGTGCCGACGCGCTCTCCGGGGGCGGCGTCCTTCAGGGTCACGGTGAAGGTGCCCAGCGGAATGACGGTGGCGCCGTGCTTGGCGGTGGCCTCGCCCTTCCAACTGCCTTCGTACGCCGCGGGGATGCCCTCGGCATCACCGGCGCCGTCGCCGGGGTCCTCGGTGGGCGCCTCCGTGGGCGCCTCCGTGGGCGCCTCCGTGGGCGCCTCCGTGGGGGCCGACGACGCCGGGGGGCGGCTGCCCGCGTTCTCGTCCTTGTCGCCGTCGCCGGGCAGCAGGTTGAACACGAACACCGACCCCACCGTCACTGCCGCGAGCGCCCCCGCGACCGCCAGGGCGACCGTGCAACTCACCCTGCGCCCCCGCCCGTTAGGCCCCTCGGGGACGGATGTCGCGGCCACGGAGACGGAGAGCTTGCCGGGCGGCGGGGCGTCCTGCGGGGACGGGGCGTCGGCCGGAGCCTCAGGAGGCACAGTCACAGCCGGAGTTACGGAGGGAGGGGCCCCGTATGACGCGTCCGGCGGCCCGAACACCCCATCCACCGAAGGGGAGTTGAAGGCGACGAGCCCCGAGCGGACCTCTCCCGGTTCCTGCGCCCCCGCACCCGTATCCATGTCCAGCAACCGCACCGCACTCCGGCTCACCCGCTCCACCACCGCCCCCGGCAGCCACCCGGCCGCCACGAGCCGCTCGGCGCCCTCGGGAGCGAGCCGCTCGGCGAGCTCCTGAGGGGCGGGCCGGGCGCCCGGCTCCTTCGCCAGGCAGGCGGCGGCAACCGACCGCAACTCCCCCTCCAGCGCGCCCAGTTCGGGCTCCTCGTGGACCACCTTGTAGAGCAGGGCCGCCGAGGAGTCGCCGGGGAAGGGGGACTCCCCCGTCGCCCCGTACACGAGGACCGCGCCCAGCGAGAAGACGTCCGAGGCGCCCGTGACGCCCTTGCCGAGGATCTGCTCGGGGGCCATGTAGCCGGGTGAGCCGATGGAGACGCCGGTGGACGTGAGCGAGGCGGTGCCGTCGGTGGCGCGGGCGATGCCGAAGTCGATGAGGCGGGGGCCGTCCAGGGTGAGCAGCACGTTCGACGGCTTCACGTCGCGGTGCACCAGGCCGAGGCCGTGGACGTGGGAGAGGGCCGCCGCGAGGCCCGCGCCGAGGACCCGTACGGAATGGGCGGGCAGCGGGCCGAGGTCGCGGACCGCCTCCGCGAGGGAGGGGCCGGCCGCGTAGCCGGTGGCGACCCAGGGCACGGAGGCGTCCGGGTCGGCGTCCAGGACCGGGGCCGTCCAGTCGCCGCCGACGCGGCGGGCCGCGGCGACCTCGCGCCGGAAGCGGGCGCGGAACTCCTCGTCGAGCGCGAAGTGCGGGTGGACGATCTTGACGGCGACCGTGCGGCCGCCGGAGCTGCGGCCCAGATAGACCCGGCCCATGCCGCCCGAGCCGAGCCGGCCGAGGAGCCGGTAGGGACCGATCACGGTCGGTTCACCGGATTCGAGCGGGTGCATGACGAAGGCCCTCCCCCAGGCGTGGTCCACTGCCGAACTGCCGACCGTCCTCCACGGATCAGCGTAGACCGGGAACGGTCCGGCCCGTTTGCCCCTCTTCATGGGAGTAATCGCCCAAACAACCACTTACCTAGCGAGATCACAATGAATCGTCGTCGACTGACCACGGTCGCGGTCGCCGCCGTGGCCACCTCCGCGCTGGCCCTCTCCGCCTGCTCCAGCGACAAGGGCGACCCGGTCAGCTTCGACAACCCGAAGCAGGGCCAGGAGAACGGGCAGGGCCACGCCCCGAGCGGCTCCGCGCAGGCCCGGAAGACCCGCCTGCCCACCGGCCCGAAGTCCGCCTTCACCACCGAGAGCACCCTCGACGACGGCACCAAGATCGGTGTCACGACCCTGAAGGGGAAGAAGTCCGGGTTCACCGGGAAGGTCTGGGTCTGGGCACCGAAGCAGTACTTCGACCCGAAGTACGCGAACAGTGGCTTTCCTGTCCTCATAGCCCTGCCCGGCGGCCCCGGCTACCCCAATAACTATTGGATGGGCACGGACCTGAAGCTGGAGAGCAGCATCGCGAAGTGGTCCAAGGAGGGAAAGAGCCTGCCGTTCATTGTCGTGATGCCGGTGCTCAACCCGGACGCAAAGTTCTATTACGACGGCAGCGACATTCCGGGCCAGAAGAAAATGGGCACCTGGATGGCCGACGACGTCCCGGATTTCGTGAAGGCGAATTTCCGTACGTTCAAGTCAAGGGACGGATGGGCCTTCATGGGGTCCTCTTCCGGGGGATTCGTGGGCCTCAAGTCCGTGCTGAAGTACCCGGACCGCTTCAAGGCCGTCATCGCCAGCGGCCCCGACACGGTGCCGGACTCCCCGCTGTGGCGCGGCCACGAGGCGGAGCGCCAGGCCAACAACCCGGAGAAGCTGGCGAAGGCCCTCGCCGACCGCAAGGGCCCCGAGGTGGACATCGCCTTCCAGATCGGCACGGCGGAGTCCGGCCAGGCGAACCTGCGCTCCTTCATGAAGAAGTACGGCAAGGGCCCGGTCAAGACGCGGCTCAACGTGATCCCGGGCGGCGGCCACAACGCCAGGAGCTATGTCCCCGCCATGGCCAACGGCCCCATCCAGTGGATCAGCAAGCACATGCAGGCCCCGATCCCCGACAACGGCTAGGACCTGATGCGCCGGACAGGCCCTAGCCCCGGTCCGGGAGCAGCTCCACCCGTACGTCCGCCGGGAAGCCCGTCGTCGCGCCGACCCGGCGGGCGAACTCGGCGACGCCCGCGAGCTGCGGCCCGCCGAAGCGGAAGTCGAGCGTCGTGAAGTACTGCTCCAGGACGCCCGCGTCGAAGGTCTCCCAGCGCGCCGCCTGCTCGGAGACCTTCGCGACCTCGTCCAGGGACAGGTCGCGGGAGGACAGGAACGCCTGGTGGACCTCGTGCACCATCTGGGGCTCGCGCTCCAGGTAGTCGCGGCGCGCGGCCCAGACCGCGAAGACGAACGGCAGGCCCGTCCAGTCCTTCCACATCTGCCCGAGGTCGTAGACGTCGAGGCCGAGGCGCGGCCCGTCGTGCAGATTGGCCCGCAGCGCCGCGTCCCCGATGAGCACGGCCGCGTCGGCCTCCTGCATCATCAGGCCCAGGTCGGGCGGGCAGGTGTAGTAGTCGGGCCGGACCCCGTAGCGCTCGGCGAGCAGCAGCTGGGCCAGGCGCACGGAGGTGCGGGAGGTCGAGCCGAGCGCGACCCGGGCGCGGTCGAGCTGGTCGAGCGGGACCTGCGAGACGATCACGCAGGACATGACCGGGCCGTCGCAGCCGACCGCGAGGTCGGGGAAGGCGACGAGCTCGTCGGCGTTCCTGAGGAACTCCACGAGGGTGACGGGCGCGATGTCGAGCTCGCCGCGCACCAGCTGTTCGCTGAGCTTCTCCGGGGTGTCCTTCGAGAGCTCCAGGTCCAGGAGCGCCCCGGTGCGGGCGAGCCCCCAGTACAGCGGGAGGCAGTTCAGGAACTGGATGTGACCGACGCGCGGCCGGGTGCTGCGGCGGGGGCCGACGGGCGCGATGGCGCCGGAGTCGGCAACGGTGTCCACAGGAGAATTGTCCACATCGTGGAGGCTAGCCCCCATGCGGTACGGTCCTTGCGACCGGGGCCCCATGTGCCTCCGTCAACCCCGCAGAGGGCCTCGTCAAACCTCCGAGTGACGTGATCTTGCCCCCTATTGCTTTCGGGTGCCTGCGTGCTAAGCTCGCCACAAGTTGCAGTTTGGTTTCCCTTGCAGTACAGAGCCTGCGGAGCATGTGACCCGCGGGCTCTCGTCGTTTTCAGACTTATGCAGTTGTTTAAACAATCGCAGGTTCTGGAGCAGGGCAACCCTTTGGCCCAAGGAGGGCTTATGGCTACCGGAACCGTGAAGTGGTTCAACGCTGAAAAGGGCTTTGGCTTCATTGCCCAGGAAGGCGGCGGCCCGGACGTCTTCGTCCACTACTCCGCGATCAACGCTAGCGGCTTCCGCTCCCTCGAGGAGAACCAGGCCGTGAGCTTCGACGTCACGCAGGGCCCGAAGGGTCCGCAGGCGGAGAACGTCACCCCTGTCTGAGCCTTCGAGTCCCTGACTCGCAAGCTCGGCACAGTGCCGTGATGCGGAACTGAGAGAAGTACCCAAGGAGCCCTGCCCCTTCGCTTACCGCGAGGGGAGCGGGGCTCCTGCCTTTTGCCGCCACGCTCTACGAGGCGTGCTGCATCACCAGGACGAACGTCGTGCCCGGCTCCAGCGCCTCGTACGCGTGCGGGACGTCGCCCCGGTAGGCCATGTAGTCACCCGGCCCCAGCTCCACCGACTCGTCCCGCGGGCCCGCCAGGACCCGGCCCGTGCTGACGATCAGGTGCTCCACCGTGCCCGGGTTGTGCGGATCCGACTCGCGCGCCGACCCCGGCTCCATCGCGCCGTGGTAGATGTCGCGGCGCACGCCCGAGGGGCTCGCGGAGAGCAACGTGCCCGCGTAAGAGGCGCGTTCGGAGTGCATCGTCGGGCCCTCGCCCGCGCGGATCACCGTCACCGCGGGGGCCGGTGACTCCACCAGGACGCTGAAGGGGACGCCGAGGGCCACGGCGAGGGCCCAGACCGTCTCGATGCCGGGGTTGCCCGTCGCCGCCTCCAGCTGGGACAGCGTGGACTTGGCGATGCCGGCGCGCTTGGCGAGTTCGGAGAGGGAGAGTCCGGCCCTGGTCCGCTCCCGGCGCAGCGCCGAGGCGATCCACTCGCGCGGCAGCCGGGACTCTTCGGTCGTCATCTGCGCACCCCTGCTGTTCGTTATGGAAGGACGATCGTTCGGCTTGACGAACGCCACTCGCTCCGCCCATCCTACGACGCATGCGTTCGCCACACCGAACAGAAGACACAGTAGAGCGAACAGACGGGGAGGGGAGGGACGACGACGGAGGGTTCGTGCGGCCGGCTCAGCTGCCGCCCGGGGTGCTGCGCGACATCGCCCTGGTCTGGCTCGCCGACGCCGTCGTCGGCGTCTCCTTCGGCGCGATCGCCGTCGCGGGCGGCCTGCCGGTCTGGGTGCCGGTCGTCATGTCGCTGCTCGTGTACGCGGGCTCCGCCCAGTTCAGCGCCGTCGGGATCCTGACCGCGGGCGGCGGGCCCGTCGCTGCCGCCGCGACCGGGCTGCTGCTCAACTCCCGTACGGCGGCGTTCAGTCTGGCGCTCGCCGACGACCTCGGGCGGTCCTGGGCCGCCCGGCTGATCGGCGCGCACCTCATCACGGACGAGACCGCGGCCTTCGTGCTCGCCCAGGAGGGGCGGCGCCGGCGCAGGGCCGCCTTCTGGATATCCGGGATCGGGCTCTTCGTGGCGTGGAACGTGAGCGTGCTCGGGGGTGCGCTCGCCGGGTCCGTGCTCGGGGACACCGACCGGTTCGGGCTCGACGCGGCGTTCCCCGCGGTGCTGCTCGCCCTGGTGCTGCCCGCGCTGCGCGGGGACAGCAGGGCGCGGCGGGCCGCGGCGGTCGGAGCGGTGATCGCCGTCGCCGCGGCTCCCCTCCTCCCGGCCGGGGTGCCGGTGCTGCTCGCCCTGGTCGGGCTGCTCGCCGCGCGGCGCGGGCCCGGCCTCCCCACCCGCCGTACGTCCTCCAGGAGCACCTCGTGAACGCCTACCTCGCCTGTGTCCTCGCCCTCGCCGCCGGGACCTATGCCTTCCGGCTCGCCGGGCCGCTCCTGCACGGGCGCGTCGAACTGCCCGTCCGCGTGCAGGAGTTGCTGGCCGTCGGCGCCACCGTCCTGCTCGTCGCGCTGCTCGCCACCGGGGCGCTCACCGAGGGGCAGGGGTTCGCGGGGTGGGCGCGGCCCGCGGGGGTCCTTGTCGGCGGGGTCCTTGCCTGGCGGCGTGCGCCCTTCGCCCTGGTCGTGGTGGGCGCCGCGGGGGCTACCGCGCTGCTGCGTCTGGCGGGGGTGCCGTAGCCGTGGCGTAGAGCTCGTCCACGACCGGCCCGAAGCGCTCCGTGACCGCCCTGCGGCGGACCTTCAGGCTCGGGGTGAGCAGGCCGTCCTCGACCGTGAAGTCCTCGTCCAGGACGGCGAAGGCGCGGATGCGGGCCGGGTGGGAGACCGTCGCGTTGGCCGCGTCGACGGCCTCCTGGACGAGGGCGCGGACGCGCGGGTCGCGGCCGGGGGCACCGGTCAGCTCGATGCCCTCGCGCTGCGCCCACCCCCGTATCTCGTCCGCGTCCAGGGTGATCAGGGCGACGGGGTACGGGCGCTGGTCGCCGATCATCACCGCGCGGGAGACGAACCGGGACTGCTGGACGGCGAGTTCGCTCAGCGACGGGGTGAGGTTCTTGCCGCCGGACGTGATGATCAGGTCCTTCTTGCGGCCCGTGATGGTGAGGTAGCCGTCCTCGTCGAGGGCGCCCAGGTCACCGGTGTGCAGCCAGCCGTCGGGGTCGAGCGCGGCGGCGGTGGCGGCCGGGTCGCCGTGGTAGCCGGGGAAGACGTTCGCGCCCCGGGCGAGGACCTCGCCGTCCTCGGCGATGCGGACCTCGCAGCCCGCGACCGGGCGGCCGACCGTGCCGTAGCGGACGGCGCCCGGGTGGTTGAGGGTGATGACCCCGGCCGACTCCGTCATCCCGTACCCCTCGTAGACGTCGATCCCGCAGGCGCGCAGGAAGTCGATGGTCTGCTGGGCGATGGGCGCGCCCCCCGTGAGCGCCCAGCGCACCCGGCCGCCGAGCGCCTGCCGGACCAGTCCGTAGAGGGCCTGGTCGGCGGCCTCGTACGCCTCCTTGAGCTCCGCCGGGAGCGCGCCGTCCGCCGCCAGGACGCCGATGCGCACCGCCTCCTCGAACCGCTCGCGCCCGCCCTCCTGCGACTCCGCGAGCGACAGGACCATCGAGTGCACCTTCTCGAACAGGCGCGGCACGGACGGGAGATGGGTGGGCCGGGCCTCGGCGAGCTCCGCGACGACGTTCTCGATGCGGCCGCCGAAGTAGCAGATCGCGCCACCGTGGATGAGGGTCGTCACCTCGATGAGCTGGGCGAGCAGGTGCGCGAGCGGAAGGTAGAGATAGGTGGCGTCGCCGGGGCGGCTGTCGATCAGCGGGAGGGTGCTCGCCTGGACGGCGCCGAGGTTGCCGTGGGTGAGGCGGCAGCCCTTGGGGAGGCCGGTGGTGCCGGAGGTGTAAATGATGGTGGCGAGGTCGTCGGGCGTGCGGGCGCCGGCGCGGGCCAACAGGGCGTCCGCGTCGGCCGGTTCAGCCGCAGGGCCGCTCGGCGGACCGGCCGGTGCCTGCGCGGCCGGGGCATCGGCGGGCCGACCGGGCGCCTCGTGGGCCGATGTGGGGGCCGCGTCGGCCGGGCGGGCGGCCGCCGGAGTTTCGGCCGCCGCATCGGTCATCACGACCACGTGCCGCAGGGCCGGGAGCCTGTCCCGGATGCGGGTCACCCGCGCCGCCTTCGCCTCGTCCTCGCAGACCGCGACCGTCGCCGACGAGTCGCTGAGCACCCACTCCAGCTCCTCGTCGCCCGCCGTCGGGTAGACCGGCACGACCACGGCGCCCGCCGCGAACACCGCGAAGTGCGTGTACGTCCACTCGGGCCGGGTCTCGGCGAGGATCGCCACGCGGTCGTCCGGGCGGACGCCGAGGGCGAGCAGGCGGGCGCCCGCGGACCGCACCTGGGCGCGCAGCCCCTCGTACGAGATCTCCTGCCAGGTGACGCCCCTCTTGAAGCGGAGCGCGGGCGCCTCGCCGAAGCGGTCGGCCGCCCACTCCGTGAGCACGGACAGGGTGCTTGGCTGGTCGGGCTGCTCAGGCTGCTGCTGCATGCGTACGACGCTAAGGAGCGGACACGGCGCGGCGGGATGACGGAAAACGTCACCGGAGCTGGCCTACGCGCTCATGACCGCGGGCGCCGGGCCCGCTACCGTCGTGTTCATGGCGAGGCGGACGATCACCGTGCACCATGTGCGGGCCGTGCTGCGCGGGGCCGAGCGGCACGGCGTCGACACCGTGCCGCTGCTCCAGGCCGCGCAGATACCGCCGCTGCTGCTCGGCGACGACCGGGCGCGCGTCACCCCGTACCAATTCGCCCGGCTCTTCCGGGAGTTGTACCGGGTCACGGGCGACGAGTTCCTGGGGCTCGGCTCGGCGGTGAGCAGGCCGGGGACGTTCGCGATGATGTGCCACGCCGCGCTCGGCTGCCGGGACCTGGGGGCGGCGGTGCGGCGCGGGGTCACCTTCTACGGGCTCTTCCCCGGCGGGCCCGACCTGGTCCTGGAGCGGGACGAGAGCGGGGGCGGCAACGCGCTCTTCGTCGTGCGCGGTGGCGTCGACGAGGACTACTTCCTCGCCGAGTGCCTGCTCATGATCTGGCACCGGCTGTGCAGCTGGCTGATCGGGCGCCGGATCCCGCTGCACCGGGCGGAGTTCGGGCATCCGCCACCCCCGCACAAGGACGAGTACGAGCTGCTCTTCGGCTGCCCCGTGCGGTTCGGCGCCGAGCGCACGGAGGCGGCCTTCGACGCGCACTGGCTGGACGCCCCGCTGGTCCGGGACGAGGCCGAGCTGCGCGAGATGCTGCGCCGGGCCCCCTTCGAGCTCCTGTCGCGGCGCGAGTACGGCACGACGGTCGCCGAGCAGGTGCGCCGCGCCCTCGTCCAGTCGCTGCGGGACTCGCCCCGGCTGCCCTCGCTCGGGGACGTGGCCGGGCGGCTCGCGGTGAGCCCGGCAACGCTGCGCCGCCGGCTCGCCCAGGAGTCCACTTCCTACCAGCAGTTGAAGGACGCGGTGCGCAGGGACGCGGCGATCGCGGGGCTCGCGGAGGGGCGGGAGCCGATCGCGGACCTGGCGGCGCGGCTCGGGTTCTCCGAGGACACGGCCTTCCACCGGGCGTTCCGGCGCTGGACGGGGACGACGCCGGGGGCGTACCGACAGGTGAACACGGCCCTGGGCCCCGGCGGAGGGGTCAACGAAGCTGAGCGTTCCGGTCAGCGCTGATCTTACTCACCGGTCACTACGGTCGACGGGCGAACCACCGAGCCGCAGTGCACAGTTGGGAGAGCCGCATGCACGGACGCAAGGGACGCAAAGGACGCAACGTACGCACCAGCTTCAGAGCGCTGGCCGTGGTGGCCGCGCTCGGCCTGTCGGCCGCGACCCCCGCGCTCGCGCGGTCCGCCGGAGAACCCGCGACCGCCAAAGACTCCACGTCCGCCGGAGAACCCGCGTCCGCCGGCGCGCCCGGCGACATCGTGAGCTCCGAGCCGAGAAGCTTCCACCCCCTGCCGGGGCAGCCCACCAACACCAAGGCGTGGAAGATCAACTACCGGTCGACCACGGCGAAGGGCGAGCCGAACACGGTCTCCGGCACGGTCATCGTGCCGCAGGACGGCAAGAAGGGGCCGCGCCCGCTCATCACGTACGCCGTCGGGACGGTCGGCGTGGGCGACCGCTGCGCGCCCAGCGCGGGCTTCCCGAAGGGCACCACCATGGAGGCCAACCTCATCCAGCAACTCACCCTGCGCGGCTGGGCGGTGGCCGTCACCGACTACGAGGGGCTCGGCACCCCCGGCGACCACACCTACACGGTGGGCCGCGCCGAGGGCCAGGCCATGCTGGACGCCGCCCGCGCCGCGATCCGGCTGCCCGAGGCGGGCCAGGCAGGTCTCTCCAAGGACTCGCCGGTCGGCATCATGGGCTACTCGCAGGGCGGCCAGGCGTCGTCGTGGGCGGCCGAGCTGCACGGCTCGTACGCGCCGGACCTGAACGTGAAGGGCACGGCGACCGGAGGCGTCCCCGGGGACCTGATGAAGGTCGCGAAGTTCAACGACGGCTCGTACGGGTCCGGGCTCGTCTTCATGGCGGCGATCGGCCAGAACGCCGCGTTCCCTGAGCTGAAGCTCGACTCGTATCTGAACGCACGCGGCAAGGACCTGGTCGGCAAGCTGAAGGAGAGCTGTGTGATCGACGGCTCGATCGGCGGAGCGTTCACGAAGATCAGCGACGTGACGACCAAGAACCCCCTCGAACAGCCCGACTGGCAGCAGCGGTTGCGCGAGTCGCAGGTCGGCACGCACGCCCCGGACGCGCCCGTGTACCAGTACCACGTGATCACCGATGAGCTGATCCCGTACGCAGTCGGCAAGCAGGTGCGCGACGACTGGTGCGCGAAGGGCGCGAACGTCGAGTGGCACACGGTCCCGGTCGGCGAGCACGTCAGCGGCGTCATCACACAGTCGCCGCTGGCCGCGAACTGGCTGGCGGAGCGGTTCGCGGGCAAGTCCGCGAGCGGTAACTGCCAGTAGCCATAAGGCTGTTGCGGGCCCGACGCCATGAGGTGGCGCCGGGCCCGCTCTCTTGGTGCGGTGCTGGTGAGGTGTTGGTGCGTTGCTGGCGCGGTGCCGGTGCGCTGTGTGCGGCCGTGGCCGAATAGGCGTTCTCCCTCCCGTCCCCACCGACCGCTAGCGTGCTCCGGCGCGGGGGCACTCCAAGCGGTTGAAGAGGGGGCTCATCAGGCATGTTCTATTGCTTGTTCAAGTGGTTGGTGCTGGTGCCGCTGCTGCGCTGGCCGCTCCGCCCGCGCGTCGAGGGGCGCGGCCGGGTGCCGGGGCGGGGCCCGGTGATCGTCGCGGGGAACCATCAGTCCTTCGCCGACCAGTTCCTGCTGGGCGTGACGCTCCGTCGCCGGATCAACTTCCTTGCGAAGCAGGAGTACTTCACCGGGCCGGGGCTGCGGGGGCGCCTCACCGCCGCCTTCTTCCGGGGCATCAGGGCGATCCCGGTGGACCGTTCCGGGGGCGGCGCGGGCCGGGCCGGGTTCGCGGCGGGGCTCGGGGTCCTCGGCCGGGGCGAGCTGCTCGGCATCTTCCCGGAGGGCACGCGCTCGCACGACGGCCGCCTCTACAAGGGGCGGGTCGGGGTCGCCGCGCTGGCGCTGCGCACGGGCGCGCCGGTGGTGCCGTGCGCCCTGATCGGCACGTTCGAGGCGCTGCCCCGGGGGCGCAGGGTGCCGCGCCGCGTGCCGGTCACGGTGCGGTTCGGGCGCCCGCTCGACTTCTCCCGGTACGCGGACGGCCTCGGCGGCCGGGAGCCGGACCACGCCGTGCTGCGGGCGGTCACGGACGAAATCATGGATACCGTGAGGGAGTTGTCCGGTCAGGACTACGTGGACACGTACGCGAGCGAGGCGAAGAGGGCGGAGAGGGTGGAGAGGGAGACCGCACCTGTCGTA
This sequence comes from Streptomyces sp. NPDC059009, assembly GCF_042740175.1. NCBI lineage: Bacteria > Bacillati > Actinomycetota > Actinomycetes > Kitasatosporales > Streptomycetaceae > Streptomyces > Streptomyces sp. NPDC059009. Next base: position 75,891 of record NZ_JBHYJB010000003.1, on the reverse strand, counting down.
ACGGCGTGACGGCGTGACGGCGTGACGGCGTGACTCACTCCGCCGCTCACTCCGCCGCGCACGAGCTCCCGTTCGCGGGCATCTCCCCGTACAGCAGGTACGAGTTCACCTTTTCCCGTACGCACTTGGAGCCCAGGTAGCCGGTGTGGCCGTCGCCCTTGTTGTCCAGGAGCACGGCCTGGGAGCCGAGGCGCTTCGCGGTCTCCTCCGCCCAGCGGTAGGGGGTCGCGGGGTCGCCCCGGGTGCCGACCAGGAGGAAGCGGTGCGGGGTGTCGACGTCGCGGACGTCCTCGCGGATGTAGTCCGTGCCCGCGGGCCTGCCGTAGCAGAGCAGGACCGGGATCAGCATGGACCGGCCGAAGACGGGTGAGGTCTGCTCGAACTCCTCGGTGAGGCGCGGGATTTCGCGTTCGAGGCGGGCGGTGGCCGGGCGGTCGGGGTCGTCGGCGCAGTTCACGGCCATCAGGGCGGCGGTCATGTTGTCGGCGGGGATCTTGTCCGGCGAGACGGTGGGGCGGGTGGAGCCGGTGGGCTGAGTGGGGTCGGTGGGGTGAGTGGAGCCAGTGGGCTGAGTGGGGTCGGTGGGGCGGGCGGGTCCGGTGGGGGATGCCGTCGCCTGCTGGGCCAGGGCGCCGCCCATGCGGATCAGGGCCCTCGGGTCGCCGTCCGCCATCAGGCCGCCGAGGGCCTGGGAGAGCGCGGGCCATGCCTGCCGGCTGTAGAGGGCCTGACCGAGCACGCTCACCAGGTCCTGGCCGGTGAACTGCTCGCCGTCCAGGGACTGCAGCGGCGTCTCGTCCATGTCCTTGACCAGCTTGGTCATGGCGGTGCGGGCGGTGCGCGCGTTCGTACCGAAGACGCAGCCCGCGTTGCCGGTGCACCAGGTGAGGAAGTTGTCGAGGGCCGTCTGCCGTCCCTCGGCGCTCACCCGGGCCTGCTCGGCCACGTCCTCGGTGAGCGTGTCCACGCCGTCGAGGACCACCCGGCCGACCTTCTTCGGGAACTGCGCGGCATACACGGCGCCGAGCCGCGTCCCGTACGAGAAGCCCAGATAGTTGAGCTTCTTGTCGCCGAGCGCCTGGCGCATCACGTCCATGTCGCGGGAGACGTTGACCGTGCCGACGTACGGCAGGACCGGGCCGGAGTCCTTGGCGCACTGGGCGGCGGCCTTGCGCAGATCGGCGAGGATGCCGGTCGGGTCGTTCTCGGCCCGCTCGCCGGCGTCGGCCGTGCCCGAGTCCGTGGGGTCGACGTCCGAGGCGGCGTCGCCGCAGCTCACGGGATCGCTGAGGCCGACGCCGCGCGGGTCGAAGGAGACCACGTCGTAGCCCTTGCCAAGGTAGGAGAACTCCTTCTGCGCGCCGAGCAGCGCGGAGACGCCCGCGCCGCCGGGGCCGCCGAAGTTGAGCAGGAGGGAGCCGCGGGGCTTGCCGTGCGCGCTCGACTTGATGCGGATCATCGCGAGGTCGACGCTGTCACCCGCCGGTTTCGCGTAGTCGAGGGGGACGGTGACCTTGCCGCACTGCACGCCGTCCCGCTGGCTCTTGGGCAGCCCCTCGGCCTGCTCGCAGGTGCCCCACTTGATCTTCTGCGTGTAGTAGCGCGAGAGATCGGGTCCCGGGGACGGTGTGGGCGTCGCGGACGGTGCGGCCTGGGCGGCCACCGGGAGTCCGGCCAGGGCCAGCGCGGTGACGGCGGCGAGCACGGTGGGTCTACGCATTCGGCAACCTCCAAGGGAGTGCCCTCTGGCTCACCCTACGGGCGCTCCCACCGCCTCGCCCGTTCAGCGGGATCACTGTGCGTGACGGGAGCGGGGCAGCAGCCAGGCGGCGAGGGCGGCCGTCGCGCACAGGACCAGACCCACGATCAGCAGGCTCTCGTGCATCCCGGCGAGGGAGAATCCGGTGCCGGATCCCGTGTCGGATCCCGTGCCGGATCCGGTGCCTCCGTCCGCCGCGAGCAGCGAGCCGAAGAAGGCCACGGCGAGCGCACCACCGGTCTGCCGCAGGGCGTTGAGCAGGCCGGACGCCGTGCCCGCCCGGTGCCCCGGCACGCTGTCCAGGAGCTGCGCGGTGAGCGCGGGGACCGCGAGGGCGCCGCCGATGCCGGTCGGGATCAGCAGGACGAGGACGAGCCAGAGCGGGGTGGCGGCCGTCAGCGGGAGCAGCACGAACATCGCGAGGGCGAGGATCGCCTGGCCCGCCACGACGACCGGGCGGCGCCCGAAGCGCTGGGCGAGCTGCGGCGAGACGAGATTCGTGGAGGTGATGATGGCGGCGAGCGGCACGAACATCAGCCCCGCGGCCGTCCCCGACATCCCGCGCAGCTCCTGCAGATAGAGCCCGAGCAGGAAGATCAGCCCGTAGAAGCCCGCGTTGATGGCGAAGCCCGCCGCGAGCGAGACGCTGACCTCGCGGTTGCGCAGCATGCTCAGCGGAACCATGGGCGCGTGGTGGCGCTTCTCGACGGCGTAGAAGCCGAACCCGGCGGCGACGGCCACGGCGAGGGCCAGCAGTACGGGTCCCCGGGTCCACCCCGAGTGCCCGCCCTCGATCACTCCGTACGCCAGTCCGGCGAGCGCGGCGACGGCGGTGACCTGACCGGCGAGGTCGAGCGGGGCGGCCCGGCGCGGGGAGCGCGCGGTGCGGGTGAGGAGGGCGAGGATGACGGCGCCGACGGGCAGGTTGAGCAGGAACACGGCGCGCCAGGAGGCGACTTCGGTGAGCACCCCGCCGAGCACGGGCCCGGCGGCCATGGCGACGGAGCCGCCCACGGTCCACAGGGCGACGGCCCGGGCCCGGCGCCCCGGCTCGTCGTACGCCTGCCGGATCAGCGCGAGCGAGGCGGGCATCACGACGGCGGCGGCCCCGCCCTGCGCGACCCGGGCCGCGATGAGCGAGCCGATGCCGGGGGCGAGGGCGCAGGCGAGCGAGGCGGCCGTGAAGAGACCGATGCCCCACGCGTACGCCCGGCGCGCTCCCGCCCGGTCGGCGAGCGCGCCGGCGGAGAGCATCAGGGCGGCGAACATCAGCGTGTACGCGTCGACGACCCACTGGAGGCCCGCCATGCCCCCGTGGAGGGACGAACGGATCGCGGGCAGCGCGATGTTGACGGCGGAGACGTCGATGCTGATGACGGTGAAGCCGAGGAGGGCGGCGAGGAGGGCGTAGGGGCGGGCTCTGCGGGCAGTGGGATGCCGCACGGTTACGGGGGCGGCCTGTTCGCGGGAGGTGAGCACCGAGGACATGGGGGTTGACTCCTGCGTGAGAGAGGACGGGTGGGCGGGTGGGAGACCGCCGCGGAGCGGCGGGTTCGGGGCCGCGGAGCGGCCTGGAGTCCCGGCGCGGAGCGCCGAAGCACCCCACCGCGGAGCGGTGCGCAACAAGCGCCGCGGAGCGGCGGAGAGGAAGAGGCCCACCCACCACGACGGCAAGGAACAGACTCCGCCCAGGCCCCACGCAGTGGCAGGCCGCTGTGTTCCTGGCCCTGACAGGGCCCCCCACCGCCGGGGCCCGGCTGGAAGAATCGAGTCCATGAGCGAAGGCACGGAGCTGGGCCGGTATCTGAGGGCGAGACGCGCCCGCGTGACCCCGGAGGAGGCGGGCCTGCCCGCCGGGGCGGGGCTGCGCCGCACGCCCGGCCTGCGCCGCGAGGAGCTGGCGATCCTCGCGGGGGTGAGCGTCGACTACTACACGCGCCTGGAGCGGGGCCGCGAGACCAACCCCTCCACCGCCGTCATCGACGCCCTCAGCCGCGCCCTGCGCCTGTCCGGGGACAGCCACGAGCGCCTGCACGACCTGGCCGAGCTGGCCTCGGGCCGGTTCACGGAGCCCCGCCCGACCGACGACCACACGGTGCGCGAGTCGGTCCTGCAGATGCTGGAGGCGCTGCGCCCGCTGCCCGCGTACGTGGTGAACGCGCACAGCTATCTGCTGGCCGCGAACCCGGCGGGCCGCCGCCTGCTGCCCGGCATCTGGGACTGGCCCCCGGAGAAGCGCAACGTCGTCCGGTATCTGTTCCTGCACCCGGTGGGCCGCGTCCTGTACGACCCGTGGGAGGAGACCGTCGCCAAGTCGGTGGCGCATCTGCGGGCGGTCGGCGGCACCGACCTGGACTCCCCCGAGCTGACCTCCCTCGTCGGCGAACTCCTCCTCAAGTCCCCGGAGTTCGCCAGCATCTGGGACCAGTACGACGTGTGCGAGCGCGGCGGCGGCGTCAAGTGCTTCCAGCACCCGAAGGTCGGCGAGATGACCCTCACGTACGAGGTGATGAAGCTGGCCCGCACCGCCGGACAGCGCTTGGTGGTCTACCAGGCACCGACCGGCGGCGCGGACGAGGAGGCGATGCTGAAGCTGGACGGCGCGGCCGCATCGCGTACGGGCTGAGGGGACCGATCGGACAGAAGGACCCAGGACCGGACTAGCCGGCGTACAGCTCCTCGATGACCTCGGCGAAGTCCCGTTCGATGGCGGACCGCCTGACCTTCAGCGAGGGCGTGAGATGCCCGCTGTCCTCCGTGAAGTCGTGCGGCAGCACCACGAAGCGGCGGATCGACTCGGCGCGCGAGACGAGCTTGTTGGCGTCGTCGACGGCCCGCTGCAGGGTGTCGAGCAACTCCGCGTCCGTCACCAGCTGTTCGGCCGGCAGATCCTGCTTCTTCTTCATCTGCCGCCAGTGCGCGATCCCGTCCTCTTCGAGGGTGATCAGGGCGGTGATGTACGGGCGGTCGTCCCCGACGACCATGCACTGGCCGATCAGCGGGTGGGCGCGCAGCCAGTCCTCCAGGGGCGCGGGCGCGACGTTCTTGCCGCCGGTCGTGATCAGGATGTCCTTCTTGCGCCCGGTGATGGCGAGGTACCCGTCCTCGTCCAGGGCTCCGATGTCCCCGGTGGCGAACCATTCACCGGCCGCGGGCCCGCCCGCGACCCGCCCGGCCTGCCCGTCCCAGTACCCGCTGAAGACCTGCCCCCCGCCGAGCAGCACCTCACCGTCGTCGGCGATCCGCACCCGCGTACCGGGCAGCGGCCAGCCCACCGTCCCCATCCGGGGTTTGAGGGGCGGTGTGACGGTCGCGGCCGCGGTGGTCTCGGTGAGCCCGTACCCCTCGAAGATCTCGATGCCCGCGCCCGAGTAGAAGGCGGCGAGCCGCCGCCCGAGCGGGGAGCCCCCGCAGATCGCGTACCGCACCTTGCCGCCGAGGGCCGCGCGGATGCGCCGGTAGACGAGCGGATCGTAGAGCGCGCGGGCGAGCCGGAGCCCCACCCCGGGCCCCGGCCCGCTCCCGTGCTGCGCGGCCTCCACCGCCTCCCCGTACTTGCGGGCGATGCGCGCGGCACGGTCGAACGACGCGGCGCGCCGCATCCGTTCGGCCGTCGCCCGCCCCGTGTTGAAGACCTTCTCCAGTACGTACGGGATGGCGAGCAGGAACGTCGGCCGGAACCCGGCGAGATCGCCGAGCAGGTCGTCGGTCCTGATCGACGGCGCGTGCCCGAGCCGCACCCGCGCGCGCAGACAGCCGATGGCGACCATGCGCCCGAAGACGTGCGAGAGGGGCAGGAAGAGCAGCGTGGAGGCGGGCTCCTTGCTGACGGACTTGAAGACGGGGTGGAGCAGCTCGATGGCGTTGTCGACCTCGGCGAAGAAGTTCCCGTGGGTGAGCACGCACCCCTTCGGCCGCCCCGTGGTCCCGGACGTATAGATGAAGGTGGCGATGGTGTCGGGCCCCAACTCGCGCCGCCGCACCGTGACTTCCTCGTCACTGATGCCCCGCTCCCGCCCGAGCTCGGCGAGCCGCCGCACGTCCCCCTTCTCGAAGGTCCACAGCAGCGCCAGGTCCGGGATCCGGTCCCGCTCGGGCCCGAGGGCGGACGCCTGCTCGGCGGTCTCGACGGCGAGGGCGACGGCGCCGGAGTCCTGCAGGATCCAACGGGTCTGGAAGGCCGACGAGGTCGGGTACACGGGCACGGTCACCAGGCCCGCGGCCCAGGCGGCGAAGTCGAGCAGCGTCCACTCGTAGGTGGTCCGCGCCATGATGGCGAGCCGGTCCCCGGGCCTGAGCCCCTCGGCGATCAGCCCCTTGGCGACGGCGAGCACTTCCCCGGCGAACTCACCGGCACTGACGTCGACCCACCGCCCACTGGCGGGGTCCTTCCGGCTGAGGACGGCGTCAGCGGGGGCTTCGCGGGCGTTGTCGAAGGGGATGTCGGCGAGGGATCCGCGTCGTGCGGGCGGCACGATCGGCAGCACGGAGGCTTCGCGGACGGTGCCGTGCTCGCGCTTCAGCTCCGGCGGGATGAGGGGCGGTGGGGCAGACATGGGCAGCGGCTCCGGGGCTGGGGAAAAGGTCGGTCACCACGGTTGTGGGCAGGCGTTCCGCACGGCGAATGGGGTCTCCCCTGCTCGAGCGGAGTCGAGAGCTTGGGGAAGGGTGGGCACAACCCCACCCACTAGGGCCGCTCCAGAACGGCGGTCACCCCCAGGCCACCCGCAGCGCAGATGGAAATGAGACCCCGCCCCGAACGACCCCGCTCAGCAAGCAGCTTGGCCAGCGTGGCGACAATGCGAGCCCCGGTCGCAGCAAACGGATGCCCCGTAGCAAGAGACGACCCGGCGACATTGAGCCGGGAGGGATCAACAGGCCCGAGCCCCGCCTTCTCCCAGGCAGCCGTCGTCGCCAGCACCTGCGAGGCAAAAGCCTCATGCACCTCGACAAAGTCGAAGTCCTCGATCCCGAGCCCGACCCGCTCCAGCATCCTCGGCACCGCATACCCGGGCGCCATCAACAGCCCGTCCTCACCCCCCACGACATCCCCGCCCACAAAATCAACGGCAGCCGTCTCGTACGCGGTCAGATAGGCCAGCGGCTCAAGCCCCCGCTCCCCCGCCCACTCCTCACTGGCAAGAAGAACGGTCGCCGCCCCGTCCGTCAGCGGCGTCGAGTTCCCGGCCGTCATGGTCGGCCCTGGGCCGTCGACCCCGAACACCGGCTTCAGCGCGGCCAGCTTCTCCACGGTCGAGCCCGGCCGCAGGTTCTGGTCCCGCGCGACCCCGCGGAACGGCACGACGAGGTCGGTCATGAACCCCCGTTCGTACGCGGCGGCGAGCCGCTGGTGGCTGCGCGCGGCCAGCTCGTCCTGCGCCTCCCGGCTCACCCCCCACGCACGGGCCGTGACCGCCGCGTGCTCGCCCATCGAGAGCCCGGTGCGGGGCTCGGCGTTGCGCGGGATGTCGGGGACGAGATGTCCGGGACGTATCCGGGCAAGTGCCTTGAGCCGGGCGCCCGTCGAGCGGGCGCGGCGGGCGGCGAGCAGGATCTTGCGCAGGTCGTCGTTGACGCCGAGGGGCGCGTCGCTCGCGGTGTCGGAGCCGCCCGCGACCGCCGATTCGACCTGCCCCAGCATGATCTTGTTGGCGACGGAGACGACGGCCTGGAGGCCCGTCCCGCACGCCTGCTGGATGTCGTACGCGGGGGTGCGCGCGTCGAGCTGCGAGCCGAGGACGGTCTCGCGGGCGAGGTTGAAGTCGCGGCTGTGCTTGAGCACGGCACCGGCCACGAACTCGCCGACGGCGCCCGGCCCCTGGAGCCCGTACCGGCTGACGAGCCCGTCGAGCGCGACGGTCAGCATCTCCTGGTTCGACGCGGTCGCGTAGGGACCGTCCGAGCGCGCGAACGGGATGCGGCTTCCGCCGATGACCGCGACCCTGCGGGTGGTGGGAAGTTTCGTCTCTGCCATCTCGACCGGCTCCTGACCCTTGAGTAACCTTACTCAGAAGTAAATTTACGACCGAGCAGGGAGTTGGACAATGGCCGACCGCTATCTGAACTTCACCGGTACCGGCCCCGGCCGGTTCCTGACCCGGCGCCTGGGCCTCCCGCAGCCGTCCGCGCTGCGCCGCTGGTCGGTCGAACGTCCTTCCCTGGAAGGGCCGTTGCTGCATCTCACCGTGGGCAAGGGCCTGCCGGGCCTGGACGAGGTCCTGGTCCGCACCGGCCTCACGCCGGGCGCCGAGAATCCCGCGGCGGTCGTGCTCGACGCGACCGGGGTCGACGACGTCGCGGGCCTCGCCGAAGTGCACGCGGCCCTGCACCCCGTGGTGCGCTCGGTGGCGGAGTCCGGGCGCGTGGTCGTCCTCGGGGCACCCCTTTCGGCGCAGGACCACCATCAGGCGGCGGCCCAGCAGGCGCTGGAGGGCTTCGTCCGCTCCCTCGGCAAGGAGCTCGGCCGGGGCCGTACGGCCACGCTGGTCCGGGTCGCGGACGGGGCCGGGGCCGGGGCGGCGGCCGCCGAGTCGACGCTGCGCTTCCTCCTCTCCCCCAAGTCCGCGTACGTGAGCGGACAGGTCATCGAGGTAGGCGCGACGGCGGAGACCGAGGCCCCGAACGACACGACCTCGAACGACACGATCCCGAACGACACGACCCGTCCCCTCTCCGGCCGGACCGCGCTCGTCACCGGGGCGGCGCGCGGCATCGGCGAGGCCGTCGCGGAGGTGCTCGCCCGGGACGGGGCGCATGTCGTCGTGCTCGACATCCCCTCCGCGCAGGGCGACTTGGTACGGGTCGCGGACCGGCTCGGCGGCACCGCGCTCCCCCTCGACATCACCGCCGACGACGCGGGCGAGCGGATCGCGGCGGCGCTCCCCGACGGCCTGGACGTCCTCGTCCACAACGCGGGCATCACCCAGGACCGCAAGCTCGCCAACATGGCCGCGGATCGATGGAGTCCGGTCCTCGACGTCAACCTGGCGAGCGTGCTGCGGACGACGGACGCACTGCTCGCGTCGGGGACGCTGCGGCGGGGCGGGCGGATCGTGGCGACGGCGTCGATCGCGGGCATCGCGGGGAACGTCGGCCAGACCAACTACGCGGCCAGCAAGGCGGGGATCATCGGCCTCGTCCGCTCACTCGCACCGCGCGCGGCCGCGGAGCACGGCGTGACCGTCAACGCGGTCGCCCCCGGCTTCATCGAGACGAAGATGACGGCGGCGGTCCCTCTCTTCATACGGGAAGCGGGGCGCCGTATGAACTCCCTTGCGCAGGGCGGGCTTCCGGTGGACGTCGCGGAGACGACGGCATGGCTGTCCCTTCCCGGGTCGGGCGGCGTGAACGGGCAAGTGGTCCGGGTGTGCGGGCAGTCGCTCCTGGGCGCGTGACCCTTCGGGCCGTCTTCGTCGCACCCTTACTCGGAGCCGGCCTTCCCCGCCGCTCCGCGCCGGCCCCCACCCGCCCACCTCATCCCTCTCACGCGAGGAAAGACCCATGCCCGGCACCGTCTCCCTCAGCACCCCTCCTTCTCTCCCACCCCTCCTCCTCCGCGGCGCCCTCCTCTCCCCCCTCAAGCACCCCCGCCCCGACGCCCAAGTCCCCCTCACCCGGCTCGTGTTGCCCGGGGTCCGGGTCCGGGAAAAGGATCTGTCCGCCTACGAACGCGTCTGCGGCTACCCCACCGACCGCTCCCCCGGCCAGGACGAACTCCCCGTCACCTACCCCCACATCCTCGGCTTCCCGCTCGCCATGCGCCTCATGGCCGCCCGCGCGTTCCCGCTCCCCCTCCTCGGCCTCGTGCACACCTCCATCGAGATCAGCCGGCACCGCCCCCTCCTCCCCACCGACGATCTCGAACTCACCTCATACGCCGAGCCCTTGCGGCCGCACCGACGCGGCACCGAGGCCACGCTCGTGACGGAGGTACGGACCGGCGGCACTCTGACATGGGAGTCCCGCTCCACATACCTGGCCCGGCACAAGACAACAGGCCCGGCACAGGAACCCGTAAAAGAAGAAGAGACACCCGTAAAGGAAGAAGCCCCCGCAGCAGAAGCGCTCCCCGCTCGCGCAGAGTGGCGCCTGGCGGGTGACCTCGGCCGCCGCTACGCCGCCGCCTCCGGGGACCACAACCCCATCCACCTGCACCCGCTGACCGCCCGCCTCTTCGGCTTCCCGCGCGCCATCGCCCACGGCATGTGGACCGTCGCCCGCTGCCTGGCCGAGTACGGGACGACGGGCCCGGGCCCGGTGCACGTACGCGCCGAGTTCAAGGCACCCGTGCTGCTGCCGGCCACGGTGACGTACGCGTCGGAGGGCCCCGCCTTCGAACTCCGCGGTGCCGAGCCCGACAAGAACGGCAAGGCCCGCGTCCACGTACGAGGGGAAGTCCTACCCCTCGACGGCCGCCGCCCCGGCGGCGGCCGGTGACCACCGCCGCCCCTCCATCAAGTTCCCCAGCCCCGCCCACGCGAAGTTCATGAGCGTCGCTGCCGCCTCCTTGGCCGACACCGAGGGATCCGTGTTGGCCCACCCGGCGAGGGACTCCGCGGCGCCGATGAGGGCCTGGGCGAGACCGGCGACCTCCCGCTCCCCGAGCGAGGGGTCGTCGTGCGCCTCCCGGGCCGCCGCCGCGATCAGCGAGGTCACGAACACCACGATCTCCTCGCGCATCACGGCGACCTCGGCGGCGAACGGCTCGCCGTGCGTGCGCGCCTGGCTGTGCAGCACCGCCCAGGCGTCGGGGTGCTCGGCGGTGTGCGCGAAGAAGGCGGTGAGCCCGCCCCACAGCTGCCGGTCGGCGGAGCCGTCGCCCGTCACCCCGGCGCGCACGGCGGCCACGAGAGCCGCGGCCTCCCGCCGGATGCAGGCGGTGAAGAGGTCTTCCTTCGAGTTCAGATACAGATAGACCAACGGCTTGGAGACGCCCGCGAGTTCGGCGATCTCGTCCATGGAAGCGGCCCGGTAGCCGCGCTGCCCGAAGGTCGTCACGGCGGCGTCGAGCATCTGCCGCTCCCGCACGGCCCGCGGCATCCGCTTCTGCCGCACCACCTGCTCCCGAGCCACCCCGACCGCCCCCTTGCTCCTGTACGTCCCGGTCACCAGCAAGCGTACGGTCATCGCCACGCCGTCCGGGCATGGCCGCACCCCGCACGACGGGAGTCCCGGGGGGGGGCCCCCCCCCGGGGCACAAAAGTGGGCTGGCAGCAAACATGCCCCGCACCCGGAACGAATCCGGGTGCGGGGCACGCTCACGAAATGAATCGAAACGAATCGTCGAATCGAATCGGGAAGAACGTCAGGCGGCGGCGGGCGCCACCCCGGGCTCATCCACCGGCGAAGACGAGGCGTGCTCGTACGCCTCCTTGTCGAGGATGTTCTCGCGGGCCGCGACGATCACCGGGACGAGGGCCTGACCGGCGACGTTCGTGGCCGTCCGCATCATGTCCAGGACCGGGTCGATCGCGAGGAGCAGGCCGACGCCCTCCATCGGCAGGCCGAGGGTGGACAGGGTCAGGGTCAGCATGACCGTGGCGCCCGTCAGACCGGCCGTGGCGGCCGAGCCGACCACCGAGACGAAGGCGATGAGCAGGTACTCCTTGATGCCCATCTGCACGTCGAAGATCTGCGCGACGAAGATCGCGGCGATCGCCGGGTAGATCGCGGCGCAGCCGTCCATCTTGGTCGTGGCGCCGAACGGCACCGCGAAGGACGTGTACTCCTTCGGCACGCCGAGGCGCTCGGTGACCTTCTGGGTCAGCGGCATGGTGCCGACCGAGGAGCGGGAGACGAAGGCCAGCTGGATCGCGGGCCAGGCGCCCTTGAAGAACTGCAGCGGGTTGACCTTGGCGACCGTCGCGAGCAGCAGCGGGTAGACGCCGAACATCACCAGGGCGCAGCCGATGTAGATGTCGGCGGTGAACGTCGCGTACTTGCTGATCAGGTTCCAGCCGTAGTCGGCGATGGCGAAGCCGATGAGGCCGACGGTGCCGATCGGCGAGAGCTTGATGACCCACCACAGGGCCTTCTGCAGCAGCGCCAGGATCGACTCGCTGAGGTCGAGGATCGGCTTGGCCTTCTCGTCGCCGATCTTGAGGATCGCGATGCCGGCGACGGCCGCCATGAAGACGATCTGCAGGACGTTGAGCTGGGTGAACGGCGTGATGACGTCGGTCGGGATGATCCCGGTGAGGAAGTCGATCCAGGAGCCGGTGTGCGCCGGCTTCGAGCCGTCCTTGGGGGTCAGGCCGGTGCCGGCGCCGGGGTTGGTGACCAGGCCGATGACGAGGCCGATGACCACGGCGATCAGCGAGGTGATCATGAACCAGAGGAGCGTGCGGGTCGCGAGCCGGGCGGCGTTGTTGACCTTACGCAGGTTCGTGATCGAGATGAGGATGGCGAAGAAGACCAGCGGGGCGACCGCGAGCTTCAGCAGGCCGATGAAGGTGTCGCCGACCTTGGAGAGGGTGGTGACGAGCCAGGAGACGTCCTGGCTGCGGGCGATCCAGCCGAGCAGGACACCCAGGACCAGACCGCCGAGGATCTGGGCCCAGAAGGGGAGCTTCAGAAACTTGGGTATCTGGAAGCCGGAGCCGCCGGACCCGGAGGTCTTGGGCTCGTCGGCAGGAGACGCGGAATTCGCGGACACGGAAACACTCCGGGTAAAGACGGGGGACGTGAGGAGCGGCGACCGCGAAGGGTCACGGGCGCCGCTGCAGTGCAGATGTCGAAGTCGTTCAGATGACGCGACACGCCGCGGACATGCAGCGGCAGAGGTCGACATGCAGGCGCGCCACGAGCGGGGGGCTCATGGCGTAGCGGTGCGCTGCTGCTGTCTTCATGTCGAACACGTTAACACTTGAACTTTGAGAACATCAAAGGTCTTGTTTGAGGCAAGAGATGCGCCAGCCACACGGCAGGACGGCTGGAAACGCGCGGTGCCCCGGCGCCGGAGCATCAGCTCCGGTGCCGGGGCACCGTGTGAGTGTGAGGAAGGTTACGGCGAGGCGGCCCTCGCCGTCGGCCGGTGGCTCTCGTCGGCGGCCGCTACGACCGGGCGGCGCGCGCCGCGTCGTCCGCGACGTCCTCCTGGCTGCGGTTGGCCTCGAGGTTCGCCTTGGCCCGGTCCACCTTCGCGACGACGGTCTCGGAGGCGCGGTCGCGCTCCTTGCGCAGGGCGACGTAGCTGATGGGCGCGGAGATCACCATGGCGAGCAGCAGGACCCACAGGAGGTTGGAGTCGCCGAGGCCGCGCGGCAGGATCTCGGCGTAGACAAGGCCCCAGACGACCAGGAAGCAACCCGCGAAGATCCCGAGGCGCATCAGCGTGTAGCGGAGCATGTCAATCCACTCTTCCGTTCCGAATTGGGCCCGAGTTGGACGAGCCTCTCCAGTGAAGCACGCGGGCCACCGCGCGAGGGAAGGGGGTGGGGGCTCTCACCGCGTGCGGCAGCACGACGGGGCTCTCACGCCAGCGGCAGCAGGAACGTGATGTCGTCGCGGTCGTCGCCCGGCGCCACCCGGATCATGCCGGGCGCCCGCCCGACCTCCTTGTAGCCGCACGAGGCGTAGAAGCGGTCGACGCCGATGCCGCCCCGGCAGGTGAGCCGGATCGCCTCGATCCCGTCGAGCCCGCGGGCGGAGTCCTCGACGGCCGCCATCAGGTCCCGCCCGTACCCCTTGCCCTGGTGCCTGGGGTGGACCATCACCGTGTAGAGCCAGATCCAGTGGCGCATCAGGCGGTGCGTGTTGTGGGTGAGGAAGGCGGTCGCGGCGACGGCGCCGTCCTCGTCATAGCCGACCAGGAGCCGGGTGCGGCCCTCGGCCATCGCGGCCAGGTGCTTCACGAACTCGGGCCGTATCTCGTCGGGCGTCGCGGGCGGTACGAAGCCGACGGCCCCGCCCGCGTTCGTGACGTCCGCCCACAGGGCGAGGACGCCGTCGCGCAGGTCGGGGCCGACGGGTGGGTCGAGCTGGAACGTCAGAGCCATGCGGTCCAGGCTCGCACGGCGCTCAGCCGCGCTCGGCCTGCGGGTCCTCGGACGCTCTTGCCCTGCGGGTCCTCAGGCGCGCAGGGCCTGCAGGTCCTCAGACGCGCATGGCCTGCGGGGTCTCGCGAAGGAGCGGGTCCGGGCCCTCGTACTCCCGGATCGCCTCGTAGCGGGTGTTGCGCTCGACGGGGCGGAAGCCCGCCTCGCGGATCAGGTCGAGCAGGTCCTCGCGGGTCAGCTTGTTCGGGGTGCCGAAGTTGTCCGCGTCGTGCGTGATCTTGTACTCGACGACCGAGCCGTCCATGTCGTCGGCGCCGTGCTGGAGCGCGAGCTGCGTGGTGTGCAGTCCGTGCATGACCCAGAAGACCTTGACGTGCGGGACGTTGTCGAACAACAGACGCGACACCGCGAAGGTCTTCAACGCCTCCGCGCCCGACGCCATCGTCGTACGCGCCTGGAGCTTGTTGCGGACCTTGCCGTCCTGCATGTCGACGAAGTCGTGCTGGTAGCGCAGCGGGATGAAGACCTGGAACCCGTTCGTCTCGTCCTGCAGTTCACGCAGGCGCAGCACGTGGTCGACGCGGTGGCGGGGCTCCTCGATGTGGCCGTACAGCATCGTGCACGGGGTCTTGAGACCCTTCTCGTGCGCGAGGCGGTGGATGCGCGACCAGTCCTCCCAGTGGGTGCGGTGGTCCACGATGTGCTGGCGGACCTCCCAGTCGAAGATCTCCGCGCCGCCGCCGGTGAGGGATTCGAGGCCGGCCTCGATGAGCTCGTCGAGGATCTCGCTCGCGCTCAGCCCCGAGATGGTCTCGAAGTGGTGGATCTCGGTGGCGGTGAATGCCTTCAACGACACGTTCGGGAGCGCCTTCTTGAGCTCGCTCAGCGAACGCGGGTAGTAGCGCCACGGCAGGTTCGGGTGCAGGCCGTTGACGATGTGCAGCTCGGTGAGGTTCTCGCCCTCCATCGCCTTGGCGAGGCGGACGGCCTCCTCGATGCGCATCGTGTACGCGTCCTTCTCGCCGGGCTTGCGCTGGAAGGAGCAGTAGGCGCAGGAGGCGGTGCAGACGTTCGTCATGTTGAGGTGACGGTTGACGTTGAAGTGGACGACATCGCCGTTCTTCCGCGTCCGCACCTCGTGCGCCAGGCCGCCGAGCCAGGCCAGGTCGTCGGACTCGTACAGGGCGATGCCGTCCTCGCGGGACAGCCGCTCCCCGGCCCGGACCTTCTCCTCCAGCTCACGCTTGAGCCCTGCGTCCATGCCCTTACGCCCCTACTTCTCCGCTGCCTACTGCTACCGACACAACTGCGCCCACCGTACGCCTTGGCCGCTACACCTCTTCGGGCAGCTCTCCGACGCGGTTCTCCCACTTCGTGGAGAGGACGATGGTGGTGCGGGTGCGGGAGACGCCCTTGGTGCCGCTGAGGCGGCGGATCGTCTTCTCCAGGCCGTCCACGTCGGTGGCGCGGACCTTGAGCATGTACGAGTCGTCGCCCGCGATGAACCAGCAGTCCTCGATCTCGTGCAGGTCCTTGAGGCGGCGCGCGACGTCCTCGTGGTCGGCGGCGTCGGAGAGCGAGATGCCGATGAGGGCGATGACGCCGAGGCCGAGCGAGACCGAGTCCACGGTGGCGCGGTAGCCGGTGATGACGCCGGCGGCTTCGAGGCGGTTGATCCGGTCCGTGACGCTGGGCCCGGAGAGGCCGACGAGCCGGCCGAGTTCGGCGTACGAGGCCCGGCCGTTCTCCCGCAGGGCCTGGATGAGCTGCCTGTCCACGGCGTCCATAGGTGCGATGCCTTTCATTATTCAGCGATACCGCGAGTCTATGTGTAGAATCTAAGGCGCGACAGGGTTTAAACCCTGCGAATCTCTCGAATTTTCAACCGATCAACAACGATCCTTCAGGAGTGAGCCACACCGTGTACTCGATCGAGATGGCCTACGCCCGTATGCGCGAGCTGCAGGACCTGGCCAACCGCTCGCGTGCCCACCAGACCGCCACCGCCGCGCGCAAGGGCCTCGGCCGCAAGCGCACCGCGAAGAAGCGGTAACCCCTTACGGGCGGGACGCCCTTCCGGGCCGACCCTCCTTACGAGCTGCGCGGGCCTCCCCCCAGCTCTCCCTCCCACCGGCGGTACAGCCGATGCGGCACCCCTGCCGCATCCAGCACCCGCCCGGCGACGAAGTCCACCAGATCCTGGATGTGCGTCGCCCCCGCGTAGAACGCCGGAGAGGCGGGCAGCACGATCGCGCCCGCCTCGTCCAGGCTCACCAAGTGCTTCAGCGTCTGGCCGTTCAGCGGAGTCTCCCGCACGGCGACGACCAGCTTCCGCCCCTCCTTGAGCGTCACGCTCGCCGCCCGCTGGAGCAAGTCCTTCGAGAGCCCGAGCGCCACCCCCGCCACACAGGCCGTGGACGCGGGCACGATCAGCATCCCTTTCGCCGGATACGAGCCCGACGAGGGTCCCGCGGCCAGGTCACCGGCCGCCCAGTACCGCACGCCGCTCACGTCGACGTCGAACGTGCCCGGCTTCCCGTCCGCGCCGTGTTCCAGCCACTGGACGAGATCGTCCTGCCAGTGGGCGTCGCGGAAGGAGATCCCCGTCTCGTCCAGCAGCGTCAGGCGCGAGGCGCGCGAGACGACGAGGTCGACGCTCTCCCCCGCCGCGAGCAGCGCCCGCAGAACCGCCGCGGCATACGGGGTCCCGGAGGCGCCCGACACCCCCACGATCCAAGGCTTACGCTCTGTATCTCCTGCGTTCACGCTGTGAGCCTAGACGGTCAGGCCGCGCACGAGCAGATCGAGCAGCGCGCAGACGAAGAGTGCGATGCCGATGAAGCCGTTGACCTGGAAGAACGCCCGGTTGAGGCGGGACAGGTCATGGGGCTTCACGATCGTGTGCTCGTAGAGGAAGGCACCGGCGACGATCACCAGGCCCAGCCAGAAGAAGGCGCCCGCGTCCGTGGCGACCGCGTACCAGACGAACAGCGCCGTGGTCACGAGGTGGCAGCCGCGCGCACCGCGGATGGCGGCCGGAATGCCGAAGCGCGCGGGCACCGACATGACGCCGATCTCGCGGTCCGTCTCCACGTCCTGGCAGGCGTAGATCAGGTCGAAGCCGCCGATCCACACGCCGACCGCGAGCCCGAGGATCACCGCGTCCCACGACCACGAACCGGTGATCGCGATCCAGGCGCCGACCGGGCCGATCGCCTGGGCGAGGCCGAGGATCGCCTGCGGGAAGTTGGTGAACCGCTTGCCGTACGGATAGACCACCATCGGGATCACCGCGAGCGGCGCGAGCGCCAGGCAGAGCGGGTTGAGGAGAGCGGCCGCGCCGAGGAAGACGACGAGCGCGATGAGCGCCCCCGTCCACGCGGACTTCACCGACACCGCGCCCGTGACGAGTTCGCGGTGGGCGGTCCGCGGGTTACGGGCGTCGATCTCGCGGTCGATGATGCGGTTCGCGGCCATGGCGAAGGTGCGCAGCCCGACCATGCAGACCGTGACGAGCAGCAGCCGCCCCCAGTGGATGTTCCTGTCCCCCTGGAACATCGCGGTGAGCGAGGCGATGTAGGCGAAGGGCAGCGCGAAGACCGAGTGCTCGATCATGACGAGGCGCAGGAAGGCGCGAACCTTGCTGTCCGGCTGCGCGGGGCCGGGGCCGAGGACTTCTGCGGCACTCATCACGAGAGCCCGTACTCAGGATCACCTCCGCAGTGGCGGGGAAACCCCGGCACCGCGCAGTCGTCCCTCATCGTGTCAGTACGGCTCACAGCCCGTATTCCTTCCACCGCTTCGTCACCAATTCGTGTGTCTCCGGGTCGGACAGGACCATCTCGGGCCAGCCGCCGTCCCGGGTGTAGCCCTCCTCGGGCCACTTCTTCGTCGCGTCGATGCCCGCCTTGCCGCCCCAGAACTGCTGGTACGAGGCGTGGTCGAGGTGGTCGACCGGGCCTTCGACGACGGTGAGGTCACGGGCGTAGTCGGTGTTCCCGAGCGCACGCCACGACACCTCGTGCAGATCATGCACGTCACAGTCCTTGTCCACGACCACGATCAGCTTCGTCAGGGACATCATGTGCGCGCCCCAGATCGCGTGCATCACCTTCTGGGCGTGCTTGGGGTACTTCTTGTCGATCGAGACGATCGCGCAGTTGTGGAAGCCGCCGGACTCGGGCAGGTGGTAGTCCACGATGTCCGGGACGATGATCTTGAGGAGCGGCAGGAAGAACCGCTCCGTGGCCCGCCCGAGCGGACCGTCCTCCGTCGGCGGCCGGCCGACCACGATCGACTGCAGCAGCGGCCGCTTCCGCATCGTCACGCAGTCGATCTTCAGGGCGGGGAAGGGCTCCTGCGGGGTGTAGAACCCGGTGTGGTCCCCGAAGGGCCCTTCGGGAAGCATCTCGCCCGGCTCCAGCCACCCCTCGATGACGACCTCGGCGTTGGCGGGCACCTGGAGCGGGACCGTCTTGCAGTCGACCATCTCGATGCGCTTGCCCTGGAGGAAGCCCGCGAGGAAGTACTCGTCGATGTCGCCGGGCAGCGGCGCCGTGGACGCGTACGTGACGGCGGGCGGACACCCGAAGGCGATGGCGACGGGCAGCTTCTCCCCGCGCCGCGCGGCCACCTGGTAGTGGTTGCGGCTGTCCTTGTGGATCTGCCAGTGCATGCCGATGGTGCGCTTGTCGTGGCGCTGGAGGCGGTAGAGCCCGAGGTTGCGGATGCCCGTGTCGGGGTCCTTGGTGTGGGTGAGCCCCAGGTTGAAGAAGGAGCCGCCGTCGTCCGGCCACGTGAAGAGCGCGGGCAGCCGGTCCAGGTCGACGTCGTCGCCGTGCAGGACGACTTCCTGGACGGGGGCGTTGTCGGACTTCACCTTCTTCGGCGGTACGTGGGTCATGGCGCCGAGCTTTCCGAACGCCTCGCGGACGCCGACGAAGCCGTGCGGGAGCTCGGGCCTGAGCAGGCCGCCGATCTTGTCGCTGATCTCTCCGTACGACTTCAGGCCGAGGGCCTTGAGCAGGCGGCGGTCGGTGCCGAAGACGTTCATCGCCAGGGGCATCGCGGAGCCCTTGACGTTCTCGAAGAGCAGGGCGGGGCCGCCCGCCTTCTGCACCCGGTCGACGATCTCACCGACCTCCAGGTAGGGGTCGACCTCGGCCTTGATGCGCTTGAGATCGCCCTCGCGCTCCAGTGCGCGGAGCAGAGAGCGAAGATCGTCGTAAGCCATGCGTTCCAGTATGCCGGGGCGCGCTTTTCCCCAATCCCACCCCTTCCCGAATCCGCCGACTCCGTCGGCCCTGGGGCACCCGTTATCGCCGCTGACGCGGCTCGTCCTCAAGCGCCGGCCCACCCGCCCATAGGGATAGCCCGTCCGGCGCTTGAGGACGAGGCCGTCCAGGCCGAAAAGGGGGGTCTAGGGGCAAAGCCCCAGGAAGGGCGCCCCAGGGCGACGGAGTCGCCGTTTCGGGAAGGGGCGGGACTGGGGAAAAAGGAACCCCGTAGGGTCGGCCGCATGCTTCTGTGGCTCAACGGACCCTTTGGCGGCGGCAAGACCCAGACAGCGCACGAGATCCGGCGGCGCCTGCCCGGCAGCGTCATCTGCGACCCCGAAGAGGTCGGCTTCGGGCTCCACCGCATGACCCCCCGCCCCCTCCGCGCCGACTTCCAGGACCTCCCCGCCTGGCGCCAGAGCGTCTACGAGGTCCTCGACCTCGCCCTCACCAAGCACCCGGGCCCCGTCATCGCCCCGATGACCGTCGTGGAGCCCGGCTACTTCCAGGAGACCGTCGGCCGGCTGCGCGAACGCGGCCACGACGTACGCCACTTCGCCCTCCTCGCCGAACGCGAGACCGTCCTGCGCCGGCTCCGCGAACGCGGCTTCGGGCACGTCGCCCGCGTCCTGGGCGGCAAGGACGCGCCCCTGCGCCGCGAGAGCTTCGCCGTCGCCAAGCTCGACCTGTGCCTGGAGCGGCTGCGCGGCGCCGAGTTCGCCGAGCAGGTGTGGACCGACCACCGCTCCGTGCCCCGCGTCGCCGAGCACATCGCCACCGCCTCCGGCCTCACGCTCACCCCGAACACGGACGGCCCGCTGCGCGCCCGCGTCCGGCGGGCCTGGACCGGGGTCAAGCACATCCGGTTCCTCTGACGGCGAGAGCTACCCTGGCCGGGAGGCACACACCGTCGCCGTCCTTGTCACCGTCCTTGTCGCCGTTCACGTCACCGGATCTCTGGGGGATCGCGCCACATGCTCCGCTACCTGCCGTTCCTGCTGGTCCTGGCGCTGTGGATCTATGCCTTCATCGACTGTCTGAACACCCCTGAGGAAGAGGTCAAGGGCCTGCCGAAGGTGGCCTGGGTCTTCATCGTGCTGCTCTTCGGCGAAGTGCTCGTGGGGCCCGTCGCCTGGCTCGTGGCGGGCAAGAAGCGGGCCACCGCCACCGGGGGCGGCAGCGGCGCCCGCGGCCGCCGCTGGGTCGCGCCCGACGACAACCCCGAGTTCCTCAAGTCGCTGCGGGACGACAAGCCCAAGCCCGAGGAGTCCTAGTGGAGCTGCGGCTTCTCGTCACCTTCGAGAAGGTCGCCACCGTCCTCAGCTTCACGCAGGCCGCCGCCGACCTGAAGTACGCCCAGTCCAGCGTGACCAGCCAGATCCGGGCCCTGGAGTCGGACCTCGGGACCGAGCTCTTCGACCGGCTCGGCAGCCGCATCCGGCTGACCGAGGCGGGCGAGCGCCTCCTCCCGTACGCGCGACAGCTCATCGAACTCGCCGACGAGGCACGGGCCGCGGCCGTCGGCGCCGAGGAGCCGTCCGGCACCCTCGCGGTGGGCACGATGGAGTCCCTGACCTCCTACCGGCTGCCGCCGCTGCTCGAGCTCTTCCACCACCGCTACCCCGGCGTGCGGCTCGCGCTGCGCACGACCATCGGCGACGCGACGAAGGAGGCGCTGCGCCGGGGCACGTACGACGTGGGCTTCCTGATGGAGCGGGAGCGCGAGCACCCCGGCCTCGCGACCGAGGTGCTCGCCGAGGAGCCGCTCGCCCTGGTCGCCGCCCCCACGCACCCGCTGGCGGGGCGCGAGACGGTGACGGCGCGGGAGCTGACGCGGGTCGCGCTCCTTGCCACCGAGCCGGGCTGCGCGTACCGCGACCTCTTCGAGCAGGAGCTCAACTCCCTTGTCCCGCACGGGGTCTCCTTCATGGAGTTCGGCACGATCGAGGCGACGAAGCAGGGGGCGGCGGGCGGGCTGGGTGTGGCGCTGCTGCCCGCCGTGACGGTCGCCCGTGAGCTGGCGGACGGGACACTCGTCCGGCTCGGCTGGGAGCCGCCGTTCACGCTGTGGACGCAGCTCGCGTGGCGGTCCGGGAAGCGTCTTCCGGCCCATGCGCGACTGTTCGTGGAGCAGGCCGTGCGGCTCGTGCGGGAGCAGGGTTCGCCCCCCGCGCCAGGGTCACCTTGAGGCTCGCCGCGATGATCAGCGGGACGCCGAGCGCCTGGACGAGGCCGATGTGGTGCCCGTACACCGCCCAGTCGGCGACCATCGCGACCGCCGGGTAGGTGAAGGCGAGCACGGCGATCTTCGAGGTCGGCAGCTTCACGTACGCGGCGTACATCAGGACGTACATGAGGCCGGTGTGGATCACGCCGAGCCCGGCCAGCCACGCCCAGCCCGTGCCCGTCCCGCCCATCGCGTCGAAGTCGGTGAAGGGCAGCAACAGCGGTATGCCGACGAGGACTTGGACGAGGGCGACCAGGTGCGGGCGGACCCCCGTGACGCGCTTGGTGACGAGCGTCGACAGGGCGTAGAGGACGGCGGCGAGCAGGGCCAGGCCGATGCCCGCGAGCGACGCCGTGTCTCCTGGGCGCACCCCGGAGACCAGGACGAGCCCCGCGAACGCGACCGCCAGCCAGCCGAGTTGGAAGCGGCTGAGGCGCTCGCGGAAGACCAGGGCGCTCAGCAGGACCAGGAAGAAGGGCTGTGTGTGGTAGACGACGGTGGCCAGGGAGATCGACGTCGCCTCGTACGCCTTGAAGAGGAACACCCAGTTGAAGACGATGAACACGCCGCCGAGCGCGGCGAGTCCGGCCTTCTTGAGGGTGAGGCCGTGGTCGCGGAAGTAGCCGCGGGCGAACGCGTACGCGCCGAGGGCGAGGGCGCCGAACAGGACGCGGAAGAAGACGACGTTGAAGGCGGCGGCCCCGGACTCGACGACGAAGATGCCGAGGGTGCCGGACAGGGCCATGGCGGCGGTGAGTTGGAGGGTGCCCGTGCGCTCACCGCTGGGGTTCGTCGAAGCCGAAGTCGAGGTCATGGCAGGAACGTACGAGCGGGCATCGTGCCTGGTCCACGCGCCAGTGGGGCGTTCTGCCGATGGGGCGATCGGCGCCGTCGATGAGGGCTGGTCACCGGCGTGGGCGCGACCTCGGTCAGGGTGACCGTGGTGGCGGCGGGGCCTGACATGCTGCCCGCGCGGGCAGCATGTCAGGCATGAGCAGCAGCCCCGCCCCGCGCCCGCCCCGCGTCCCCACCATCGACCTGCGGCCCTGGCTCTCCGGTGCCGCAGGCGACCGCCGCACGACCGCGCGGACCGTCGACGACGCCCTGCGCACCGCCGGGTTCCTCCTCGTCACCGGGCACGGCGTCGACCCGGACCTGCGGGCCCGCATCCGCGCCTGCGCCCGCTCCTTCTTCCGTCTCCCGGAGGCGGCGAAGCGCCCGTACGCCGTGCAGGTCGGCGCCCGCGGCTGGCTCGGCCCCGGCGCCGAGGCCAACAGCTACGCGGAGGGCACGCCCGCGCCGCCCGACCTGAAGGAGTCCCTGTCCTTCGCGGCGGACCAGCCCACGGGCGACCCAGCGGTGGACGCGGAGTGGTTCGCGCCCAACACCTGGCCGCGTGAAGTCCCGGAGCTCCAGGGCCTGTTGGAGACCTACCTCGCCCAGATGCGCGAGCTCTCCGACCACCTCCTCGAACTGCTCGCCGCCGCGCTCGGCGAGCCCGAGGACTTCTTCACCCGGCACACGGGCCACCCCACCTGGGGCTTCAACATCAACTGGTATCCGGGCCGGGAGCGGGTCGGCGAGCCCGAGCCGGGCCAGTTCCGGATCGGCCCGCACACCGACTTCGGCACGGTCACGGTCCTGGACCGGCAGGCGGGCCGGGGCGGGCTCCAGGTGTTCACGGACGAGGGCGGCTGGGAGGATGCCCCGTACGACCCCGAGGCGTTCACGGTCAACATCGGTGATCTGATGGCCCGTTGGACGGGCGGCCGCTGGCAGTCGGGCCGCCACCGCGTCCTGCCGCCCCCGGCGGAGCTGCCCGCGGAGGAGCTGATGTCACTGGTCTACTTCTACGAGTGCGACCCGGGGACGGACGTACGGGGCGTGGACTCGCACACGTATCTGCGGGCCCAGCTGGACGCGATCGCCGTGGCGCCGGAGGGTTAGTCCGCCTCGTACCCGGCCCGCAGCTCCCGCCACCTGTCCAGGCTCCACCCCGACCAGTCCTTCGGGCGGCCCGCCAGCGCGTCCGCCAGGAACTCGAAGTGGTTGTGCCACCCGGCCAGGCAGTCGAGGCGCAGGGCGTCGTCGCCCTCGAACTCGTTGGTGAAGCGGACCGTGGTGCCCCCGGCGGCCGACGGCTCCAGGTGGAAGCGGCAGCGGCCGTGCAGGTCGATCGTGTACTCGGCGACGCGCTCCACGTCCCAGGCCGTGACCTGTCCGCTGTGGCTCGCGGCCTCGTCCCCGTTGAGCCAGCGCAGTGTGACGGCGCCGCCGAGCCGAGGCTCCAGCACGTCGGCGGCGGCCAGCCACTCCGGGAGCCCGCCCGGAGTGGCCACCGCCGCCCAGACCTTCTCCACAGGCTGGGGAAGGTTCAGCGTGAAGTGCAGGGTCTGGGTCCGCGTGCTTCCCTGTGCACTTCCCTGCGTGCGGCTTGTGCCCTTTTCGATGGTTTCGGTCATAGGCCAAGGGTGCCCCAAAGGGGCGCCCTGTCAGGGCCGCTGACCCGCCTTGTCGACGACGATGCGCTCCAGCACCGCGGTCGAGGCGAGGACCTTCCCCTTCTTGCCGAAGGGCTTGTCCTCGGTCAGGACCTCACGTTCGCCGAGGTACTTCTTCGTCTCCTTGTCGAAAATCAGCTCCTGGCGGCTCCCGTCGTCCTCCCACGCGATGGCGATCCCGTGCCGCCCCGAGGCGTCCACCGCGTCCTCGACCAGTTCGACGCCGGGGATCTCCGTGGCGGCGAGGTACAGGGCCGCGGCCTGCTTCGACGGCATCAGGGACTCGCGGATGAGGTCGCCCACGACGACGAACGGCTTCCCGTTCGAGTTCTCGTCAGCGATCCTGTTCAGCCAGTCCCGCATGTTGACCGGGTCGGTCGGCAGCTTCTGCAGGTTGCGGTAGTAGTCGTCGTCCTCCAGCAGCGGCAGCTCCGGCTCCATGCGGTCATGACGGTGGCCGCTCACGGGTTCGTGCAGCATTCCCGTGTGCCTGCCGTCGACCGACTCCCAGAACTCCCTCACGTGCAGGGGCTCGCGCGCCCCGTCCGACGAGTAGCTCACCTTGCTCTTGATGTAGACGAACTGGTCGTCGCGGAGCTTGGGTTCGGGGCTGCGCTTCGCCGCCTCCGCGATCTCCTCCAGCATCTTCACGGTCTCCTTCGACGGCGCCGCCTGCGCGGACTGGTCGCCGAACGGCGAGGCGACGAGGACGCCCGCCACGGCCGCGGCGGCCAGCGCGGTCGCCGCGATGCCCGACCGCAGCCAGACCTTCTTGTTCTTCTTCGGCGACATGAACTTCTTCGGCGAAGCCTCGGGTGCGATGGCCTCGCTCTGCCGGATCTCGGTCAACAGGTGCTCCCTGAGCGCGCGATGACGGCCCGGCGGAAGCTCCCTCTCGGGTACGTCGTTCATCGGCTTCCCTCCCTGATGGGCCTGACCGCTCCTCTGCGGTCCTCTCTCATCTGTCCGCGCCCGACGGGCGGTTCCAGCTCTTTTGTAGCTTTCGCCAGCTTCTTCCGCGCCCGGGAGAGCCGGGATCTGACCGTCCCGACCGGCACCCCGAGCGCCTCGGCGGCCGCCGCGTAGTCGAGCCCCGACCAGACGCACAGCGCGAGCACCTCCCGCTCGGGGCGGCGCAGGGCAGCCAACGCCGCCCGTACGAGCGCCAGTTGCTCCTTGTCGTCGAGGCGCCCCGCGACCTCGTCGGCGAAGTCGTCGACGGACTCCTCGCGCGGCAGCCGGGCGACGGCGGCCGCGTGTCTGCGGGCGGCCCTGCGGCTGTTGCGGGTCACGTTCGTCGCGACCCCGAGCAGCCACGGCCGCAGCGAGCCGCCTTCCGTCTCCACCCGGCCGCGCATCCGCCACGCCTCCAGGAAGGTCAGCGACACGATGTCCTCGGCCGCCGACCACTCCCCCGTGAGCCGGTAGGCATGGTTGTAGACGGAGCGCGCGTACGCGTCGAAGAGCTCACCGAAGGCGTCGGCGTCCCCGTCCCTGATCCGGGCGCGCAGGACCTGGTGCGCCGGATCTCCTGGACCTCCTGGATCCCCCTGATTCATCTCCACACCCCCTTGCTGTCCGTACGACACAGGCCGGTTCCCGTGACCTGGGTCACAGGAACCGGCCTGTCCGGCACGGCAGTTGGGGCTACACCCCCGCGTACGAGTGCTTGCCCGTCACGAAGATGTTGACGCCGTAGTAGTTGAACAGCCAGCAGCCGAAGGCGATCAGGGCCAGGTAGGCGGCCTTGCGGCCCTTCCACCCGGCGGTGGCGCGGGCGTGCAGGTAGCAGGCGAAGGCCACCCACGTGATGAACGACCAGACCTCCTTGGGGTCCCAGCCCCAGTAGCGGCCCCAGGCGTCGCCCGCCCAGATCGCGCCCGCGACGATCGTGAACGTCCACAGCGGGAAGACCGCCGCGTTCACGCGGTAGGAGAACTTGTCGAGGGAGGCCGAGGAGGGCAGCCGCTCCATGACGGAGGTGGCGAAGGTGCCGGGCTTGCCGCCCTTCATCAGCTTCGTCTCGTAGCTGTCCTTGAAGAGGTAGAGCAGGGCCGCGACGCCGCCCACGTAGAAGACCGCGCCGCAGAAGATGGCCGTCGAGACGTGGATCCACAGCCAGTACGAGTGCAGGGCCGGCACCAGCTGGTCGCTGGCCGTGTAGAGGACGGTGACCGCGAGGCCGAGGTCGAGCAGGACCGTGGTGACCAGGGGAAGGCCGAGCCAGCGGACGTTCTTCTTCAGGAGCATCAGGCCGAGGTAGACGCCGACGGCCACCGTGGAGAAGGTGATGTTGAACTCGTACATGTTGCCCCACGGCGCGCGCTGCACCGACAGGGCGCGGGTGAGGACCCCGCCGAACTCGACGAGGAACGCGAGCACCGTGAGCGAGACGGCGATCCGGCCGTACAGGTCGCCCTGCTCGTCGCCGCCCGACGCACCGGGCCCGTCCGGGACGTCGCCCCGGCTGCCCGCGGCCGTCCGCGTCACGACCTTGGGCCGCTCCAGGACGGCGGTGCCGCCCTTGGCGGACTTCACGGTCACGGCGGGGCCTGCGGCCGCCCCCTCCTCCGCCGTGGCGGGGGTCAGCGCGGCCGCGGTGCGGGCGACCTTGCTGCGGCTGCCGAAGAGCCACTCCGCCATGTGCGCGAAGAAGGCCAGGAGGTAGACGGCCATCGCGGAGTAGATCAGCACGTTGCTGATGTGCGCGAGGTTCTCGTTGGTTTCGGCGGCGAGATTCACTTCTCAGCCCCTTCGGCAGGAACAACTGGAGGGTTGTCGGGGGTGGAGTCCTTGGAGTCCGTGGAGTTCTCGGAACCCTCGGAGTCCTTGGAGTCCTTGGCTTCGGGCTCCGGCTCGGGTGCGCTCGGCGCCCGCTCGTGGAGGTGTGCGGCGAGCTCGGACAGCTCCTCGGGGAGCTTCGCCGACTCGCTGCGGCCGAGCCCGGCCATCTCGACGACGGTCACGCCGTCATCGCCGGTACGGGCCCGCACCCAGACGCGGCGGCGCTGGATGAAGAGCGACCCGGCAAGGCCCAGGATCGCGGCGACCGCGCCGGACAGCGCCCAGCCGGTGCCGGGCTGCTGGGAGATCTGGAAGGTCGCCCACTGCTTGATGTCCTTCTCGAAGGTGATCGAGCCGGCGCCGTTCGGGAGCTTCAGGGTCTCCCCGGGCCGCAGCCGATCCTTGAGCAGCTGGCCCTTGGAGTCCTTGAACTTCTCCATCTTCTTCGTGTCCAGCTGGTACACGTTCTGCGGCAGGCCCGAGTCCACGCCCAGGCTGCCGTGGTACGCGGACAGGGCGAGCACCGGGTACTTCAGGGCCGGGAACTGCGAGAACATCTGGCCCTTGCCCGTACCCGCGAACGTCGGCACGAAGAAGGCGTTGAAGCCGAGCTGCTCGTCCTTGCCGTTCTTGTCCTTGTAGCCGTCGAGGACCTTGATGGCGCCGGTGGACGTCACGTTCGAGTCGATCGGGAGCAGCGGCACCGACGCCTTGTAGACGACCTTGCCGCGCCCGTCCCGGACGGTGACCGTGGGTGCGTAACCGTGCCCGATGAGATAGACCTTCGAGCCGTCGACCTCAAGGGGCTTGTTGGACTCGATGCCCTTCTTCTTCTCGGCGCCGTCCGCGCCCTCGCTGTAGGAGACGTTGGCCCGGTAGGTGCGGGGCGTGCCGCGCTGGGGGCCCGTCTCCTCGTACGTGCCCTCGAACTTGTCGAGCTTGAAGCTGAAGGGCGCGAGGTTCTGGGTGTCGAAGAGGCTGCCGGACTTGAAGTTGTCGTACTGGGTGAGGGTGTTGGAGAACCCGTCGCCCTCCACGACCAGCTTCTGGCCCTCGGACTTGAACAGCTGCCCGGCCGCGAAGGCGATCAGCAGCACGATCAGGGCGACGTGGAAGGCCAGGTTCCCGGCCTCGCGCAGATAGCCCTTCTCGGCGGCGACGGCGTCGCCCTCGGCGTGGGTGCGGAAGCGGCGCTCCTTGAGCATCGTGAGGGCGGCCTCGCGGACCTGCTCGGGCTCGGCCTCGGTGCGCCACGTCGCGTACGCGGGCAGGCGCGTGAGCCGCTTGGGGGCGCCCGGCGGGCGGCTGCGCAGCTGGCCGACGAACTGCCAGGTGCGCGGCACGATGCAGCCGATGAGCGAGACGAACAGCAGGATGTAGATCGCCGAGAACCACACCGAGCTGTAGACGTCGAAGAGCTGCAGCTTGTCGTAGAGCGGCGCGAGCGTGGAGTGCGCGGCCTTGAAGTCCTGGACCTTGAGCTCGTCGACGCTGTTCTGCGGGATCAGCGAGCCGGGGATCGCGCCGAGCGAGAGCAGGAAGAGCAGGATCAGGGCGACCCGCATCGAGGTGAGCTGCCGCCAGAACCAGCGGACCCAGCCGACCACCCCGAGCGAGGGCAGCTTGACCTCTTCCTGGGGGGCGGTGGAGAGCTGGGCACCGGCGGCGCCGAGGTCGTCGGCGCTCTCGCTCGGGGCGCCTGCCGCGTCCGTCTGGGGCGTGGTGTCGGTCTTGCTCATGGATCAGATCCCCACCGTGTAGCCGTTGGACCAGACTTGCATCTGCTGCACGATGCTGTCCCACACCCCGGTGACGAGGAGCAGGCCGGTCGCGATCATCATGATGCCGCCGATCCGCATCACCCAGACGTAGTGCCGCTTGATCCAGCCGAACGCGCCGAGCGCCTTGCGGAAGGCGACCGCCGCGAGCACGAACGGGATGCCGAGCCCCAGGCAGTACGCGACGCCGAGGATGGCCCCGCGCGTCGGGTTGGCGCCGTCCAGGGCGAGCACGTTGACCGAGGCGAGCGTCGGGCCGATGCACGGCGTCCAGCCGACGGCGAACAGCGCACCCAGTATGGGGGCGCCCGCGAGCCCCGCGGCGGGCTTCTTGTGGAAGCGGAACTCACGCTGGCTCAGCCAGGGCATGAGCCCCATGAAGAAGACGCCGAGCAGGATCATCACGACGCCGAGCACCCGCATGATGGTGCTCTGGTTCTCCTTCACGGACTGCCCGAGGGCGCCGAAGAAGACGCCCGTCGGCACGAAGACCGCGGTGAAGCCGAGCACGAAGAGCCCGGCCCCTGCGGCCATCCGGCCCCGCTTGGCCTCCGCCAGGTCGGTGCCGCTGACCCCCGTCACATACGACAGGTAGCCGGGCACCAGCGGGAGGACGCAGGGCGAGAAGAAGGAGACGAGGCCGCCGAGGACGGCGACCGGGATCGCGAGCAGCAGTGCGCCGCTGAGGATGGTCTGGTTCGGTTCGCCCACCGCGGCGGCGAGCGTCAGTGCGCCGGCCACGCCGCTCACTTCTCCGCGATCAGCGGGTCGATCATCTTGTGCAGCTTCTCCGCGTCGAGCGGCTGCTGCGAGCGCGCCGCGACCCGGCCGTCCCGGTCGAGGACGATCGTCGACGGGATGAAGTTCGGGTTGAGCGTGCCCCGGGGGAAGCGCAGCATCAGCTTGCCCATGGGGTCGTGCAGGCTCGGGTACGGGATGTCCTTCGCCTTCTCGAAGGCGAGCGCCGGGCCCTTGTCGTTGTCGCGGGTGTTGATGCCGACGAACTCGACGCCCTTGGCCTTGGTCTCGTTCGCCACCTTCGCGAAGTTCGGCGCCTCGGCCCTGCAGGGCGGGCACCACGAACCCCAGACGTTCAGCACGACGACCTTGCCCTTGTAGTCGGCGATGTCGAGGTGCTTGCCCTCGAGGGTGGTGCCCTCGATCTTCGGGCCCGGGGTGCGCGCGCTCTTCTTGACGGTGGACAGGCCGTCCGTGCCGGTCACGAAGTTGGTGTTCCCGGAGCCGCCCGACGTGCCGCCCGAACCGCAGGCGGACAGGGTCAGGGCGGCGACCGCGGCCCCGGCGGTCAGCAGGACTGCGCGGCCGCGGCGACTGTTATTGCTGCGGCTGCTACTGCGATGCGAGCTGTGGGGGGCGCGGCAGGCGGCACTCATGTGAAAAGTTTCGCATGCCCGTTTCGGGGATCTTCGACGCCCCCCGCACTAGCGGAAAGTCCCATTTCAGACCGTGTTTTGAGGCCACGTTTTCAGGCCGCGTTCTTCAGCCCGTTCCAGCCACCCGTGGGAGCGGTGCCGACCTCGAGCTTCTGCCAGGCCGCGAGCACCGCGGGGTCCTGGGCGTCGAGCCAGTCCACGAACTGCTTGAAGGAGACCATGCGGACGTCCTTCTTGCCGGCCATGCCCTTCAGCGCCTCCTCGACCGCATCCATGTAGATGCCGCCGTTCCACTCCTCGAAGTGGTTGCCGATGAAGAAGGGCGCGCGGTTCGTCGTGTAGGCCCGCTCGAATCCCTTGAGGTACGCCTCGGTGGCCTGCTTGCGCCAGCCCGGGTAGTTGGCCGGCGGGGCCTTCGTCGAGTTCTTCGACTGGTTGGCGAGGATGTTGTAGTCCATCGACAGGACCTCGAAGGAGTGGCCCGGGAAGGGCACCGCCTGCAGCGGCAGGTCCCAGACGCCCATCTTCTTCTCGGGCCAGCGCTGACGGCCGCCCGGCGAGGACGCGTCGTAGCGCCAGCCGAGCTTCTTGGCGGTCGGCAGCAGGTTGTTCTGGCCGAGCAGACAGGGGGTGCGGCCGCCGACGAGCTCCTTGTCGTAGTCGAAGGGCAGCGAGGGCAGATCGCTCCAGCCCGTGTTCGTGCGCCACTTCTTGACGAAGGACTTCGCCTGGTCGATCTCCGACTGCCATTGCGCGGACGTCCAGTTGGCGACGGATCCGGTGCCCGCGCAGAAGTGCCCGTTGAAATGCGTGCCGATCTCATGGCCCTCGAGCCATGCCTGACGCACGTACTTCAGCGTCTCCTTGATGTGACCGTCGGTGAGATAACCGATGTCGGAGGCGCCGACCGCGTTGTTCGGCGGACGGTAGAGGCGCTTCTTGGACTCGGGCAGCAGATAGAGCCCGGAAAGGAAGAAGGTCATCCGCGCGCCGTGATCCTCGGCGAGCTTCAGAAAGCGCGGGAACAGGCCATTGCCGACCTCGCCGGCACCGTCCCAGGAAAAGATCACGAACTGCGGCGGCTGCTGGCCGAGTTCGAGGCGCTCCGGCTTGTCGGGCTGATTCGGCTGCTTCCCGGTGTACGACGTCGAGCCGTCCCCGATGGGCTTGCCCGAGCGCTCCTGGCCGCCCGCGCCCTCCTTGCCGCCGTTGGCCTTGCCCGCGGGGGACGCCGAGTCGCCGCCGGAGCCGCAGCCGGCGAGGCCGAGAGCGGCTGCCGCTCCCACGCCGAGCCCGATCGCTCCCCGGCGGCTCATCACCCCGCGCCTTGCCGTGTGGTTGTCCCCGTGGTTGTCGCGCATTCCATCCCCATTCGTCGCGCCCCTGGGTCCTGGCCGACCGGCCTTTTCAGGCCATGCAAGCCGGACAACCAGTTAGAGGGCGCGACGAACACGGGGGTTCCGACAAGTCGCACATATTTAGCGGTAATTGGCGGTATGGGACGTTGAGTCGCCTTTTGGCTACACAGGGTTCACACAGCTAGGCATGTGTCACACGTATCTCACCGTGATCGCACCACGGCCGTCACGCGCCGAACGCCTTGCTCTTCCCCTTCACCGGCTTGGCACCCGCCAGGAGATGAGACGGCACGAGATCACGTGCCGGTTCCGTGTATCCGACGGAGACGATTTTGTCGCCGCGGTACGTGAAGGTGGTCAGCGAGGCCAGGGTGCACTGCCGCTTGCGCGGGTCGTGCCACAGCCGCCGCTTCTCGACGAAGCTGCGCACGATCCAGATCGGCAGCTGATGGCTCACGCACACCGCCTCGTGGCCGCGCGCCGCGTCCTTCGCCGCGTCCAGGGCGCCCATCATCCGCACGACCTGCTCGATGTACGGCTCGCCCCAGGAGGGCTTGAAGGGGTTGACGAGGTGCTTCCAGTTCTCCGGGTTCTTCAGGGCGCCGTCGCCCACCCCGAAGGTCTTGCCCTCGAAGACGTTGGCGGCCTCGATGAGCCGCCCGTCCGTGGCGAGGTCGAGCCCGTGCACCTTGGCGATCGGCGTCGCCGTCTCCTGCGCCCGGTCCAGGGGCGAGGCCACGACGTGCGTGACGTCGCGCTGCGCGAGGTGCTCGGCGACCCGGTCGGCCATCTGCCGCCCCAGCTCGGAGAGGTGATAGTCCGGCAGGCGCCCGTAGAGGATCCCCTCCGGGTTGTGCACCTCGCCGTGGCGCATCAGATGGACGACGGTCAGGTCGTCACTCTTCGCCCCGCTCATGCGGTGGCCTCCTCGGTGGCTTCGGCTGCCGCGCGGGCGGCGGCGGGCAGGGCGGCGGCGATGCGCTCGATCGCCCGCTCGTCATGGGCGGTGGACACGAACCAGGACTCGAAGGACGACGGCGGCAGATAGACGCCCTGCGACAGCATCGAGTGGAAGAAGGCGGTGAAGCGGAACGACTCCTGCTTCTTGGCGTCCTCGTAGCTGCGCACGTCCTGGTCGGTGAAGAAGACCGAGAACATGTTGGAGGCGTTCTGCAGCCGGTGCGCGACGCCCTCCTTGGCGAGCGCCTCCGTCACGAGCGTGCGGATCCGCAGGCTGACCGCGTCCACCTTCTCGTACGCGGCGTCGTCGAGCAGCCGCAGCTGGGCGAGGCCGGCGGCGGTCGCGACGGGGTTACCGGAGAGCGTGCCCGCCTGGTAGACGGGGCCCGCGGGCGCGAGGTACGCCATCACGTCGGCCCGACCGCCGAAGGCCGCGGCCGGGAAGCCGCCGCCCATGACCTTGCCGAACGTCATGAGGTCGGGCGTGACCCCGTCGACACCGAACCAGCCGGCCTTCGAGGTGCGGAAGCCGGTCATCACCTCGTCCGAGATGTACAGCGCGCCGTTCTTCGCGCACGCCTGCTTGAGCCCCTCGTTGAAACCGGGCCCCGGCGGCACGACGCCCATGTTGCCCGGCGACGCCTCCGTGATGACGCACGCGATCTCGCCGGGGTTGGCGTGGAAGGCGGCGTGCACGGCCTCCAGATCGTTGTACGGAAGCACGATCGTGTCGCCCGCCTGGGCGCCCGTGACACCGGGGGTGTCGGGCAGGCCGAGGGTGGCGACGCCCGACCCCGCCGCGGCGAGCAGCGCGTCCACGTGGCCGTGGTAGCAGCCGGCGAACTTGATGACCTTGGCGCGGCCGGTAAAGCCGCGGGCGAGCCGGATCGCCGACATCGTCGCCTCGGTACCGCTGGAAACCAGCCGCACCTGCTCGACCGGCGCGATCCGCGCGACGATCTCCTCGGCGAGCGCGACCTCGCCCTCACCAGGCGTACCGAAGGAGGTGCCGCGCGCGACGGCCTCCTGCACGGCGGCGATGACCTCGGGGTGGGAATGGCCGAGAATCATCGGCCCCCACGAACACACGAGGTCGACGTACTCACGGCCGTCGGCATCCGTCAGATACGGACCGGTACCGGACACCATGAAACGGGGCGTACCGCCCACCGCGCGGAACGCGCGCACGGGAGAGTTCACACCGCCGGGCGTCACGGCCGCCGCACGGTCGAAAAGAGTCTGCGAAACTGGGGCGCTATACGGGAAGCTCACACGAGCCATGGTCTCAGAGGGTCCGGGCTTCCTGCGGACAGGTGTTTCACCCCACGTTTTAGCGGGTGACGGTGGGGGAGGTCACTGACACGATGATCGGGTTGCACGGCGGGGGCCTCGCGGCCTAGAAAATGCAGGGGCCGCGCGCCCTGGAAAAGCAGTCGGGTGGAGATATGCATCGCGGTGGCGGCGGACTGGGCGAGGGGACCGACGACCTGGAACCGCGGCGTGCCCGGCGGGGAAAGCACCGACGCGACGCCGAGGCGGCCCAGGCCCCGCCGGCCCAGCCGTCGGCACAGGATCGCGGCGAGACCAGGCGGACCCGGGACGGGGAGCGCGAGCAGGAGCGGGACCGGCGAGGACGCCGTCACCGTGCGGACAGCGGGAGTGGCCGGGTGGGCGGGGTGACGTACAAGTACTTCGGAGCCCCGGACGGCGCCACCGCCGCCCGGGTGCCCATCTCCATGCGTCCCGAGGAGCTCGGCGGCGACGAGCTCGGCATGGGCGGCATGTTCACGAAGATCAAGCCGGAGACGATGGCCGCGATGGTCCTCACCGGCATCGAGGGCATACCCCTGCACAAGGTCCCCCCACTGGAGCTGGTCGTGCTCCACCCCGACTACGCGGTGGTCAAGCTCCCCATGACGGTCGTCGACCCGCTGCGCGGCATCGGCGAGGAGTCGGTGGGCGCCGCGGCCTTCATCTGGTCGACGGTCCCCGACCGCGGCGGCCCGCGCGACGCGTTCAACGTGTATCAACTCCTGCATGAATGGCAGGACTTCAGCCATCGCCTGCATGATGCGGGGCATCAGGCGTACTGCCTGGTGTGGCCGTGAGCGGGCGCTCCTACGCGCGCGTGGGCGCACGTGACGACAGAGCTCGTACGCGATGTCAGACCCCCCGCCTACCGTGAGGGCATGAGCATCGAGCTGCGTCTGGAGCCTTGGTCCGAGGGCGACTTCGAGTTGCTGGTCAGGAACAACGCACCGGAGATGACCGACCACCTCGGCGGCCCCGAGAGCGACGGGAAGCTCGCCGACCGGCACCGCCGCTATCTCGCGCTGCGGGAGAGCGAGGGGCGCGGCCAGATGTTCCGGATCTCGGCGGGGCCCGACGCCCCCGCGGTGGGGTCGATCGGGTACTGGGAGACGACGTGGCAGGGGCAGCCCGCCTGGGAGACCGGGTGGGGGGTGCTGCCGGAGTTCCAGGGGCGGGGCATCGCGGCGGCGGCCGCGCGCCTGGTCGTCGAGCGGGCCCGGGAAGCGGGCCGCCACCGCCATCTGCACGCGTTCCCGTCCGTCGACCACCCCGCGTCGAACGGGGTGTGCAGGAAGGCCGGGTTCACGCTCCTGGGAGAGTGCGCCTTCGAGTATCCGAAGGGGCACTGGATGCGGTGCAACGACTGGCGGCTGGAGCTGGAGCCGGAGCCCGCCTAGCCGAGTTCGCGGGCCCGCGTCGGCCCATGCCGACCCGCACCGAGCCGCGACTCCCGTCATTCGCCTTGACAGTCCCGGGGCCTCTCCCGCACATTTATCTGCGTCACGCAGTTTCTGCACAGCGCCAGATAATTCCTCCCGCTGTGGCTGCGCCCCACCCGAAAGGCACCTCCCATGAGCACGTCCACTCCCGCCTCCACTCCCGCCTCCACCCCCGCTCCCACTCCCACTCCCGCTCCCGCCGAACCCAGGGCCGCCCCCGAACCCCCCTTCACCCCCCGAAAACGCTGGGCCGTCCTCGCCGTCGTCCTCGCCGCCGACGTGCTCGACCTCGTCGACGCCACCATCACCAACATCGCCGCCCCCACCATCGCCAGGGACCTCGGCGGCGGCCCCGCCCTCGTGCAGTGGCTCGGCGCCTCGTACGCCCTCGCCCTCGGTGTGCTGCTCGTCCTCGGCGGGCGGCTCGGCGACAAGTACGGCAGGCGGCGGCTCTTCCTCGCCGGTCTTGGCGGATTCACGCTCGCCTCCGTGGTCTGCGGGCTCGCGCCGAACCCCGAACTCCTCGTCGGCGCCCGGCTCGTGCAGGGCGCGTTCGGCGCGCTCGTCATCCCGCAGGGCTTCGGCATCCTCGGCGCGGTCTGGCCCCGCGACCAGCTCGGCAAGGCGTTCAGCTTCTTCGGGCCCGTCATGGGGCTCTCGGCCGTCGGTGGGCCCGTCCTCGCCGGGTTCCTCGTCGACGCCGACCTCGGCGGACTCGGCTGGCGCCCGATGTTCCTGATCAACCTCGTGCTCGGCGCCGCCGCCGTCCTCGCCGCCGCCCGGCTCCTCCCCCGCGACACCGGTGACCGCGCCACCGCCATCGACGGCCCCGGCTCCGCCCTCCTCGGCGGCGCCATGCTCGGCCTGCTCGGCGGCCTCATCGAAGGCACGTCCAACGGCTGGAGCGCGGCCCCCGCCCTCCTCATCGCCGCGGGCCTCGCCCTCTTCGCGGCCTTCTGCCACCGCCAGCGCACCGCCCGGAACCCGCTGATCCAGCCGTCGTTGCTGCACAACCGCGGCTTCACCTCGGGCCTGCTCCTCGGCGTCTTCTTCTCCGCCGCGGTCTCCGGCCTGCTCTACGTGATCTCGCTCTTCCTCCAGCAGGGCCTCGGCCGCTCCCCGACCGGCACCGCGCTCGGCCTGATGCCGCTGTCCGCGGGCATCGTCGTCGCGTCCATCGCCTGCTACCGCCTCATCGGCCGGTTCGGCCGCACCCTCGTCGTCGCCGGTCTCCTCATCACCCTCGCCGGCACCGGCTACCTCCTCGCCCTCGTCACCGACACCGGTACGGACACGGGGACTTGGGCCCTCGTCCCGCCCCTGGTCATCATCGGACTCGGCATGGGCACGTGCTTCGGCACCATCTACAACGTCACCATCGGCGACATCGCCCCCGCCGAGGCGGGCAGCGCCAGCGGATCACTCACCGCGGTGCAGCAGCTCGCCAACGCGATCGGCGCCGCCACCGTCACCACCGCCTACTTCAAGACCATCGCGTCGGGGTCCGCCCACGCGACCGCCGTCAGCCTCGCCGTTGTCGGTGCCGTCACGCTCGTCTGCCTGAGCCTCGTCCGGCTCCTGCCCCGCGAGGCCCCGCAGGACGACCACCACTGAGCTCCCCGGGCCACTAGCCGAACTCGCCGCCCCGCAGCCGCGTCACCTGCTGCGCGCTGAACTCCACGGTGCGCCTCATATGGCCGACCAGGACGGCGAGCTCGTCGTTCCCGAGCTCCTCGAAGATCCCGTTCCAGCCCGCCGCCATCCGGTCCCAGAGCCGCCCGAACTCCGCGATCTTCTCCGGCACCGTCGCCACCAGGACCCGCCTGCGGTCGGCGGCGTCCCGCTCCCGTACGACATAACCGGCCCGCTCCAGACGGTCCACGAGCCGCGTCGCCGACCCCGTCGTGAGCCCGGTCAGCTCCGCGATCCGCCCTGTCGTGACCGGCTTCGCCTCCAGGCTGAGCAGGTTGAGGCACTGCAGGTCGGTCGGGTGCAGCTGCAGGTGGTCGGCGACGGCCTGGTTGAAGAGGGCGTACGAGGCCATGTAGCGGCGCGAGGCGACGGACAGCTCGTCGAGCAGCGTCGCCCGCTCGCGCTCGGCCTTCTTGCTCCCGGCCTTCTTGCTCCCGGTCATGGACGCCCCCTTCGGAGAAGCCGGTCTCTGCGTCAGACAGAAAGCGTACGACGCAGAGAAGCCGGGTGCCCTAGGGCCTGTCCGGCGGATCAGGCCGCATGATTCCGAGCTGTGCCGTCCGTCGCTGGTGAGCGGGCTGTGGTGCGTCGAGATGCAAGGCGGAGGAGGGCGACAACGCGGAGCGTTGGCAACCGACGACAACGCCGCAGATCGGCGTGCCACAGCCCGCGACCGCGGCAAGATCCGCCGGACAGGTCCTAGAAGTAGTACGCGTCCCCGGAGTCCAGGACCAGCACCTCATGCTCCTGGTTCGCCGGGTTCACGTCCGAGGCCCCGCCGTTCCAGACCGTGTCGACGCGGACCCGCACCTCCGGCACCCGCCCCGCGAGCCGCACCCCCAGCTCCACCGGCTCCCCCCTGCTCCCCGCCGCCAGCTCCCCCGTGTCGCACAGCACCTCCCGCTCGCCCCCGCGCACACATCCCCGCGGCAGCCGCTGGCCGTCCGCGAGCGGCACCGACCAGCGCAGCCGGACCGTGGCGTCAAAGACGTCGGCGGGGCCGTGGTTCTGCGGGGCGAACCGCACCCGGACCCGCTCACCGGACAGGGAGACCTCCCCGTGGTAGGCGAGGTCGGCCTCCGGAGGGGCAGCGGGCAGCGGGACGGGCTCGCCCGCAGTACCCGCCACCGGACTTGGCTCCCCCACAGCACCCGCCACCGGACTCGACTCGCCCGCAGCACCGGCCGCCGCGGCTCCACCCCCGCCGAGCACCACCCCCATCACGCCCACCACCCCCACCACAGCCATCCCCGCCACCACACCCCAGCGAAGCAGCAGCATGCGCACAACAGCCTCCACACAGCACTCGGCCCGGAACGTCGCCCCGATACATGCCACTCGCCCGCCCCGCGCACAGCACTCCCGCGCCTCAAGCCACCCTCATGCCACCCTGAGCCCATGCTCGTCGCCCGCTCCGCCGCTCTCTTCGTCCTCGCCGCGCTCTTCGAGATCGGCGGTGCGTGGCTCGTCTGGCAGGGGGTGCGGGAGCACCGCGGGTGGGCGTGGATCGGCGTCGGGGTGCTCGCGCTCGGGGTCTACGGCTTCGTCGCGACGCTCCAGCCGGACGCCGAGTTCGGCCGGATCCTCGCCGCGTACGGCGGGATCTTCGTGGCCGGTTCGATCGCGTGGGGCATGGTCGCCGACGGCTACCGGCCGGACCGCTGGGACGTCGCCGGGGCGCTGATCTGCCTCGCCGGGATGGCGGTCATCATGTACGCGCCGAGGGGCCGCTGACGTATCCCCCGAGGGGTCGCCGCCCGCGCCAGGGCGCCACTTATCCTGGCTGCAGAACCCTCAGAACCCGCAGGACCCGCACTCCAGGCCAGGGAGCACCATGAGCGCCGCCACGTCCGCCCGCCGCATCGCCATCGTCACCGGCGCGAGCAGCGGCATCGGTGCCGCCACCGCGCGCGGACTCGCGGCGGCCGGCTACCGGGTCGTCCTCACCGCCCGCCGCAAGGACCGCATCGAGGCCCTCGCCGCCGAGCTCGCCGACGCCGGGCACGACGCCGTCGCGTACGCCCTGGACGTCACCGACCGCGCGGCCGTCGACGCCTTCGCGACCGCCTTCCGCGAGGTCGCTGTCCTGGTCAACAACGCGGGCGGCGCGCTCGGCGCGGACCCCGTCGCCAGCAGCTCCCCCGAGGACTGGCGCCAGATGTACGAGACGAACGTCATCGGCACCCTGAACGTCACGCAGGCGCTGCTGCCCGCCCTCACCGCGAGCGGCGACGGCACCGTGGTCGTCCTCTCCTCCACGGCCGGGCACGGCACGTACGAGGGAGGCGGCGGCTATGTGGCCGCGAAGCACGCCGAGCACGTGCTCGCCGAGACGCTGCGCCTGGAGATCGTCGGTACGCCGGTGCGCGTCATCGAGATCGCGCCCGGCATGGTCAAGACCGACGAGTTCGCCCTGACCCGCTTCGGCGGTGACCAGGAGAAGGCCGCCAAGGTCTACGCGGGCGTGGCCGAGCCGCTCACGGCGGACGACGTCGCGGACACCATCACGTGGGCGGTGACCCGCCCGCCGCACGTCAACATCGACCTGCTCGTGGTGCGCCCGCGCGCGCAGGCGTCCAACACCAAGGTCCACCGGGACGCGTGAGCCGCCCCCGATGACCTACGCCTCCGACGACCCCGGCGCACCGGCCGGGTCACCCGACTCCGCCGACCCGGCCGAACGCCTCACCCACGAGGTCGAGTCCCGCCGTCTCGCCCAGGAGAAGAAGAACGAGCGGCTGGTGTGGTGGTACCTCGCGTACTTCCTGTTCGGGATCCATCTGGTGGCCTTCGTCATGATCTTCGCGATCAAGAACGCGAAGTAGGCGCATCCATCGGGGAGTTCACCGAACGCGAGTCACCCACATCGGTGAACGCGTCCTATCGCCATGAGAGTTGATGTACGGCCTGCCTAGGCTCGGGGCCACAACATCAGATGCGACGGCCCCCGGCCGGGCTGCAACCCCGGACGAGGGCCTGACCACGCAGGAAGGAACAGCTTCCTCATGGCTGAACACGAGCCTAGCGCCCGGCCGTTCATGGACCTTCGCGTGCCCGAGTATGCGTACATGTTCGGGTTCTTGCAGGCCGACGGACATCTCTCACAACAATCACGAGACCGAGGGCGGCTGACCGTCGAGATCAACGCCCGGGACATCGAGATCCTGCACGAGTTCCAGCGCCTGACCCCGTACAACAGCACCATCAGCGGACGGACCCGCTCGACGAACTTCGCCGAGAGCAGCATCACGGCTGTCTGGAGCATGTGGTCCCTCGAAGCCAGGACGACGATCAACCAACTCGGCCTGCCCTACGGCCGGAAGTCCAAGAAGATCACCCCGCCCAGGGTGGAGTTCTCTCGTCGTGACTATCTGCGGGGCCTCGTCGATGCAGACGGCTCGATCGGCTACACCGGCCAACAGCTCCCCTTCATCTCCCTCACCACCGCGAGCACGGCTGTCGGGATCTACTTCTGCCGTTACGCGCGGATGCTCATGGGGGCGGAGCGGCTGATCAAACGCAACGCACGCGACGGGATCTATAACATCAACTACGACAAGGAACAGGCGGCGCGGCTGGCCGCAGATCTCTACTACCCCGGCTGCCTGTCTCTGGAGCGGAAGCAAACAAAGGCCGACTCGCTGGCCGCCTGGGTCCGCCCAGCCGACATGAAGGTCTCACCCAAGCGTCGTTGGAGACTATGGGAGGACGAAATCTTGCTGGGGTGCGACAACCCCGCGTCTGCCGCCGAGACACTGGGCCGAACCATCCAGAGCTGCAACCTTCGCCTCTGGCGGCTCCGTACTGGTCAGGTGCCCATGCCATCGAGCAACTGAGGCAATGAATGT
This sequence comes from Streptomyces sp. NPDC059009, assembly GCF_042740175.1. Classification (NCBI taxonomy): domain Bacteria; kingdom Bacillati; phylum Actinomycetota; class Actinomycetes; order Kitasatosporales; family Streptomycetaceae; genus Streptomyces; species Streptomyces sp. NPDC059009. The sequence continues at coordinate 35,568 of NZ_JBHYJB010000003.1, read as the reverse complement.
GGGGCCCAGGCTGACAACAGCCTGGGCCCCACGGCTAGTTCAGCCCTTCACGCACACAACCTGCTTCAGCTTCGCCACGACTTCGACGAGGTCGCGCTGGTTCTCCATCACCTGCTCGATCGGCTTGTACGCGCCCGGAATCTCGTCGACGACACCCGAATCCTTGCGGCACTCGACGCCCCGCGTCTGCTCCTCCAAGTCGCGCGCCGTGAACCGCTTCTTCGCCGCGTTCCGGCTCATCTTCCGGCCGGCGCCGTGCGACGCCGAGTTGAAGGACTTCGCGTTGCCGAGGCCCTTCACGATGTACGAGCCGGTGCCCATCGAGCCCGGGATGATCCCGTAGTCACCGGAGCCCGCGCGGATCGCGCCCTTACGGGTGACCAGCAGATCCATGCCCTCGTAGCGCTCTTCGCTCACGTAGTTGTGATGGCAGCTGATCTCCGGCTCGAAAGTCGGCTTCGCCTTCTTGAACTCCTTTCGGATCACATCCTTGAAGAGCGCCATCATGATTGCGCGGTTGTACTTCGCGTACTCCTGCGCCCAGTAGAGGTCGTTCCGGTACGCCGCCATCTGCGGGGTGTCGGCGACGAAGACCGCCAAGTCGCGGTCGACCAGGCCCTGGTTGTGCGGGAGGCTCTGAGCCACACCGATGTGGTGGTCGGCCAGCTCCTTGCCGATGTTGCGGGAACCCGAGTGCAGCATGAGCCACACCGAATCGGACATGTCAACACAAACTTCCGCAAAGTGGTTGCCCGACCCGAGCGTTCCCATCTGCTTACCGGCCCGCTCCTCCCGGAACTTCACCGCATCGGCAACCCCGTCAAAGCGCGACCAGAAGTCACCCCACCCCGCCGTCGGGAACCCATACAGCCGCCCCGGATCCACAGCCTCCTCATGCATCCCCCGCCCCACAGGAATCGCCGCCTCGATCTTCGACCGCAGCCGCGACAGATCCCCCGGCAGGTCGTTGGCGGTCAGCGACGTCTTGACGGCGCTCATCCCGCATCCGATGTCGACCCCGACCGCCGCCGGGCACACCGCGCCCTTCATGGCGATCACGGACCCGACCGTCGCACCCTTGCCGAAGTGGACGTCCGGCATGACGGCGAGGCCCTTGATCCAGGGCAGCGTCGACACGTTCTGCAGCTGCTGCATGGCGGCGCCCTCGACCGTGGACGGGTCGGTCCACATCCGGATCGGTACCTTCGCCCCCGGAACCTCTACGTAACTCATGGCGTCCTCTTTCCCCCGTACTACTGAAACAACTGGTAACGCAACAAATGGCCTTGAAGCGCAAATACCGGTGCCAAGGTCTACGAAAGGGATGAGGGACCGGCAGCCGGAGCAGCGCGTGCGATAGACATTGTGTCCACCGGCTGACCATCACCGGCAACCGATTAACCCGTCGAGCATCCGTCGAGAGGAGCCCCAGCGTGCAGCGGAAGGCCAGGTCCAGGGTCTACGTGTCAGGCGTCGCCGCGCTCCTGTCGGTCGTGCTCGCCGGCTGCTCGGGCGGCTCGGGCCTCGGGGACGACTCCGACGACTCCAAGCCCGGCGACCCGGGCTCCACCACGCGCGCCGCCGAGCCCGGCAAGTTCCGCACGCTGCCCGAGCCCTGTGGCGCGGTCGACCACAGCACCCTCGACGAGCTGCTGCCCGGGATCCAGCAGATCGAGGACGAGGACCAGCAGGAGAAGGCGTACGCGGGCACGGCGACGAACACCTTCGACACCGACCGCCGGGTGGGCTGCCGCTGGAAGGTCGACTCCCCGGACGCCACGCACCACCTCCTCGTCGACTACGAGCGGGTCGTCTCGTACGACGGCGACGTCAGCGACGACGCCCGCGCCCAGGAGCTCTACCAGCGGCGGGTCACGGCCGCGGACCTGCCCGCGCCGTCGGCGTCGAGCGGGGACAACACCTCGAAGGAGAGCACGTCCGGCGACGGCGCCTCCGACGACCCCGGCTCCGGCTCCGGCTCCGCCTCTGGCAAGGACAAGGACAAGTCGGGAGACAAGGGCAAGCAGGGCGACAAGGGAGAAAAGGGGGGCAAGGGAGGCAAGGGGGACAAGGCGAGCCCCTCCGGGTCGCCCTCCGGGAACGCCGCGCCGCCCGCCAGCCTCCTGCCCCGCGTCCTCGACGACCTCGGCGACGAGGCGTACCTCGACGACGCCCTCGCGGCCTCCGGTTCGGCGGCCCGGCACCGGACCGTGACTGTGGTGTTCCGCACGTCCAACGTCCTGGTGACCGTCGAGTACGACGAGCAGCCGGGGCGCGGCAGCGACATCCCCGACAGCAAGGAAATGCAGGACAAGGCACAGGAACTGGCCGAGTCGCTCGCCGGGAAGTTCGACTCGTAAGGGCCCTGTGAAGGCGGTCCGCCGGGTGGCCGGGGTGATGTGCGGCTCACCCGAAGCGGGACCGCTCAGGTTCCTCAGCGCGTACCGTGGCCCCTCGGACCGACGACGTCATGAATGAACACATGAGTGAACATGAGTGAAGGAACCATGCACCGACCTGCACAGCGACAGCGACTGACCCGCCGCCTTCTCGCCTGCGCGGCCGCCGTACCGGTGATCCTCGTCGCCTCCGGCTGCTCCTCCGACTCCGGCGACTCGGACGGCGCGAAGAAGGACTCCGGCTCGAAGGCGTCCGCCTCGGCCTCCAAGGGCGGCGGCGACAAGGCCGCCGAGGTGCAGAAGGCGGCGTACGCGAAGCTGCCCGAGCCGTGCGACGCCCTGTCGAAGAAGACGCTCGGCGACCTGGTGCCGAAGGCGAAGGACAAGACCGGCAAGGCCGGCACGTCCGACGACACCTCGGCGCGCGGCACCTGCTCCTGGGACAGCCTCGACAACAACGGCGTCGACGGCTCCCAGTTCCGCTGGCTGCGGGTCTCCCTGCTGCGCTTCGACTCCGAGGCGTCGCTGGGCAGCGGCGAGAAGCGCGCCCAGCAGAGCTTCACCAAGCAGGTCACGGACGCGCAGGCCACCAAGGACGCCAAGTCCGTGAAGACCCAGCCGGTCTCCGGCGTGGGCGACCAGGCGACGCTCGTGACGTACGACCTGAAGAAGGACAAGGACACCTTCAAGCAGCAGACGGTCGTGGCGCGCGTGGAGAACGCGGTCGTGACGATCGACTACAACGGCGCGGGCCTGGCGGGCGACAAGTCCCCGAAGGCGGAGGACCTGTCGAAGGCCGCGGAGAAGGCGGCGAAGGAGGCCGCGGCGTCGGTCACCGACGCGAACAAGGCGGGCTCGGGCGACAAGTCGTCCGACAAGCCGTCGGAGAAGCCCTCGGACAAGTCCTCGGAGAAGTCCAAGGACGACAAGAAGAGCAGCGACGACAAAAAGAGCGACGAGAAGAGCGACGACAAGTCCAAGTCGTAGCCGCAGCACGGCAGTCGACGGAGCCCGGCCCCCTGGGGGCCGGGCTCCTGTCGTTCCCGGCGGGCTCATGTGCCAGGCTGTCGCTCGCAACAGACCGAACAGGGAGGGGTTCGCGGGTGGCCGCGATGCAGCTGACACGCACACACCGGATACTCATCGGGGTGGTCGTCGCCGGTGCGGTGGTCATCGCCGGGATCGGCTTCGCCGGTTCGTACGCCGCCGTACGCGAACTGGCCCTCAAGAAGGGCTTCGGCAACTTCAGTTACGTCTTCCCGATCGGCATCGACGCGGGCATCTGTGTGCTGCTCGCGCTCGACCTCCTGCTGACCTGGATCCGCATCCCCTTCCCGCTGCTGCGCCAGACGGCCTGGCTCCTGACGGCCGCCACCATCGCCTTCAACGGTGCGGCGGCCTGGCCCGACCCGCTGGGCGTGGGCATGCACGCCGTCATCCCGATCCTCTTCGTCGTCTCCGTCGAGGCCGCCCGGCACGCGATCGGGCGCATCGCGGACATCACCGCCGACAAGCACATGGAGGGGGTGCGGATGATGCGCTGGCTGCTCTCCCCCCTCCCCACCTTCCTCCTCTGGCGCCGCATGAAGCTGTGGGAGCTGCGCAGTTACGAGCAGGTCATCAAGCTCGAACAGGAACGTCTCGTCTACCAGGCCCGGCTGCGCTCCCGCTTCGGCCGCGGCTGGCGCCGCAAGGCCCCCGTCGAGTCGCTGATGCCGCTGCGCCTCGCCCGCTACGGCGTCCCGCTCGCCGAGACCGCCCCCGCGGGGCTCGCGGCCGCGGGCATCGAGCCGGTGCTGCTGCCGCCCGCCCCCGCGGTGGTCACCGCGAAGGAGCAGCAGCCCGAGCTCACCGCCACGCCCGCACCCGCACCCGCCACCACCGAGGAGCCCGCTCCCCACCCCCCGGAGGAGACCCTCCCGGTCGGCCGGCACGAGAGCCCCTGGTTCGCCGCGCACAGCGCCTCGTACGCCCCCGTGGCTCCGTACGACGAGTGGTACGCGGAACAGGAGCAGGGCCAGCCCCAGCCCCAGGGGCAGCCCGAGTTCCCCGTCCCCAACGGCGCCGGCGGCACCCGCCCCCTCGGCGACGGCGCCCCCCAGACCGAACCCGAGCCCGAACCGCTCCCCGAAGCGGTGGCGGAGGCGCTCCCCGAATCGGCGCCCGAATCAGCGCCCGAACCCGCCCCCGTCCCCTCCGACGAGGACCTCTACCAGGTGTTCCGGCACTCGATAGAGGGTGAGGGCATGCCGACCCCCGGCGCGTTCGCGGCGAACGTCGAGGCCGCCTTCGGGCTCCGCCTCCAGTCCCGCGAACTCAACCACTACATGGACCAGTTCACGGCTCGCCTGGACAGCGAGCTGATGGAGGACCACATCGCCTGATACCTCAGCCCCTGCTCCTGGCCTTCTGCTTGGACGTCTCGCCCCAGACCGCCAGCGCGGCGCCGAGGACGAACAAGACGATGTAGCCGGGGGTCGGGATGTCCCACCACTTCTGGAGCAGGCCCCAGGAGTCCCCGGTGAAGAGGCGACCGAGGACGCCGAGGGCGCCCTGGATGCCGACGACCCAGCCGATGACGGCGATGATTTCCTTCATGCGTCCATGGTCGGCGGCGCCCGGCCCGCACGCCTCGTGCGGCTGAGCGAGATCGCCGCCGTCGCCGGTAGTCCGAAAGATGCAGTACGTGCGTGTGGGAAAGACGCGGTACGTACGGGTGAGGGGGCGCCGTCCTCGCGAACGGCGCCCCCTCACACGTAAGCCGACAGCTAGACCGACAGCAGCTTCCGCACCCGGTCCGCCCCCACCGCGAGCAGCAGCGTAGGCAGCCGCGGCCCGGTCTCACGGGTCACCAGGAGCCGGTAGATCAGCGCGAAGAACGTCCGCTGCGCCACCTTGATCTCCGGCGGCAGCTCCTTCGCCGTCGCGTCCGCCGAGAAGCCCGCCCGGACCTTCGGGACGCCGTAGACCAGGTGGGTCAGGCCGTCCAGGGACCAGTGCGAGTCCAGGCCCTCCAGGAGGAGGCGGAGCGACTCGCGGGCCTCGTCGTCCAGGGACGAGAGCAGCTCGGTGTCCGGCTCGGCGCGCACGATGGTGCGGGCGTCGGCCGGGACCTGCGTGCTGATCCAGTTCTCGGCGCGGTCGAGGCGCGGCCGCACCTCGTCCAGCGAGGCCAGCGGGCTCGACGGGTCGAGCTCGCTGAGGATGCGGAGCGTCTGGTCCTCCGCCCCGGCCGTGATGTCCGCGACCGACGCGAGCGTGCGGTACGGCAACGGGCGCGGGGTGCGCGGCAGTTCACCGGCGGCGGTACGGGCGGCCCGGGAGTGCGCGGCCGCGTCGGCGGGCAGCACCGAGCCGTCGGCGACCTTGGCCTCCAGCTTGTCCCACTCGTCGTAGAGCCGCTGGATCTCCTGGTCGAAGGCGATCTTGAACGACTGGTTCGGCCTGCGGCGGGCGTAGAGCCAGCGCAGCAGCTGCGGCTCCATGATCGCGAGGGCGTCGGCGGGGGTCGGGACACCGCCCCGCGACGACGACATCTTGGCCATGCCGCTGATGCCGACGAACGCGTACATCGGGCCGATCGGCTGCTTGCCGCCGAAGATCCCGACGATCTGCCCGCCGACCTGGAAGGACGAGCCGGGCGAAGAGTGGTCCACACCGCTCGGCTCGAAGATCACGCCCTCGTACGCCCAGCGCATCGGCCAGTCGACCTTCCAGACCAGCTTGCCGCGGTTGAACTCGCTCAGCCGGACCGTCTCGGTGAAGGCGCACTCGCTGCACACATACGTGAGCTCGGTGGTCTCGTCGTCGTACGACGTGACCGTCGTCAGGTCCTTGCCGCAGCCGCCGCAGTACGGCTTGTACGGGAAGTAGCCCGCGCCGGAGCCCGAGCCGTCGTCCTCGTTCGCCGCGCCCGAGCCCTCGGCGGCCTCCAGCTCGGCCTCGTCGACCGGCTTCTGGCCCTGCTTCTTCGGCGGGGCCTTCTTCGTGCGGTACTGCGCGAGGATCGCGTCGATGTCGCCGCGGTGCTTCATCGCGTGCAGGACCTGCTCGCGGTAGACGCCCGCCTGGTACTGCTCGGTCTGGCTGATGCCGTCGAACTCGACGCCCAGCTCACCGAGGGAGGCGACCATCGCGGCCTTGAAGTGCTCCGCCCAGCTCGGGTGCGCGGAACCGGCCGGGGCGGGCACCGACGTCAGCGGCTTGCCGATGTGCTCGGCCCACGACGCGTCGACGCCGGGGACGCCCGCCGGGACCTTGCGGTACCGGTCGTAGTCGTCCCAGGAGATCAGGTGCCGGACCTCGTACCCGCGCCGCCGGATCTCGTCGGCGACCAGGTGCGGGGTCATGACCTCGCGGAGGTTGCCGAGGTGGATCGGGCCGGAGGGGGACAGGCCGGAGGCGACGACGACCGGTTTGCCCGGGGCACGACGCTCCGACTCGGCGATGACGTCGTCCGCGTAACGGGAAACCCAGTCCGCATTCTCGGCGGGCTCCGTGCTCGTGCTCTGGGCCACGGTCAGTCGGTCCCTTTCGCTTCAGGTCTTCAGGTCTTCAGGGGGCACGGTCGCTCTCCGTGCCACTGCCATTCTCCCAGACGGAAGCGGCCCCTCCGGGGTTGCGCTTATCCAGAAGCGACGGCCTCTCTCCTCATGGGACACTTGGCACCCAGCACGGTGCATCCCCATTACCAGAACGGAAGCTCATGGCCTCGGTCCCGTCCCTCGCCTCTACCGTCCAGCAGCGCCTCGCGGACGCCCTCTCGGCAGCCCTGCCGGAGGCCGGGTCCGCCGACCCGCTGCTGCGACGTAGCGACCGGGCGGACTTCCAGGCCAACGGGATCCTGGCGCTCGCCAAGAAGCTGAAGGGCAACCCGAGGGAGCTGGCGACCAAGGTCACCGACGCCCTCGACGGCACCGACGTGCTGCAGGACGTCGAGGTCTCGGGCCCCGGCTTCCTGAACATCACGGTCACCGACAAGGCGATCGTCGAGACCCTCGCCGCCCGCGCGGCCGACGACCGGCTCGGCGTGCCGCTGAAGGAGCAGCCGGGCGTCACGGTCATCGACTACGCCCAGCCGAACGTGGCGAAGGAGATGCACGTCGGCCACCTGCGCTCGGCGGTCATCGGCGACGCCCTGCGCGGCATGCTCGACTTCACCGGCGAGAAGACCATCGGCCGCCACCACATCGGCGACTGGGGCACCCAGTTCGGCATGCTCATCCAGTACCTGATCGAGAACCCCGGCGAGCTGGCCCCGGCCGAGAACGTCGACGGCGAGCAGGCCATGTCGAACCTGAACCGGGTGTACAAGGCGTCGCGCGCCGTCTTCGACGCGGACGAGAGCTTCAAGGAGCGGGCCAGGAAGCGGGTCGTCGCCCTGCAGTCCGGCGACAAGGAGACCCGGGACCTGTGGCAGCGGTTCGTGGACGAGTCGAAGGTCTACTTCTACTCGGTCTTCGAGAAGCTCGACATGGAGATCCGGGACGACGAGATCGTCGGCGAGTCCGCGTACAACGCGATGATGCCGGAGACGGCGCGGCTCCTGGAGGAGTCCGGCGTCGCCGTCCGCTCGGACGGCGCGCTCGTGGTCTTCTTCGACGAGATCCGCGGCAAGGACGGCGAGCCCGTGCCGCTGATCGTGCAGAAGGCGGACGGCGGCTTCGGCTACGCGGCCTCCGACCTCTCGGCGATCCGCGACAGGGTCGTCGACCTGGACGCGACGACGCTCCTGTACGTGGTGGACGTGCGCCAGTCCCTCCACTTCAAGATGGTCTTCGAGGCGGCCCGGCGGATGGGCTGGCTGAGCGACGAGGTCACGGCCCACAACATGGGCTACGGCACGGTGCTCGGCGCGGACGGCAAGCCGTTCAAGACCCGTGAGGGCGAGACGGTGAAGCTGGAGGACCTCCTGGACGAGGCCGTCGAGCGCGCGACCGCGGTCGTCCGCGAGAAGGCCGAGAAGATCGGCCTGACGGAAGAGGAGATCGTCGAGAACGGCCGGTACGTGGGCATCGGCGCCGTGAAGTACGCGGACCTGTCGACGTCGGCGAACCGCGACTACAAGTTCGACCTGGACCAGATGGTCTCGCTCAACGGCGACACGAGCGTGTACCTGCAGTACGCGTACGCCCGTATCAAGTCGATCCTCCGCAAGGCCGAGGGAGCGGCCCCCGCCGCCCACCCCGAGCTCGAACTGGCCCCGGCGGAGCGGGCGCTCGGCCTGCACCTGGACACCTTCGGCGAGCTCCTCGCGGAGGCCACGGCGGAGTACGCCCCGCACAAGCTGGCCGCGTACCTCTACCAACTGGCCTCGCTGTACACGACGTTCTACGACCAGTGCCCGGTCCTCAAGGCGGACACCCCGGCGCAGGTGGAGAACCGCCTGTTCCTGTGCGACCTCACGGCCCGCACCCTGCACCAGGGGATGGCGCTCCTGGGCATCCGCACCCCGGAGCGCCTGTAGCCGTAGCCCGGGGCCCCGCCGGTCAGCTCAGCACGGCGCCGGTGAACGCGGTGCCGAGCCTCCGCAGCCCTTCACCGATCTCCTCGGGCGTCTGTGTGACGAAGCACAGGCGCAGGGTCGCGGAGTCCGGCGCCCCCGCGTAGAACGGCGCGCCCGGCACGTAGGCGACGTCGTACGTGATGACCTTCCGCAGCAGCTCCGTGGTGTCGTGCCCCGCCGGCAGCGACGCCCACACGAACATGCCGCCCTCGGGCCGGATCCAGCGCGACCCGGCGGGCAGCGCGTCCCCGAGCCCCGCGAGCAGCGCGTCCCGCCGCTCCCGGTAGGCACCCGCGACCCGCGCGACGTGCGCGTCCAGGTCGTTGTCCGCCAAGTACCGTGCGGCGGCGAGCTGGTTGACGGTCGGGGTGTGCAGATCGGCGGCCTGCTTGGCGACGGCGCAGGCCCGCCGCAGCGCCGCCGGGGCGCGCAGCCAGCCGAGCCGCAGCCCAGGCGCCATCACCTTGGAGAAGCTGCCGAGCAGGACGGTCCGGTCCTCGGCCCCGGGGTACGTCGCGATCCACGGCACCCGCTCGCCCTCGAACCGCAGCTCCCCGTACGGGTCGTCCTCGACGATCCACAGGCCGTGCCGCCCGGCGACCTCCGCGACGGCGGCCCGGCGCTCGGCGGGCAGGGTGCGGCCCGTCGGGTTCTGGAAGGTGGGGACGGTGTAGAGCAGCTTCGGCCGGTGCAGGCCGACGAGCGCGTCGAGCGCGGCCGGGTCGATGCCCTCGTCGTCGCCCGGCACGGCGACGATGTTCGCCCCGGCGAAGGAGAAGACCTGAAGTGCCGCCAGATAACAGGGCTCTTCGACGAGGACCGTGTCGCCGGGCTCGATGAGCGCGGTGGCGAGCAGTGAGAGCGCCTGCTGCGAACCGGTGGTGACGAGCACGTCGTCGGCGTCGGTGGGGAGTCCGCGCGCCGCCGTCCGCCCGGCTATCGCGGTACGGAGGGTGGGCTCGCCCTCCGTCGTCGAGTACTGCAGCGCCGTCCCGGGCGTCCCGGTCAGCACCTGCTGGAAGGCGGCGGCCACCCCGGCGCCGTCGAAGAACTCGGGCGCCGGGAGCCCGCCCGCGAAGTTGATGACCTCAGGGCGGGCGGTGACCGCGAGGATGTCCCGGATGGGCGAGCCGCCCACGGCGGTGGCCCGGGCCGCGAGGGCGGGGGCGGGGGCGCGGCCCTGGCCGGTGGGGACGGGGGTGTCGGTCACGGTCATCTGCGGCTCCTTGGCTCCTGTGTTCCCCGCAGCGTAAGGACCCGCGTGCCCCCCACAAGCACCATTCCGAGATGCGGACGCCCCTCCCTACTGCTCCCCTCCCTACTGCTCCCCTCCTTACCGCCCTCCTCCCTCTACTCCCCCGCCTCCCCCGTCTCCGCCGAGTCCGCGGAGTCCGCCGACACTTGATCGTTGTCGCGGTTCGTCCTCAGCCACTTCTTCTTCTCGGGCGAATACGCGTACACGGGACGGCTCTTGTCACCGCTCGTGGCGAACGGCTTGTTCTTTTCGTCGTCGATGCGGATCGTCCCGTGCTCACCCCCGCTCGACCACTCCAGCTCCAAGTACCAGTCCACATAACTGGAGTTGGCGGTCCCGTTGATGAAGAACGTCTCCGGGTCGCTCTCGCTCACCTTGTAGGGGAAGCCGCTCTCCTTGGGCTCGGCGTCGGGGTCGGGAGTCATCCGTGGCGCCGCGGCATCCAGGTCGACGTTGAAGGAGTGCGTGGGCACATTGCCGCCACAGCCGTAGCCGAAGTACCCCATCTTGTAGGTGGTCCAGTCGAGCGGGGCGGCCCGCTTGACCACGCGGACGTTCATCGACTCCAGGACGACGGTGTTCTTCCCCGTCCCCTGGACCGTCACCTTCACGGTCTGGTTCCGCGAGGCGACCCCTCGGTTCGCCGACACCCAGCTGGTGGCGTCCTGTTCGCCGGGGGGCGGCGAGAGCTCGCCGGGGTTCTTGTCGACGAGGTAGGCGGGGGTACAGGGGTTGTCCCAGTACTGGGGCTGGACGGAAACGGTCACGGGGTCGGACCCCTTGCCGGTGCCCGCGCCGCCACCGCCCTTGCCACCGCCTCCGGTTGCGGGCGCCGAGTCCGTGCCCCCGGCCTCCTCGCCTTCCCCGTCCCCCTCGGACTTCCCGGGCCCGGCAGCGTCCCCGTCGCCCTTGCCCTTGCCCTTGCCCTTCCCAGGCCCCTTTCCGGAGGGCGAAGCGGAACCGTTGACGTCCGGGTTCCGCTGCCGCGTCCCGCCGTCAGCACTGGGGGAGTTGGCGGAGGCACGGTCGTGGTTGCGCCCACCGTCGTCGGAGGAGGCGGCCTGTACGGCGAAGACGGTGGCCCCGAGCGCAAGCACGACACCAGCGGCGACAAGCACCCGCACCCGCGACATCCGCCCACCGTCACGCTGCTTCACCGAGTCACTGACGGGCCCGATCACCACGCCGGGCGCATCCTGCCCGGCCCCCTCGTCACCATCCGCCCAGGCCGGGCGGCGCCTCCCCTCCGTGGACAGCCGTCCCGCACGGCGGGACGGGTGGACACGGGCTCCGTCGCCGGGCGCCCCTGCCTCGAAGTCCCGCTCGGCGCGCGCCGGTTCAACGGACTCGCCGGGCCCGGCAGAGCCGGAGGCCGGAGCAACCGACTCGCCGGGCACCGCAGTAGAAGCCGGAGCAACCGACTCGCCGGGCACCGCAGAAGAAGAGGGCGCCCCCTCCCTCCGCTCCCCCCGACTCGCATCGGCGAGTATCCACCGCCGATGCGCCTCGACCATCTCCTCCCGAGACGCCCCGCACACCCGGGCAAGCCGCTCCAGGGGAGCGAACTCCGTAGGCACGGCAGTCCCGTTCACATACCGGTGCAGTGTCGAGGTCGACACATGCAATCGCTTGGCCAGCGCCCCGTAACTGAGCCCCGACCTCTCTTTCAGCTCCCGCAGCAGCTCCGCGAGATCTCCCGCCCCCACGTTCCCCTCCATCCCATTCGTTCGTTCCATGGAACAGCGTTTCCCCAGGCCACACCCTTATGGGTGTCCCAGCGTCCCCGACTCCCCCGTCACGCTGGCCCCGAATTACATCGCTGTACATGCTGCAACCCATACAAGCACGCCGCCTCCGGAAGCCTCTCGGCGCGGCGCGCGTAGGCCACGTCACACCGAAAGAGACCAGCCATGCGACTGATCACCAAGGCCGCCACCGCAGCAGCGGCCCTCACCACCGCCCTGTCGCTCACCGCACTCGGCGGCGCCGCGTCGGCGGCACCCGCCGCCACGTCGGGCCCGTCGGCGGCGGCCAAGAGCTGCACCGCCGCCACGACGAAGATGACCGTGAAGGAGGTCGGCCGCCCGCTCAACCACTTGCTTCTTTCCGCCAAGAACACGGGAACGAAGACGTGTTACGCGTACGGCGCCCCGTTCCTCCGCTTCGACGAGGCCCAGGCGGCCACGGCATGGCTGGAGGAGAACATCCCCCAGGCGGTGGTCACCCTCGAGCCGGGCGAGACGGCGTACGCGGCGATCGGCACGTCGTCGCCCGAGGGCGTGGAGGGCTACCGGGCCCACAGGCTGGGGGTCCACTTCTCCAACCGCACGATGAACGGCAGCGTGGGTGCCCCCGCACCGGCCAGGCTCCCCAAGGGAGGTGTGTACGTGGACAGTTCGGCGTTCGTCACGTACTGGCAGACGTCGGCGTCGGACGCGCTGATGTGGTGACGGTGCGAGGGCCGGGCGAGGCCACGCGTACGTGACCTCGCCCCGACTCCCCGTCAGGACACACGAGTTCGCCGTAACGGAGGAAGAGCTGGAACCCACGTCCGGGAGGGACGCCGTGGAGGAGGGAGTTGGTTGCAGTTTCGATGACACAGAGGACGATGTCGTCCATGTGGTCATTGATGCGCCGGTATGCGAGAGGGGCGCGAGCGCACGGGGAGCGGCGGCCCGCCGCACGAAAAACGCCCCCGGCCTCGCGTGGGGGCACAACGAGGCCAGGGGCAGCTGGAGGGGGGTCGGGTCAGGGTCAGGGGCGGCTCAGTTGTGGTTGCCGCTGACCTTTCCGACGGGGCCGACCTTCACCGGGGAGCCGCCGCCTTCCGTGACCGGCAGCGAGTCGGCGGCCGGCCACTCCGTGCTGAACGACTTCGTCTCGTCCGGCGGGGTCACCACAAGTCCCGTGATGCGGACGCCGGAGCCGCCCGACTTGTTGAGCGGGAAGGTGATGTTGAAGGCCGCAGACTCCCCGTCCTTCAGGATGTCCGGGTGGATCTGCTCACCCGAGCGCTTCGCGGACAGCGTCCCCGAGTTGGTCTTCAGGTCGGCACCCGCATACCCGGAGATCGCGCAGTCCCGGCCGCTGCCGTTCTGCATCTGCACCGTGACGACGCCCTCGGGGTCGCCCGTGATCGTGTTGTCGTGCGCCGTGATGTCCAGGTCGTCCGTGCGGCACTTCTCGACCTTGCCGCTCGCGTCGGAACCGGACCCGCCGGACGTGCCCTGACCGCCCCCGCCCGAGTTCCCCTTCCCGCTCCCGGAAGAGCCCCCGCTGGACGAGCCGTTGTCGGACGAGCCGCCGCCCGAGGACCCGTTCCCGCCCGAGGACCCGTTCCCGCCGGACGACGAAGCCGACGAGGAGGAGTCACCGCTCGTGTCGACGCCCGTGCCGTCGTCACCGTTGCACGCGGTGAGCGTGAGCGCGGCGACGAGGGAGATACCGGCGAGGACGGTACGGGTTGTGGTGCGCGTGAACTTCATGAGTGCCCCCGAGTAAGGAAGTAGGGAAGAGAGAAGGTGAGCCGGAGAGGAGAAGACCGGGCTTCGTAAGGGAAGGCCGGGCTTCGTAAGGCGTGCCGCTGTGGCACGGCCAAGAGCGAAACAGCCCCGCTCCGACGGGCACAAGAAATCTCGGCCGATCTGGCACGCTGGAACGATTTCACCCACCTGACCTGCGCAGACGGTTCCCCCTGGAACGCCTTCCTGGGACACCGGAACCGTTGCCTCCCCCCACCCCGCAGCGGCCTCCCACCCTCCTCACACCCACCTCCCGGTAAGCACTCACAAAAAAGTCAGTACTTGTCCGACACCCCCCGGCCGTCAAGGATCGAAGGCGTTCCCACCCCACAACGCCTCCGATCGGAGCCACCCAGCCATGCCCGCACAGCAGCCCCTGTCCCCGTCCCTCTCCCCCTCGCCCACCCCCTCCCCCGCGCCGGTCACCGTCCTCGGCCTCGGCCTCATGGGCAGCGCGCTCGCCGCCGCACTCCTCAAGGCGGGCCACCCCACCACGGTGTGGAACCGCACGGCCGCCAAGACCGGCCCGCTCGCCGCCCAGGGCGCACAGCCCGCGGACACGGCCACCGAGGCGATCACGGCGAGCCCGCTGACCATCGTCTGCCTCACGACCAACGACAGCGTCCGCTCCCTCCTGGAGCCGGAGGCCGACGCCCTCAAGGGCCGCACCCTCGTGAACCTCACCAACGGAACGCCGTCGCAGGCCAGGGAGTTGGCGGCCTGGGCCGAGGCGCACGGCATCACGTACTTCGACGGCGGCATCATGGCCGTACCGCAGATGATCGCGACGCCCGGCGCGTACATCTTCTACAGCGGCAGCGACGAGGCGGCCTTCGCCACCCACCGCCCGACGCTCGCCGCACTCGCCGACATCAAGTGGGCCGGCACCGACCCGGGCCTGGCCGCGCTCTACGACCTGGCCCTGCTCACCGGCATGTACGGCATGGCGGCGGGCGTCGCCCAGGCGTTCGCGCTGACCGGCAGCGAGGGCATCCCGGCCCGCGAGCTCGCGCCGCTGCTCACCGACTGGATCGTCGCGATGACGCACGGAGTCGTCCCCGGGACCGCCGAGGCACTCGACACCGACCGGCACCTCACGGACGTCTCCAACCTCGCCATGAACAGGGAGGCGCTCCCCAACTTCACGGACACCTTCGCCGAACAGGGCCTGCGGGCGGGCCTGTTCGAGTCCCTCCAGGAGCTCCTGGACCGCGCGGTCGAGCAGGGATACGGCGCGGACGGCTTCTCCCGTCTGGTCACGCTGCTCAAGAAGGACTGAGCGGCACGAGCCGGGACAGGGCACCCTGCGGAATCAGGGAATTACGGCATCACGGCATCACGGGATTACGCCATCACGGGATCACGGATCACGGGATCAGCAGCACCTTCCCGGTGGTCTCCCGCCGCTCCATCGCCGCATGGGCCCGCGCGGCCTCCGCCAGCGGGAAGGTCTGGTGGCTGGGCGTCAACTCCCCCCGGGCCAGCGCCTCCAGGGCCTGCTTCTGCTGCCCGGGCCCGTCCTCCGGCCGCCCGAGCAGCTCCAGCAGGGCATTGACGTACGAGATCCCCCGCCCCGCCAACACGTCATCGCCCGGCTCGAACGCCTTCTGCGAGGCCCACCCGATGACGACGTACCGCCCGCCGTCGGCGATCAACTCGAAGGCGGCGGCGGCCTTTTCCCCACCCACTCCATCGAGTACGGCGGTGACCTTCCGTCCCCCAAGATGCTCACGCACGACACTGCCCCAGCCGGAGTCGTTGTAGTCGACGGCGAGATCGGCCCCGAGCTCCCGCACGGCGCGGACCTTCTCCGGCCCACCGGCCGCACCCACGACGGTCGCGCCCAGCGCCTTCGCGTACTGCACCACCAGACGCCCGACGCCCCCGGCCGCCGACGTCACCAACACCACGTCGGCAGGCGTGAGTCGAGCGATGTCCAGCAGCCCCATGGTGGTGGCCCCGGTGACCACCATGGAGGCGGCGTCCTCGAACGAGACCCCCTCCGGCAGCGGATGCACCCCACTCACATCGGCCACGGTCAACTCGGCGTACCCACCGGGAGTGCTGCGAGCGGTGACGACCCTCCGCCCCACCCAGTCCGCATCGACCCCGGCCCCGACCAGATCGACGACTCCGGCGGCCTCTCCCCCGAAAACGGCGGGCAGTTCGGGCGGAGGCGGGGCCATGTCACCCGCCTCCCCGGCCCGTACGACGGTCTCCACGAAGTGGGCCCCGGCGGCACGGACAGCGATCCGCACCTGCCCCGGCCCGGGAACGGGGTCGGGCAGGGACTCGTACCGCAGATTCTCGGCGGGCCCGAACTCGTGCAGGACAACGGCGCGCATGGCGTGCTCCTCCCGGCGGCGGAACATCCGCCCGCCGCCACACACCACACTCGGACCTGAACCGGACTTGAGGTCAAGCCGCCCAGCTGATCAGACCTATCCGGGATCAGAGCTACCCGGGATCAGAGCTGCCAGAGATCAGGGCTACCGGGAAATCAGAGCTACCGGGAAATCAGAGCTGCCGGGCAACCTCGGTCGCCCAATAGGTCAGGATCATGTTGGCCCCGGCCCGCTTGATGCCGAGCAGCGACTCCATGATCGCCTTGTCCCGGTCGATCCAGCCGCGCTCGGCGGCAGCGGTGATCATCGCGTACTCGCCGCTGATCTGGTACGCGGCGACCGGAACATCCACCGAGTCGGCGACCCGCGCGAGGACGTCGAGGTAGGGCCCGGCCGGCTTGACCATCACCATGTCGGCCCCCTCCGCCAGGTCGAGCGCCAACTCCCGCATGGACTCACGGGTGTTGGCCGGGTCCTGCTGATAGGTCTTGCGATCCCCCTTCAGCGACGACCCGACGGCCTCCCGGAAGGGCCCGTAGAAGGCGGAGGAGTACTTCACGGTGTAGGCGAGGATGGCGACGTCCTCGTGCCCGACCTGGTCCAACGCATCGCGGATGACGCCGACTTGACCGTCCATCATGCCGCTGGGCCCCACGATGTGGGCACCGGCGTCGGCCTGGACCTGAGCCATCTCGGCGTACCGCTCGAGCGTCGCGTCATTGTCGACGCGCCCCTGCCCGTCGAGCACACCGCAGTGCCCGTGGTCGGTGGTTTCGTCGAGACACAGGTCGGACATGACGAGCAGGTCGTCCCCGACCTCGGCCCGCACATCGCGAAGGGCGACCTGAAGAATCCCGTCCGGGTCGGTGCCCGGCGTCCCCTGGGCGTCCTTCTTGCTCTCCTCCGGCACCCCGAAGAGCATGATCCCGGCGACCCCGGCCTCCAGCGCCTCGACGGCGGCCTTCTTCAGGCTGTCGCGGGTGTGCTGGTAGACCCCGGGCATGGACCCGATCTCGACGGGCTCACTGGCCCCTTCCCGCACAAAGGCGGGAAGGATCAGATCGGCCGGGTGCAGCCGGTTCTCGGCGACCATGCGGCGCATGGCGGGGCTGGTCCGCAGACGGCGCGGGCGCGCGCCGGGGAACGATCCGTAGCTGGTCATCGACTGATCCTGCCCTCTCACTTCGTACGGCACTTCATGCCCCCGGGCCCGGGGGGGGGTGGTGGAGCCGCCCGCACGCGAAGGACCGGGGCGCCGACACGCCCCCCGGCGCCCCGCGCGCCCCCCCCACCACCCCCCGCCCCCCGGGGCCCGCGG